>NZ_JBHVWY010000001.1:0-326450 GCF_042882005.1 Kribbella sp. NPDC058245
ACACTCCAACTGAAAACCCCAGCCCAAGCGCTGGCCGACCTGCTCGCCAACCCGGCAGCAGCATGAACCCGTTGCTTCCACCGATGGATTCCGCCCTGGTT
This sequence comes from Kribbella sp. NPDC058245, assembly GCF_042882005.1. Taxonomy (NCBI): domain Bacteria; kingdom Bacillati; phylum Actinomycetota; class Actinomycetes; order Propionibacteriales; family Kribbellaceae; genus Kribbella; species Kribbella sp. NPDC058245. Next base: position 102 of record NZ_JBHVWY010000001.1, read on the forward strand.
CTCCCCTCAAAATTTGAGGGGAGAAGGGTCAAGCTCCACGGATATCCCCTGAAATTCTGGGGGCTGTTCGGGACGGATGCGGCCTGTGCAGGTGGGGCGGTGGGGTCTGGGAGAATGGGGGCGTGTCGAGCCCTGTGAAGCCCCGCATCCCGAACGTTCTCGCCTCCCGCTACGCCAGTCTGACGATGGCGCGGCTGTGGTCGCCGGAGCACAAGATCGTGCTCGAGCGGCAGCTGTGGCTCGCGGTCCTGAAGGCACAAAAGGAGCTTGGGGTCGACGTACCGGATGGGGTCGTCGAGGACTACGAGCGGGTCGTGGACCAGGTCGACCTGGAGTCGATCGCGGCCCGGGAGCGGGTCACGCGGCACGACGTGAAGGCTCGGATCGAGGAGTTCAGCGCGCTCGCCGGGCACGAGCACATCCACAAGGGCATGACGAGCCGGGACCTGACCGAGAACGTCGAGCAGCTGCAGATCCGGGCCGGGCTCGAGCTCGTCCGCGATCGCGCGGTGGCGACCGCCGTACGGCTCGGGCAGAAGGCGGCCGACCACGCGGCGCTGGTGATGACCGGGCGGTCGCACAACGTGGCCGCGCAGGCGACCACGCTCGGCAAGCGGTTCGCGTCCGCGGCCGATGAGCTGCTGGTCGCGATCGGACGGCTCGAGGAGCTGATCGAGCGCTACCCGCTGCGCGGGATCAAGGGCCCGGTCGGGACGTCGCAGGACATGCTCGACCTGTTCGGTGGGGACCCGGCCAAGCTCGACAAGCTGGAGAGCGACATCGCCCAGCACCTCGGCTTCAGCCACACGCTGACCAGCGTCGGCCAGGTCTACCCGCGGTCCCTCGACTACGACGTCGTGACCGCGCTGGTGCAGCTGGCGGCCGGGCCGTCGAGCCTGGCCACCACGATCCGGCTGATGGCCGGGCACGAGCTGGTCACCGAGGGCTTCAAGGAGGGCCAGGTCGGTTCCTCCGCGATGCCGCACAAGATGAACACCCGGTCCTGTGAGCGTGTCAACGGGCTGGCCGTCATCCTGCGCGGCTACGCGTCGATGACCGGCGAGCTGGCCGGCAACCAGTGGAACGAGGGCGACGTCTTCTGTTCCGTTGTACGGCGGGTTGCCCTGCCGGATGCGTTCTTCGCGCTGGACGGGTTGTTCGAGACGTTCCTGACCGTGCTCGACGAGTTCGGGGTCTACCCGGCCGTGGTCAGCCGGGAGCTCGAGCGGTACCTGCCGTTCCTCACGAGCACCAAGGTCCTGATGGCCGCGGTGAAGAACGGTGTCGGCCGCGAGACCGCCCACGAGGTCATCAAGGAGCACGCGGTCGCGACCGCCCTCGACCTGCGCAAGGGCCTGGCCGCGAACGACCTGTTCCACCGCCTCGGCACGGACGGCCGGCTCGGGCTGACCGAGGAGCAGATCGTCGGCATCGTCGGCGAGCCGCTGTCCTTCACCGGTGCTGCGGTTGCCCAGGTCGGCACGGTTGTCGCGCGCATCGACGAGCTCGCCAAGCGCTACCCGGAGGCGGCTGCCTACAACCCGGGTGACATCCTCTAGCTCGTGTTCGAACCGCTGACCTGGGCGCTGGTGGCGCTCAGCCTTCTCGCGATGGTGTACGCCGTCGTGCTTGCCGCCCGGAACAAGCGGATCGACTGGCCGGTGCTCGGCGCCCTCGGCGTGATCGAGGTCGCCCTGCTCGCGCAACTGGTGGTCGGGATCGTCCAGCTGGTCGGTACTGACCGCGATGTCTCCGGACCGTTCTTCGTCGGCTACCTGATCGGCTCGCTGCTGATCCTGCCGGTCGGCGCGCTCTGGGCGCTGGGCGACAGCAGCCGCTGGGGAGCGGGTGCGCTAGCTATCGCCTGCCTGGTGGTTCCAGTCCTCGAACTCCGACTGCACGACATCTGGGTCGCATGAGGGCGCCAGAGGCGACCAGGCACGGTCCTGGCCGGATCCTCATCCTCGTGTACGGCGTCTTCGCGCTGGCCGCGACTGCCCGCGCGGGCGTGCAGATCGCGATCCAGTTCTCGGATGCGCCGATCGCCTACCTGCTCTCAGCGGTCGCCGCGGTCATCTACTGCGCGGCGACGTTCGCCCTCGCGAAAGCGACCGTGGTGTCGCGTCGAGTCGCGACCATCGCGATCGCGATCGAGCTGATCGGCGTACTGGGTGTGGGCGCGTTCAGTTACGCCGTACCGGAGGACTTCCCGGACGCGACGGTGTGGTCGCACTTCGGCCAGGGGTACGGGTTCGTGCCGCTGGTGCTTCCCGTCCTCGGGCTGCTCTGGCTACGTCGTACTCGGTAGCAGCGCGAACCGAAGCGCCCGCAGGATGAACTGCGGCCGGGCGAGCGCGGCCGGATGGTCGAGCATCGTGGTGACCCGGTTGAACTGGACGTTCAGGTCGGCGTCCTTCGCGGTCGCGGCGAAGATCAGGCTGGAGAACCACTTCGTCAGCTTGTATCCGCGCGGATACGGCCCGTCGACGTGCGGTAGCGCGAGGTCGGCCAGTGTCGAGAGCTGCCAGGCGACATCGACGACCACGTTGACGTCGTCGAAGTACGAGCGCGCCGGCTGCGTCAGGTCAGGTCCTTCGGACAGATACGCCGACAGACACGACGCATGCAGGGTCGCCGACGTCATCCCCTGTCCGTAGAGCGGATTGAACGACGCGACCGCGTCCCCGGCCACGAACAACCCGGCCGGGATCCGCTCCAGCGCGTGATAGTCCCGGCGCCGGCTGTCGGCCTGGTGGTAGGTGTTCACCTCGCCGAGCAGTTCGCCGTGCTCGGCGATCTGCGCGAACTCGGTCGGGTAGTCCGAGCGGCACCGCTTGCGGAAGTCCTCGATGTCGCGGGTCGGCCGGTCGTCGGCGTACCCGGCGACGAGCACGAGCCAGCGGTCGTCCTCGACGGAGAGGATGCCGCCCTGACGAAGCGGCCGGCCACTGCCGGGCTGGTTCTGCGCGATCGAGACGCCGATCTCGGAGACCTTCGGGTCACGCCGGAACAAGGCGCTGGCGTAGTTGAGCTTGATCGGCATCCGGTGCATCGTCGGCTGCGGCCAGCCGGCCGCACCGAGCCAGTCGCTGAGCCGGCTCGAACGGCCGGTCGCGTCGACGACCAGGTCGGCCGGCACGGTGACGACCGACTCCGGTCCGGCGGTGCCTTCGGGCTGATAGCGAGCGGCAGCGACCCGGTCGCCGGCGATGTCGATGCCGTCCGCGCGGCCGTGCACGAGGCGGATGTTGCCGATCTCGAGGGTACGGCGGCGGACCATCGACTCGAGGAACGGACGGGTACTGATCAGTGCCGCACCGATCGAGCCCGGCGGTCCCGGCCGGAGCTCACCGTTGATGTAGGTCCGGCTCTGCTCCGGTGGCGGGTTGGTCGCGCCCGCGGCCAGACACTCCGCGGAGAACCCAGGGAACCAGCGATCCAGCTGGGCATGTCCGGCCGGCAGCAGCGCGTGCACCTGACTGCCCTGCGGTACGCCGGGACGCGGGTCGGTCGAGTCGCCGGTCGTGTCCCGCTCGATGATCAGCACCTCGTCGGCGTGGTCGCTGAGCACCCGGGCCGCCATCAGGCCGGCCATGCTCGCGCCGAGGACGACCGCGCGTTCCATCACGACCTGCGGCGCTGCGGGTCGCTCGGCACTGGTGATGCGGGCAAAACGTTGCGCAGCAGACTCGACCATGGTGCCCCCAGGCGGAAAGTGGAAGTTGCTGCCACTTTAGAGTGCCTATCGCCATCCCGCCCGGCGGCGCATGTCGCGACTCCCAGTGAACTGCCAGCTACACCCAACAACCGTTTCAGGTTCGCCCGACAGCATCGAAGCCATGCAGACATCAGGTCATCCTCGGGTCGAGATCGTCGTACCCGTCAAGAACGAGGAACACGACCTCGGCCCGAATATCCGGCGGCTACGGGAGTTCCTGGACACCGCCTTTCCGTACCAGGCCGAGGTCTGCATCGCTGACAACGGAAGCACGGACGCGACCTACGAGATCGGCACGCTGCTGGCGACCGAACTGCCCGGGGTCCGGGTGGTCCGGATCGACCAGTCGGGGCGTGGGCGTGCGCTGAAGCAGGTCTGGTCGGAGTCGACTGCGGACGTGCTCGCCTATATGGACGTGGATCTGTCCACGAATCTGAACGCCCTGCTGCCCTTGGTGGCACCGCTGTTCGCCGGGCACAGTGATGTTGCCATCGGCACCCGGTTGTCGAACGGGTCGCGGGTGGTCCGGCGGCCGAAGCGCGAGTTCATCAGCCGGTCCTACAACCTGTTGCTCAGGGCAACTCTGAGCACACACTTCTCCGATGCCCAGTGTGGATTCAAGGCGATCCGCGCGGACGTGGCGCGCGAACTGCTCCCGTACGTCGAGGACACCGGCTGGTTCTTCGACACCGAGCTGCTCGTGCTGGCCGAGCGCGCCGGCCTGCGGATCCACGAGGTCCCGGTCGACTGGATCGACGACCTGGACTCCCGGGTCGCGATCGCCAAGACGGTCGGTGAGGACCTGCGCGGGATCGCCCGGCTGGCCCGGACCCGGGTCGACCTCGAGCCGGTGCGGGCGACATTCGGACGGCCGCGGGTACTCGATCCACGGACGGCGTTCGCCGCGCGGGTGCTCCGGTTCTGCGCGATCGGCGTACTGAGCACGTTGGCTTATGCGCTGCTCTATCTCGTCCTGCGGCAGGGCATGCCGGCGCAGATCGCCAACCTGCTCGCGTTGCTGATCACCGCGGTCGGCAACACCGCACTCAATCGACGGATCACCTTTGGTGTCCGCGGGGTCGAGGGTCGATGGCGGCATCAGCTGCGCGGCCTCGTCACCTTCGGCATCGGCTGGAGCCTGACCGCGTGTGCCCTGTGGCTGCTGCACACCGCGGTCTCCACGCCGCACCAAGCGGTCGAGGTGACCGTCCTGACAGTGGCGAACCTCGCCGCGACCGTAGTCCGGTTCAGCCTCTTCCAAGCCTGGGTCTTCGACGATGACGCACCCACCCTCCCCACCCTCGAACCTCAGGAGCAGTTGACATGGCGACACTGACCGAATCCAGACCACGCGTGGTCGCGAGGCCACTCACGCTCAGTCGGGACAAGGTCCTGTACGGCGGCCTGCTGGCTCTGACCGCGATCGCGTATCTGTGGGGCTTGTCCAAGAACGGCTACGCCAACGAGTACTACGCAGCCGCCGTCCAGGCGGGTTCGACGAGCTGGAAGGCCTGGTTCTTCGGGGCGTTCGACTCGTCGAGCTTCATCACCGTCGACAAGACGCCGGGCGCGCTGTGGGTGATGGGGCTGTCCGGCCGGATCTTCGGCTTCAACAGCTGGAGCATGCTGGTCCCCGAAGCGTTGATGGGTGTCGCGAGCGTCGCTTTCGTCTACGCGTCGGTACGGCGCTGGTTCTCGGCCAACGCCGGATTGCTTGCCGGAGGCATCCTTGCGTTGACTCCGGTCGCCGTCCTGATGTTCCGGTTCAACAACCCGGACGCGCTGCTGATCATGCTGCTGTGTGCCGGTGCGTGGGCGGTCACCCGGGCGATCGACTCGGAGAAGCACGCAGCGCGATGGATGATGCTGGCCGGTGCGCTGGTCGGGTTCGGGTTCCTGGCGAAGATGTTGCAGGCGTTCCTGGTCCTGCCCGCGTTCGGGCTGGCGTATCTCGTGGCTGGCAAGCCCGCGCTCGGGAAGCGGGTTGTGCACAGTGTGCTGGCACTGGTGGCGATGATCGTCAGTGCTGGTTGGTGGATCGCGATCGTAGAGCTCGTGCCGGCCTCGGCGCGGCCGTGGGTCGGTGGTTCGTCGACCAACAGCATTCTTGAGTTGACCCTTGGCTACAACGGGCTTGGACGACTGAGCGGAAACGAGTCCGGCTCGGTCGGTGGTGGCGTCGGCAATCCCGGCTGGGGTGGCGCAACTGGACTGCAGCGGTTGTTCGGTGGTGAGTTCGGATCACAGATCGCCTGGTTGCTGCCGGCTGCGTTGCTCGCGACCGTCGTACTGGTTGTTGCTGCCGGCAAGGCGCCGCGGACGGATCGCACTCGCGCCTTCACGATTCTGTGGGGCGGCTGGCTGGTCGTGACCGGGCTGGTGTTCAGCTTCATGCAGGGAATCATCCACAGCTACTACATGGTCGCGCTGGCGCCGGCCATCGGAGCCGTGATCGGTGCGGCGATGATGGTGCTGTGGCGACGCCGTACCGAATGGTTGCCGCGGGCAACGCTCGCGGGCGGGATCCTGCTGACGGCGGGATGGAGCTTCGCGTTGCTGAACGCGACGCCGACGTGGAATCCCTGGCTGCGCTGGGTTGTGCTCGTGACCGGTGCGCTGGCGGCTGGCGCCGTGTTGATGGTGCCTGAGCTCGGGTTCAACCGGAAGGTCGCGCGGCGGGCTGGGTTGGCCACAGGTGCACTGCTTGTGGTGACCGCGCTGGCCGGGCCGACGGCGTATTCGGTGAGCACGATCGCGACGGCGCACGCCGGGGCGATTCCGACGGCCGGACCCGCGGGTGCCGGTGGCATGGGTGGCCGCGGTGGTGGCGGTGGATTCCAGCGCCCGCCTGGGCAAACCGGAACCGGTACGGCGCCGGGTGGTGCTACCGGTACGGCGCCCGGTGGTGCTACCGGTACGGCGCCTGGTGGTGCGACGACTGGTACGGCGCCCACCCGTGGCGGTGGAGCCGGCGGGTTCCTTGGTGGCGGCGGGATCAGCAGCGTGTCGGCCGAGATGGTGACGCTGTTGCAGCAAGGGGCCACGGGCTACCAGTGGGCCGCTGCCGCGGTGACCGCGAACGGTGCCGCACCGCTGCAGATCGCGGCCGAAGTGCCGATCATGTCGATCGGCGGGTTCAACGGAACCGACCCGGCGCCCAGTCTCGCGCAGTTCAAGGAACTGGTTGCCCAGGGCAAGGTTCACTACTTCGTCGGTGGTAGTAGCGGCGGATTCGGTGGCGGACGCGGCGGGACCTCGTCGGAGATCTCGACCTGGGTGTCGCAGAACTTCCAGGCCCAGACCGTCGGCACCTACACCGTCTACGACCTGACCAGCAACTAGGAGCATTTGATGACGAATCCTCAGTTCCCCGCCCAGGCTCAGCAGCAGCCTCAATCCCAGCCTCAATCCCAGCCGCAATCTCAGCCGCAATCTCAGGCGCAATCTCAGGCGCAGGCCCCGGCTGCTGCGCCGAGTGCCCGGCCCAGCGGATTGGTGCTGGCGGGAGCGGGCTCACTCGTGGCGGTGCTCGCCTTCCTTGGTGGGATGGCGGTCGGCCACGCGTGGGACGGGAGCTCGACCACGCCGACGCAGTTCGGTGGGCCGGGTGGGTTCCGGCAGTTTCCGGGCAACGGCCAGCAGGTGCCAGGTCAGCAGGTGCCGGGTCAGCAGGTACCTGGGCAGCAAGTGCCGCCTGGGCAGCAGACTCCGGGGCAGCAGAGTTCGGGGCAACCCGGCTAGCTGACGAACGCCCGGCGAGTGTGTCCACTCGCCGGGCGTTTCGTTGCGAGGGGTGGTGTGACAGGTGTGGAGTGGGGTAAGCATCTGGGCGTGGAATGGTCGAACGTCACCTGGTTCCTGACCGCGCTCGGTGCGGTCGTCGTGCTGTTGACGCGCGTCCGGCTCGGAGGTGCGGTGGTCGACGGCACCGGCAAGTCGAGCGGAAATGCCGGGTATTCGGCTGCCCTGCTACGGATCCACACCATCGTGGGCGTGCTCACGCTGCTGGTCTGGATCGTTGCCATGGTCACCGGTCGGAGTGAGATCGCTCTCTTAGGGCTGGCCGGGTGGTGGTTGCTCGCGATCGTCGGATTGTTGCTTCTGGCCCGTTGGCTGCCCAGCGGCGGCAAACATTCCGAACACACTCGTGGTGACGCCTGGGGCTCCGGGGCCGGACTCTCGCTCCTCGGCCACATCGGCGTACTGCTCGGCTCCGGCTACTTCAGCTGGGTCACGCTGACGGACCGCCTCTGACCAGCCCATCCAGTACCGCCCCGACAGTACGTCGTACGCCGTCCTCGTAGTCGGCCTCCGAGAGCGTGGATCCGGCTCCGGCGACGCGGTCGTACAGGAGACCGTCCAGCATTGCGGCCAGCGGCCAGGCGGCCCGCTCCGGATCCGGTACGCCGAGCGCCGTGAGCAGTTGGCCGAGCATCACTCGCAACTGCCGTCCGCCGGCGTCGATCGCGGACCGCAGCTCAGGCTGCCGACTCGCCTCCAGTGAGAGCTCGTAGCGCGCGATCAGATCGTCCGGCCGCTCGGCGGCCAGCCCAAGAACCATCGCGACCACCAGCTCACTTGGCGCCAGCTCGGTCTGGGGTGGGGCGACCGTCTCCAGGTCGCGGGTAAGCATCCGGTTCACGCAGGCGGTCAGCAGCGCGCTGCGGGTGCGTAGGTAGTACGACGTGGAGCCCGGCGGCAGCCCGGCCTCGCCGTCGACCGCCCGGTGGGTGAGCCCCCGCAGTCCGCGAGTGGCGACCAGCCGGATCGCGGCGTCGGCGATGGCATCCCGGCGATCCGTCCCCAGTGGCACCTGCTTCGTCACGCCCGCAGTCTCGCACTTCCCAGCGACCACTTCCGAGCTGGCCTCTACAGATGTAGAGTCGCCAGCATGAGTACGGCGATCGTGGTGGGAGCGGGAATCGGTGGGATCACCGCGGCGGTGGCGCTGCAGCACTGTGGCTGGGAGGTCACGGTGCTGGAGCGCGCGGCCGCGCTAGGAGAAGTCGGTGCCGGGATCTCGGTCTGGCCGGGAGCGGCTGCGGTGCTGACCGAGCTCGGGGTCAAGGGGATCGAGCAGGCGGGTGCACTGTCTGGTCCGGTCGGGCTGCGGAAGCCGAGTGGTCGCTGGCTGGTCGGTGCGGCAGATCTAGGGGTCGAGCTGCCGGTGATGATCCACCGGCCGCGGTTGCACGAGCTGATCACCGCTGAGTTCGGTCCGGCCGTGACAGTCCGGACCGGCTACGAGGTGAAGACCGTGACGCAGGACGACACCGGCGTACTGATCAACGACGAGCTGCGGGCAGACCTGGTCGTCGCGGCTGACGGACTGCGCAGTGTGATCCGCACCGCGCTCTACCCGCAGTACGCCGGACCGCGGTACTCCGGCTATACGGCGTACCGGGGGATTGCCGACGTACTGGCGACTGATGGTGGTGAGACCTGGGGAAAGGCGCAGCGCTTCGGGGTCGCTCAGCTGATCGACGGCCGCGCGTACTGGTACGCCACTGCCAATCAGCCGGCCGGACAGGGTGGCGACCTGGCCGCAGTGATCCGCCAGTACGGCAGCTGGCACGACCCGATCCCAGAGATCCTGGCCGCGACCGGCACGGCGTTGCAGAACGACATCTACGACCTGCCCCTGCCGCTGGTCCCGTTCGCGGCCGGACGGATCGCTCTGCTCGGTGACGCGGCTCACGCCATGACACCGAACATGGGACGCGGCGCGTGCACCGCCATCGAGGACGCTGGCGCTCTGGCCCGGCATCTGACCGCAGCACCGGATACAGCGACCGCACTGACCCGGTACGACGCCGAGCGGCGTCCGGCGGCCACCAAACTGGTCAAGCGGTCCCGTCAGATCGGTCAGCTCGGCCAGCTGGAGAATCCGCTCGCTCGCGGGGCGCGGGACGCGCTGATGGCCGCAGGTGCGCTGGTGGCTCGTGGGGCGGCAGCACTCCGTCGATAGGATCAGGGCGTGACCACACCCCTGCAGGCTCCTGAGATCCCCGGTGCGAAGCACATCCACTCCGGCAAGGTCCGCGACCTGTATGAGCTGGAGTCCGGCGAGCTGCTGATGGTGGCCAGCGACCGGCAGAGTGCCTTCGACTGGATCCTCAGCACACCGATCCCGGACAAGGGCAAGGTGCTCACAGCGATGAGCCTGTGGTGGTTCGAGCAGCTCGGAGTGCCCAACCACATCATCTCCACCGACGTACCGGCCGAGGTCGCCGGTCGTGCGGTCATCTGCGAGAAGCTGGACATGTTCCCGGTCGAGTGCGTCGCTCGTGGGTACCTGACCGGCTCCGGCCTCCTGGAGTACCAGGCGACCGGCACGGTCTGTGAGATCCCGCTGCCGCCCGGACTGGTCGAGGCGTCGCGTCTCGACGAGGCGATCTTCACCCCGGCCACCAAGGCCGAGCTGGGCGAGCACGACGAGAACGTCTCGTACGACGCGGTCGTGGCGGTCGTCGGTGCGGAGACGGCCGCGGCGCTGCGGCAGACGACGCTGGACATCTACACGCACGCCAGGGCGATGGCCGAGGAGCGCGGCATCATCCTGGCCGACACCAAGTTCGAGTTCGGCGCCCGGCCGGACGGGACGATCGTGCTGGCCGACGAGGTGCTCACTCCGGACTCGAGCCGGTTCTGGCCGGCCGACCAGTGGAAGCCCGGTCAGCTGCAGCCGTCGTACGACAAGCAGATCATCCGGGACTGGCTGCAGTACGAGTCGGGCTGGGACCGGCACTCCGGCGAGGCGCCGCCGCCGTTGACCGACGAGGTGATCGAGCGCACCCGCTCGGCGTACATCGGGGCCTACGAGCAGCTCACCGGCCGCACCTTCACTGCCTAGAACAGACCCACTCCCAGCGCCAGCAGGATGAAGCGGGCGCCGCGGCCGGTCAGCACGGACGCGCCGAAGCTGACCACGCCCATCCGGGAGGCACCGCCGATCAGGGCGACGCCGTACAGGGGTGGGACGCCGACGAGTGCGCTCAGCAGCGTGACCGGTATGCCCAGACGGCGGTCGCTCATCGCATCCAGCAGCCGCTTGCTGAGGTCCCGGTTCCACTGCACGAACCGGCCCCAGCGGGTGTCCAGGTTGACCGGCTTCGGCTCCTTGGACTTCCGCGCGGCGTAGCCCGGGCGGTAGCGGACGGCGAGGAACATGCCGATCTTGCCGATCGTCTGCCCGACCGACACTCCGATGGCGGCCACCACCGGGTCGAGGCGACCGGAGACGCCGATGCCCAGGATGTACGCCTCGGCGTTCATCACCGGTACGACGGCGGATCCGATCCCGAACCCGATCGCCAGCAACAGCTGCCACACCCACATGCCCCCGAGGCTATGCGTTGTTGCCTGAGCAATCACCAACATTTCACGCTCGCGGTGCGGCGGGTGTGCGGCCGCGCAGGATCGCGATCAGCCGGTACGACGAAGCGACCTTCACCACGCAGGCCGCGATCGCAATCGTGTAGGGGAGCCACTGTGCGCCCGTGTGGTGCGCGATGACGAGTGAGACGACCACTGCGGCCGTGTTGACCGCCTTGGCCGGCTTCGACCAGTTCCACCGGTAGATCGGCTCATCGACCTTGTAGAAGTAGTTCGGGCTGAGCGTCCCGCGCCAGAGCAGGAACGCCAGCGACAGCATGGTGTCCAGCACGCCGAACTGCACCAGGAAGATCGCCAGCGGCCCGATGGTCTCCGGGAACGCCGCCATGAACGCAGCCGCCAGCAGGAACGAGCAGGCGCGGTCGCAGACGATGTCGAACACCGCACCGCCCTCGGACTCCTCGTTGCGGTACCGGGCGACCGCACCGTCGGCCATGTCGCCGATCCAGTACGCCGCGTAGCCCACGACCAGCCACGTCAGGTCATGGGTCCGGAACGCGATCGCCGCGATCACCATGGCGATCACCGTGCGGACCAGCGTGATCCGGTTGGGGATGCCGAGCAGCAGCGGCGGCCGGACGGAGAGCGGAACCGGGATGGTGGCCATCAGGCAGCCCTCAGATTCTCGGGATCGAGTGCGTCCCGCAGTTGATTGCGAAGCAGGTAGCCGGCCAGGACGCCACCGGCCAGGGCGAACAGACAGCCGCCGGAAGCCACCGCCAAGGCGCCTAGCAGGAATACCGTCTTGAAGGGGTCACCTCCGATGCCGCTCGCGTAGTCCAGGCCGAGCAGCATGCCTGCGGCGGCCCCGATCGCCAGGGCCGGTCCGCCGACCGCGGCCAGTTGGCGAGTGATCATCCGTCGCAGGAAAGCGGCGTCGACGCCCAAAGCGGTCAGGCTGGCCAGCTGGCGGCGCTGGTCGACCAGTTGGTCGGCGACACCGACGATCAGCGCTCCCATCGCGACGCCCATCACCAGCACCACGCCGACGATCGCCATCGTGTAGCCGGTCAGGAAGAACTCGGTGCGGTCCTCGAACCCCGCCGAGGTGGCGACCGTCAACGCGCCCCGGAGCAGCACCCCGACCAGGAAGCCGCAGCAGCCGAGCAAGGTGCCCATCCGGGCCGACGACCGGGCGTCGGTGGCCAGGCGTGCACCAGCCAGCAGGTTCACCGGATCGCTGGAGCGGGCGAAGAACCGGCCGACCGCCCCGAGCCACCGCCGGCTCAGGTGGAGCATGGTGAACGCCAGTCCGATGATGAGCGCCGTGGTGGCGACGTAGCCGACGAAGGGCGCGCTGAGCACTGCGAGGACGATCAACGCCACTCCGGTGACGATGCCCGCCTTGCTGGGCGCTCCGAGCAGGGTCTCCGCCCGCGGAGGCAGCTCGTCCTCGTGCAGTAGTCCGCCGATCAACGCTCCGGCCGCAGTCATCGCCACGACGACCGGGATCCAGACACCCACGTCGACGACCTCTGCTCCGGGCAGGACGTGGGCCATGGTGGGCAGCAATCCCAGGACGAAGGTGAGGACGAGATACACCGGACCCGCGAGCAGACCGCCGGCCAACCCCGCCATGGCCGCGTCGGTCACGGACAACCGCCGTACCTGCTTGCTGGAAGCTCCTGCCAACCGGAGCGCGGTCATCCGGCGTTCGCGGGCCGCAGTGCCGAGCCGGAGTGCCTGAGCGCCAAGCCCGGCGGTCAGTGCGGCCAGGATGACCAGTACAGCGATCAGGCCGGTGCGCAGGCCAGGCTCGGCGACGTAGTTGCTGTAAATCGTGTTGTCGAGGTCGCCGCCGAGCCGGGCGATCCGCAGGGCGCCGATGAGTAGCGCGCCGCTGAGCCCCAGGGCGGCGACGGTCAGCTTGACACGACTGCGGTCCGCGGGTGTGCGGGAGCGGGCCAGGAGTAGCTGGGTCTCGAGCCTCATCAGAGGACTACCTCGTGCTGGACAACACCGTCGCGCAGGCGGACCTCACGGTTCGCAGCGGCAGCCACGAGGTTGTCGTGAGTGACCATCACCAGAGCCGCACCGCGGTACCGCGCGGTCTTCACCAGCACATCGAGCAGCTCCTTGCCGGCGCGGCTGTCCAGGCTGCCGGTCGGCTCATCAGCCAGTACGACGGAGGGCCCGGTGACCAGCGCTCGGGCAATGGCAGCCCGCTGCGTCTGACCACCAGACAGCTCGGACGGTACGGCGTCCGCCTCGTTCGCGATGCCTACCTGGGTCAGCCACTCGCGTGCGTGCTCGTGGGCCTCAGACCGCTGGTGACCGGCGAGCAGCAACGGCAGGGCGACGTTGTCGATCAGCGGCAGGTCCGGCACGAGCTGGCCGAACTGCAGCACGACACCGATCTTGGTACGGCGCAGTCCGGCCCGGTCATCCGGTGACAGTGCCGCCAGGTCCTGGCCGTCCACCCGGACCGAGCCGCGGTCCGGAGTGAGGATGCCGGCCGCGCAGTGCAGCAGAGTGGACTTGCCGCAGCCGCTGGCGCCGGTGATCGCGACGATCTCGCCGGCCTTGACCTGCAGGGAGACGCCACGCAGGGCTGTGTTGCGCCGATATGCGAACTCGACGTCGGTGAGCTCAAGAGCGTTCATGAGGTCTCCTGCTCGGATAGACGATCGAGAGCGCTATCGAGCCAACGCAGGTCGGCATCGAGGTGGGCGACGATGTAGTCGCGGACGACCGAGGAGGTCGGGTCCTGACCGGCCGGGGTCTCCTGCAGCTCGCGGATGCGGCGCAGGTGACTGGCGCGCTGCCGGGCCAGGAAGGCGGTGGCGTCACCACCGGTCCGGATCGCTGCGACGAGTTTGCGCAGTACTTCGTCCGCACTGCCCCAGGCGGGCGGCACGGGGTCGGCCAGCCAGTCGGACAGGTGCTTGCGGCCCTTGTCGGTGAGTGCGTAGATCGTCCGGTCCGGACCGCCGCCGGAGGTCTTCTCGAGCACCTCGACCAGTCCGTCGCGCTCCAGCCGGCCCAGCGTCGTGTACACCTGTCCGAACGCCAATGGGCGTCCGAGGGGGAACCAGCTGTCGTGGCCGCGCTTCACGTCGTACCCGTGCGCAGGACCTGCCGAAAGCAGGCCCAGGACGAGTTCGGCGGTGGACATGTGCTTCACTATACCTTCAGTGTATGTACTGAGTGAATAGTCCGCCGATGCGGGAAACCGGGCCGCCGGTCGGTAGGATTCGCAGCGTCACCCCGGAACGAGACCTGGAGTAGTCAGTGGCTCGCGTTGTCGTCGACGTCATGCTCAAGCCCGAGATCCTCGACCCGCAGGGCAAGGCGGTGCACGGCGCGTTCGGCCGGCTCGGCTTCGACGGCGTGGCCGACGTCCGGCAGGGAAAGCGGTTCGAGATCACCCTGGACGGCGAGGCGACCGAGGAACGGGTCGCCGAGATCCGCAAGGCCGCCGACACGCTGCTGGCCAACTCGGTGATCGAGGACTTCACGCTGCACGTGGAGTCCGACCAGTTCGGTGTTGATCAGTGAAGGTCGGGGTCGTCACCTTCCCGGGCTCGCTGGACGACGCCGACGCCCGGCGCGCGGCCGCGGTGGCCGGTGCCGAGGCGGTCGCGCTCTGGCACGGCGACGCCGACCTGCATGGTGTGGACGCGGTCGTCCTGCCCGGCGGCTTCTCGTACGGCGACTATCTGCGCGCCGGTGCGATCTCCCGGTTCGCCCCGGTGATGGAGACCATCATCAAGAAGGCCGGTGAGGGCCTGCCGGTGCTCGGGATCTGCAACGGCTTCCAGGTGCTCTGCGAGTCGCACCTGCTGCCCGGCGCGCTGATCAAGAACAGCCTGCGCAAGTTCGTCTGCCGCGATCAGGGCCTGCGGATCGAGAACAACCGCACCGCCTGGACCAGCGACTACGACGCGAACCACGAGATCACCATCGTGCTGAAGAACCAGGACGGTTCGTTCGTCGCCGACGAGGCGACGCTGGACCGGCTGGAAGGCGAAGGCCGCGTGGTCGCCCGCTACCTCGGCAACCCGAACGGTTCGTACCGCGACATCGCCGGCATCACCAACGAGCGCGGCAACGTGGTCGGCCTGATGCCGCACCCCGAGCATGCCGTCGAGACTCTCACCGGACCGACCACGGACGGCCTGGGCTTCTTCACCTCGGTGCTGAAGGCCGTCGTCGCCTCCTGATGGAACGCTCAGGGCTGCGGCGCCTCCTGCTCCGTACCCTCTTTGTCGCCACCGCCGGCCTGCTGGCCTGCGCCGGAGCCGGTACGGCGAACGCTCAGCCGACCGACCTCCTGGCGAAGGTCGTGGTGATCGGCGTACCGGGGTTGACCTGGCAGGACGTACAGGCGTCACCCGAACTGACCGCTCTGGTGAACCAGTCGCATGTCGGTTCGATCTCCGTGAAGTCGGCCGGTCCCCGCACCTGTCCTGTGGACGGCTGGCTGACGATCAGCGCCGGCACCCGCGCCTGGGACGGCAACCTCGGTCCGTGTGCCGAGCTGCCCGCGGTCATCGATGGCAAGGTCGCTAATTGGCAGACCTACCTCGACAGTCAGGCCGCGCACCACACCGGTGCACCGCTGGGCCGGCTGGGCGACAGCCGGGACCGGGTCTGTGGCTTCGGCCCGGGCGCAGCGATCGCAGTGGCCAAGTCGGACGGCTCGGTCAGCAACTGGTCACCGACCGTCGACGTACCGAAGCTGGCGAGCCCTGCCTGTGGCGATGCGTTCATCGACGCCGGAGCGTTGCCGCCGCGGGAGGGCCGCGAGGAAGCGCGCCGGAAGGTCGCGGAGCTGGTCGCCCAGGCCCGTGGGGCGGGCGGATGGGTGCTGCTGGTCGGCGTCGCTCAAGAGCTCGCCGATGCGCACCAACAGACCCTGGTGGCGATGCAGTTGCCGCCAGACAACGGTCCGCGCTGGCTGACCAGCGACTCGACGCATCGTCCCGGACTGATCCAGCTGACCGACATCACTGCCACTGTGCTGCGGGGCCAGGCAGCTGCGGTGGATCCGGCCGGCGCCGAGACGGCAGGTCCGTTGGGCGGTAGCGAGATCCACTTCACCGGCGACGTCCACACCGACGCAGCGGCGGTCATCAAGGATCGGCTGGACACCAACCAGCGCTACGAGAAACCGCGTCCGGTGCTGAAGGCTGTGGCCGCCACTCTGGCCGCTCTGATGATCCTGTGCATCGGCTGGTTCCTCGTCCGGCGCAAGAGCGTGTGGGCTCGCCGTGCTGCGTCGTTCGCGCTACTGACCCAGGCCGGCTTCTTCATCGCCGTCTTCCTGGCCACCGCGACCGTCTGGTGGCGCTGGCCGTCTCCAGGAGTCGCTCTGTACGCCGTGACCATCGGAATCAGCGCACTGTCGGCAGCACTCTCCATGCTGTTCCTGAAGCGCTATGCCTACCTGGGGCTGGCTCTGGGTGCGTATCTGGTGCTCGTGATCGACGGCCTGCTCGGTACGCCGATGCAACTCGGCAGCATGTTCGTCGACGGACCTGTGTTCGGTGGCCGGTTCTATGGCTTCGGCAACTCGACTTTCGCCACCCTGGCTGTCGCCGCCCTCGTGCTGGCGGGCTGGGCCGCGCAGAAGCTGCTCAACCGCAGTCGTGTGCAGGCGGCGCTCGCCGTACTGGTCATCGGAGGCATCGCGCTTGTCATCGACGGCACCCCAGGCTGGGGGACCGACTTCGGCGGGATTCTCGGGCTGACGCCGGCGGTGCTGCTGATGGCGTGGATGACGTGGCGCGGCAACATCACGCTGCGCGCACTACTCGCGGTGGCCGTGGCCGGCGTACTGGCTGTGTCTGTGGTCGCGTACCTCGACTACCGGCGTCCTGCTGAGCAGCGGAGTCACTTCGGGGCCTTCGTGGCCCGGCTGCTCGAGGGCGACGTGACCGACGTTCTGGTGCGCAAGTTGCAGGCGGCGCTGGCGGTGTTCAACAGCCCGGCGGGCTGGGTGCTGCTGGTCGCCGTGGTGTTCCTCATGCTCGCCACCGTGCTCCCGGACCGCGTGCCCTCGGCGTCGTACCGGGCCTTCTATGTCAGCGCGCCGATGGTCCGGCCGACGCTGATCGCCCTGGCCGTCTGCGGACTGGCCGGCAGCCTGCTGAACGACGTCGGCATCATCGTGGCCGGGATCATGGCCGGCTTCGCCGTACCGATGCTGATCGCCCATCTGCTGGACGGGCAGCAGCCCAGTACCGTTTCACCTGAGTCCCACCTAGTGCAGGAGTCCAAAAGTGTCGACTGACACCGTCACCAACGCCGAGAGCACCCCGGAGGTCGAGCAGCCGTGGGCGGAGCTCGGACTGAAGCCGGACGAGTACCAGCGGATCCGCGACATCCTGGGCCGGCGTCCCACCAGCTGCGAGCTGGCGATGTACTCGGTGATGTGGAGCGAGCACTGCTCGTACAAGTCGTCCAAGGTGCACCTCAAGCGGTTCGGTGAGATCCCGCAGGAGACCCCGGCCGGCAAGATGCTCGCCGGGATCGGCGAGAACGCCGGCGTGATCGACATCGGCGAGGGCTACGCGGTCACGTTCAAGGTCGAGTCGCACAACCACCCGTCGTACGTCGAGCCCTACCAGGGCGCGGCCACCGGGGTCGGCGGCATCGTCCGCGACATCATCGCGATGGGCGCCCGCCCGGTCGCGGTGATGGACCCGCTGCGGTTCGGGCCGCTGGACGCCCCGGACACCAAGCGCGTACTGCCCGGGATCGTCTCCGGTGTCGGTGGCTACGGCAACAGCCTCGGCCTGCCGAACATCGGCGGCGAGGTCGTCTTCGACCCGACGTACATCGGCAACCCGCTGGTGAACGCGCTCTGTGTCGGCGTCATGCGGCACGAGGACCTGCACCTGGCCAACGCGACCGGCGTCGGCAACCAGATGATCCTGTACGGCGCCAAGACCGGTGGTGACGGGATCGGCGGCGTCTCGATCCTGGCCAGCGAGACCTTCGCCGAGGGCGGCCCGACCAAGCGGCCGGCCGTCCAGGTCGGTGACCCGTTCATGGAGAAGCTGCTGATCGAGTGCACGCTCGAGCTCTTCGCCGCGAAGGTCGTCGAGGGCATCCAGGACCTGGGTGGTGGCGGTCTGTCCTGTGCGACCTCGGAGCTGGCCAGCGCCGGCGACGGCGGTATGCGCGTCTCGCTCGACAAGGTGCCGCTGCGGGACGCCTCGCTGTCTCCCGAGGAGATCCTGATGAGCGAGTCCCAGGAGCGGATGATGGCTTGCGTCACGCCGGCCAACGTCGAGGAGTTCCTGAAGATCTGCGCCAAGTGGGACGTCCAGGCGGACGTGATCGGTGAGGTCACCGACACCGGCCGGCTGGAGATCGACTGGCACGGCGAGCGCGTCGTCGACGTACTGCCGGAGACCGTCGCGCACGAAGGCCCGGTCTACAACCGTCCGTTCGCGCGGCCGGCCTGGCAGGACGACCTGCAGGCCGACGGCGCCGAGAAGTTGCCGCGGGCAACCACTCCGGCGGAGCTGCGGGACACCCTGCTGCAGCTGGTCGCCTCGCCGAACCTGTGCGACAAGTCCTGGGTCACCGACCAGTACGACCGCTACGTGCTCGGCAACTCGGTGCTCGCGCAGCCCGAGGACAGCGGCATGATCCGCGTCGACGAGACCAGCGGGCTCGGCGTCGCGGTCTCCACCGACTGCAACGGCCGCTTCGCCAAGCTGGACCCGTACACCGGCGCCAAGCTCGCGCTGGCCGAGTCCTTCCGCAACGTCGCCACCACCGGCGCCCGTCCGGTCGCCGTCTCCGACTGCCTGAACTTCGGTTCGCCCGAGGACCCGGACGTCATGTGGCAGTTCACCGAGGCGATCCGCGGCCTGGTCGACGGCTGCAAGGAGCTCGGCATCCCGGTCACCGGCGGCAACGTGTCGTTCTACAACCAGACCGGTGAGGTGGCGATTCTGCCGACGCCGGTCATCGGCGTCCTGGGTGTCATCGACGACGTCACCCGCCGGACGCCGATCGGCTTCACCGGTGAGATGGAGGGCCACCAGCTCTACCTGCTCGGTGAGACCGCCGAGGAGCTGTCCGGTTCCGAGTGGGCGCACGTCGTCCACGGTCACCTCGGTGGCCGCCCGCCGGCCGTCGACCTGGCCGCCGAGCAGCAGCTCGCCGACATCCTGATCAACGCCTCTCGCGACGGCCTGATCGACGCCGCGCACGACGTGAGTGACGGCGGCGTCGCGCAGACCCTGGTCGAGTCCGCCCTCCGGGGTGGCGTCGGCGCTCGGGTCTGGGCGCCGGACGGGCTGGACCCGTTCCTCTTCCTGTTCGCGGAGTCCGCCGGTCGCGCGGTGGTCGCCGTACCGAGGACTGAAGAGGTCCGCTTCACCGACATGTGCACCGCCCGCCGCTTCCCGCACACCAAGATCGGCGTCCTCACCGGCGACACCCTGGACATCCAGGACCAGTTCGAGATCTCCCTCACCGAACTCCGCGAGGCCTGGACCGCCACCCTCCCCGCAGCCATGGCCTAACCCTCACCCCCCTCACCCCCTCGCCCCCGCAGTTCCCCGCCGTCCCCTCCCCACCGCGGTCCCGCCCGTCCCCTTCCCCGGCAATTTGAGGGGATCTCCCTTCAAGTTGTCCCTTCTCCCTCCAAAATTCGAGGGGAGAAGGGGCAACTTCAGGGGATCTCCGGTGAAGTTGTCGCTGCCCCATCGTCTGGCACACTCGAAGGGAGAGTGTGAGGTGAGGTGGATGGTGGAGCGGCGTCCGGTGAAGCCGGCTGACCTGATGGGGATGGCTGCGGCGGCGGGGCAGGAGGCGCGCGTGGTGGCGGCGCGGCGGAAGCTTGCCAACATCCGGCTGACCGACGAGGAACGCCGGGTGTGCACGGACGAGCTGGCCGAGCAGTTCGCGATCGGGCGGCTGGATGAGCTCGAGCTGCACCGGCGGGTCGACCAGCTCAACGACGCGGTCACCCATGCGGATCTGCAGCCGATCTTCCAGGGCCTGCCGGCACCGTCGATGTACCAGCCGCGCCCCAAACAACCCGGCCGCTGGCGCTGGGCAGTGTTCGTGGGTGCGGTCTGGACGGCGGTGCCGTTCGTGCTGCTCGGACTGATCTTCCTCGTGTTCGGCCGCGAGATCGCAGCCGCCATCTTCGGCCTGCCCGCCCTGGCCTGGTCCCTCATCGCCTACCGCTGGGCCTCCCAGCCTCGCCGCGAGCAAGCCAAACGCTAACGTCCGAACGACTCGCGTACGACGTCAGCGAGTCTTCGGACGCTAGGTCAGACGATGCGGGTGCCGCCGTCGAGGTGCAGGTCGATGGCGTTGGCGGCGCCGTTGCGGAGCAGGAAGTCGGTCGCGTCGACGACCTCGGCGGTCGAGGTGACGCGGCCGGTGGGGGTCCGGGCGGTCACCATCGCGAGGTCGCGCTCACGCCAGGCCGGGCTGTCGCCGACGACGCCGGGGTGCAGCGCGTTCACGCGCACCGGAGCGAGCTCGACGGCCAGCGTGCGCATGACGCCGGAGACGGCGCTGTTGGTCGCGGTGATCATGGTCGAGCCCGGGTACGGACGAACCGCGCCGAGTCCGCCGAACAACACGATCGATGCGCCCGGCCGGAAGCGGTCGTGCAGGACGCGGGCGACCTCGGTGTAGCCGACCAGCTTCACCGTCGACGCCTTGATCGCGTCCTCGATGCTGAAGGACTTCACGGTGTTGCCGGACTGCTCGATCGCGGTGATCACCAGGTGGTCCAGCTCGCCGACCTCGGCCAGCGCCTTCTCGATGGTCTCCGGTGCGGTCAGGTCGATGGCCAGGCCGCGGGCGCCGATCTCCGCAGCGACCTCCGTCGCGCGATCGGCCGAGCGGCTGGTGACGATCACGTCGTCACCGCGCTCCACGAGATGCCGGGCGATCTCCCGCCCCAGTCCGCCGCTGCCTCCGACGATCAACGCTGACGACACGGTGCGCTCCCTAGAGGTTGAAGATTCATCTAGGACAGTAACAGTCAGGCACCCAGCGTCGATTCCCGCGGAACGAGCTGTGCTGGAAGTTCTAGTACGCCGTGATGCGGGTTGCCCGCGATCGCATCCAGGAGCAGGTGTGCGGCCCGGCGGCCGAGCTCCTCGAGGCGCAGGTCCACCGACGTGAGTGGGGGCCTGCTGGCCAGCGCCATCACTGGCCAGTTGTCGTAGCCGGTGACAGCAATCTCAGCCGGTACGGCGCGGCCCAGCTCGCGGAGGCGGTCGCAGACACCGCGGGCGATCTGGTCACTGCCACAGCTGATCGCATCGATGTCAGGGTGAGTGCGGAGGACCAGATCGGTGGCTTGGCGCCCCCACTGCTCGCTCCACTCACCGAAGAGCGGCTCACCGGCCAGAGTGCTGCGCACCGCCTGGGCGCGCTCGACAGCAGAGCGGTGGTCGGCCGGTCCGGTGACGTGTGCGATCCGCGTGCGGCCAAGGTTGGCGAGGTGGGTGGTTGCGGCAGCTGCGCCAGCTGCGTCGTCGACGATCACTGAGGCGTCGGCCGGATCCGTCGACGCGGCCAGTGCATAGACGACCGGCAGCGGTACGTCGATCGGCGGGCGCGGCTCGGTACGGCGTCCGGTCACCACGATGCCGTCGACCCCACGCGCGACCAGTGACCGCAGATAGCTCTGCTCGCGGAGCGGATCGTCGCGGGTGTCGCACAGCACTGTCGCCAGCTCACCAGCGCTCAGCACGTCCTCGACGCCACGCATGATCGGGATGCTGAAGCGCCCCGAGCTGTCAGTGGTCAGCAGGGCGACCGTGAACGTGCGCCCGGACGACAAGGCCCGGCCGCGGACGTCCGGTGTGAAGCCGAGCTGAGCCGCCGCACGCCGTACCCGCTCGCGTGTTTCCTGACTGAGCTGGCCGGTGTTGTTGAGCGCCTTCGAGGCCGTTCCGGCAGAGACGCCGGCCAGTGCCGCGACATCCGTGATCCGTACCGCCGGGCGCTTCATGGGGTTACTCTAGCAGTGCGGAAAACGTATTCTGATTTTCCGTTCTGGTGTGATCGTCCGCCCCCGAATCACCCGAAAGCAGGTAGCGCTATGCCCCCTTCGAAGGGACTGCCCCGTCGTGAATTCCTCGGTGTCACGCTCGCCGCGGCGGCTGCCATGAGCGCCGTCGAACCGTCCACAGCCGAAGCCGCCCGACCACTCGGCCCACCGGCCGGTCGCGGTGGCTACTACGTTCCGCAGCGCGAGCCGCTGCGCCCCGTGCCGTTCCAGAAGCTGCCGCCGGGTGCGATCGAGCCACGCGGCTGGCTGAAGCAGCAGTTGCAGCTCCAGGTCAACGGCCTCAACGGCCGGTACGACGAGATCTCCGACTTCCTCGTCTACGACACCAACGGCTGGGTCGACCGGACCAAGGACGCCTGGGAGGAGCTGCCGTACTGGCTTCGCGGCTTCGGTGACCTCGGCTACGTCACCGGAGACACCGGCGTACTGACCAGAGCCCAGCGGTGGATCGACGGCATCCTGCGCACGCAGGCTGCTGACGGCTGGTTCGGTCCGGACCGGCTCCGGACAGCACTGGAAGGCGGTCCGGACTTCTGGCCGGGCATGCCGCTGCTGGGGGCGATCCGGTCCTGGTACGAGTACTCCGGCGACCAGCGCGTCGTACCGTTCATGACGAAGTACCTGCGGTTCCAGAACCAGCAGCCGGCTGAGGTGTTCAACCGGTCGTGGGGTGCGTTCCGCTGGGGCGACAACATCGACAGCGCCTACTGGCTCTACAACCGGACCGGTGAGTCCTGGCTGCTCGATCTGGTCAACAAGATGCACTCCGGTTCAGCTGACTATGTGAACGGCATTCCGACCTGGCACAACGTCAACCTGGCACAGGGGTTCCGAGAGCCCTTGCAGTACTGGCTTTTGTCAGGCAACGAGCAGCACCGCGCGGCGACGTACCGGAACTACGACACGGTGATGGGACAGTACGGACAGTTCCCGGGCGGTGGGTTCGCGGGGGACGAGAACTCGCGGCCAGGGTTTGGTGACCCGCGGCAGGGGTTCGAGACCTGCGGGATCGTCGAGCTGATGCACAGCTTCGAGATGCTGTCCCGCTTCACCGGTGAGACCGTGTGGGCCGACAGGTGTGAGGAACTGGCGTTCAACTCGCTCACTGCGTCGTACGACCCGCAGCAGCAGGTCATGCACTACATCACCTGCGCGAACAGCGTGGAGCTCGACGACACCATCAAGCATGGGCAGTTCCAGAACGGTTTCGCCATGCTGGCTTACAAGTACGGCATCCACCAGTACCGGTGCTGTCCGCACAACTACGGCATGGGCTGGCCGTACTACGCGCAGGAGCTGTGGCTGGCCACTACCGACAACGGTCTGGCCGCCTCGCTCTACGCCGCCAGCAAGGTGACTGCGAAGGTGGGTGGCGGTGAGACCGTCAGCATCGAGCAGGACACGGAATACCCATTCGGCGACACCATTAACTTCACCGTGCAGGGCACGTCCCGTTTCCCCTTGTATTTAAGGATCCCTGGCTGGGCTGACGAGTTCTCGGTCGCCGTCAACGGTGAGCGCTCTCGCGTGCGCGCTGAGGGCGGCTGGATCAAGCTCGACCGCGCATGGCGGTCCGGAGACCGCATCCGGCTGGTGCTGCCGATGCAGGTCACCACCCGCGAGTGGGCGGACAACAATGACTCGGTCACGGTCAACCGTGGTCCGCTGACCTACTCACTGGCCATTGACGAACGCTACGAACAGATCGGCGGTACGGCGGACTGGCCGGAGCTCGCAGTCCATCCGGAGTCCGCGTGGAACTACGGACTGGTCGCCGGCTCCCCCTTCCATGTCGTACGACGCCGTACCGCCGCCGGTGCGGACCCGTTCACTCGTGAAGGCGTACCGCTGACGTTGACCACGCAGGCGCGGCGCATCCCGCAGTGGGAGACCGACAGCGAGAACGTGGTCGGCCTACTGCAGCCCAGCCCGGCGAAAACCTCAGAGGCACTCGAGACGGTCACCCTGATCCCCATGGGCGCCGCCCGCCTCCGCATCACCGCCTTCCCCCAGGCCACAACCACCGGCACGCCCTGGAAGCGCCGTACCCGCATCACTGCCTCGCACGTGTTCGACGGTGACTCACTCGAAGCAGCCGACGATGGTCGCCTACCGTCCTCCTCAGCAGACACGTCCATTCCGCGCTTCACCTGGTGGGACCGGCGCGGTTCGACGGAGTGGATCCAGTACGACCTGCGTGAGCTCCGCGACCTGCGCCAGGCATCGGCGTACTGGTTCGACGACACCGGCTTCGGCCAGTGCCGAGTCCCAGCCTCCTGGCGCGTCCTCTGGCTAGACGGTTCGACCTGGCGGCCCGTAGCGAACCCCACGCCGTACGGCGTAGACCGCGACCGCCTGAACACCAGCACCTTCAAACCGGTCCGAGCACAGTACGTCCGAGTGGAGGCAGTCCTGCGCCCGACATTCTCTGGAGGACTCCTGCACCTCGCCTTCGGGTGAGAATGTCCGGGTGGGGACTACAGCACTGGAGCTCGCGGTTCTGGCGCACCTGGAGCACGGTGACCTGATCTGTGCCCAACTAGCCCGCCGGACCGGTGCGTCGGAGAGCGCCGTACAACGCCTCCTCGACGACATGGTGTCCGACGGGCTGGTCACCGCCCTGCCAGACGAGCACGAGCCCACCAGCCACCACCTGACGCACCGCGGAGCCGCACGCCTGATGCGGCTCCGCACCTTCTCCGAACAACAAGCCGCCAACGACTGGAGACAACAAGCTCCCGTCACCGAAGCCGCGACTCCACCGAAGCTGAAGTGGGCGGACAACAGACGAGCGGCAGTGGAACACGCAGTGCTGCGAGAGCTAGAGCACGGCCGCCTGACCCAGGACGAACTCATGGCGCGCCTCAGGACGTCACCCGGCAACCTGCGGCCAGCTCTAGAAGCCTTGCTTGCGTGGCGCTGCGTGAGCGTGCGCCACCACGACAACCTGCCCGACACCTACCACCTCACCCCAGATGGTCGCAGCCGGATCGAATTCGTCCGCAGCTTGCTCGCCACCCCAGACGGCCGCGCCGGCAAGCTCAACCTCGTCGCCCTCCAGCAACTACCGCCACCCTCACCACGCCAACCGCCCCGCCCGGTCGACGAGGTACCGCGGCGGCGCTGGTGGCGGCGCGGTCGGTGAAGGCTTTCTGCAGCTTTTGGCATTGAGGTGAGGCTGCTTCGGGCCCTTGTCCTGCGGGAGGATGGGGGTCTGGGGCTACGGAGGGATTCGGGTGGGGAACTCGGCGCTGGAGTTTGCGGTGTTGGCGCATCTTGAGGGGGCGGAGCTGGTTCAGGCCGAGCTGGCCAGGCGGGCTGGGGTGTCGGAGACGGCAGTGCAGTTGGTGCTCGATCCGCTGGTGGCGCGCGGGTTGGTGCGTCGCCAGCCGCAGGGGGCTGAGCCGGCGACGTTCCGGTTGACGATGACTGGTGTGAAGCGCCTGAAGGGCCACCGCGAGTACTCCGAGGCTCGGGCCGGGCGGGAGTGGCGCAAGGCGCCGAGCGAAGAGCCGGAGGCGCCACAGGAGCCGCGGCTGGTCACCTGGACATGGGCGGGGGAGACGCCGCCCCAGCAGCAAGGCAACCCGGCGCTGGAGCAGGCGTTGGTCGAGCAGTTGGAGCACGTCGCGCTGAGCCGGGCCGAGCTGGTACGGCGAACCAGTGCGCCGGACCACGACGTACAGGCGGCACTCGACAAGCTGATCCAGGAGACCTTCGTCGAGCGCTATCCGCAGGACAACCTGCCGGCGGAGTACGGGCTGACGGAGGGCGGGATCGGGCGGCTGAAGCTGGTCCGGGAGTTCGCCGAGTCGCCGATGAGCGCGCTGGGGGAGGTGCTGGGTGCGGCGGCCACGCAGGCGGTGCAGGGACGCCGCCGTCCGGCCGCCAAGGTCCGCTCGTCGAGGCAGCGGCTGAGTGACGACGAGCGGGCTGCCTGCTCGACTGCGCTGGCCGAGCAGTTCGGGTTCGGGCGGATCGACATCGCCGAGCTGCATCGCCGTACCGACCTGTTGTTGGCTGCGACCACGCGCAATGATCTCGGCGCAGTGTTCGAAGGCCTGCCACAGCCGGTGCTGGACCAGGCGTCGGCGGGGCAGCCTGCACCCGGGTGGCGGTCAGGGGCTGCAGGCTGCACCTCCATCGTGTCGGTGTTCTTCGGGCTGATGGGGTTGGCGCTGATCAGCGGCCACGACGACGTAGACGATGTCGTGTTCGGCCTGATCCTTGTCGGCGGAGCGGTGGTGTGGAACTACCTGGTCTGGTCCTGGGCTCGCCGCAGGGTGAATTAGCCTGGGGGTGTGGAGCCTGTGTTGCGGTTGGCGGTGCGGGAGGACAGCGCCGCGGTGGCTGAGTTGGGGCGAGCGTCGGTGCTGGAGTTGTTTCCGGCGTTCCATGACGCTGTTGAGACGGCCAGTGCGGCGAAGCACATCACCACGCTGGATCCGGCGCTGATCGACGACGGCACGTATTACGTGCATGAGGTCGGTGGCGAGATCGTGGCCTGTGGTGGGTGGAGTCGACGCAACAAGCTGTTCAACGCCAGTACGGCGGGTGCCGACGAACGACTGCTGGACCCGGCGACCGAACCGGCGCGGATCCGAGCCATGTTCGTGCGGAGCGACTGGACGCGGCGTGGACTGGCCCGAGCGATCCTGACCGCCTGCACGGAGGCTGCGCAGGCGGAGGGGTTCACCCGGCTCGCGTTGATGGCGACGTTGCCCGGAGTGCCGCTGTACAAGGCTTTTGGGTTCGTCGAGGTGGGCAAAGCCGAACTGCCGATGCCGGACGGCGT
This sequence comes from Kribbella sp. NPDC058245, assembly GCF_042882005.1. NCBI lineage: Bacteria > Bacillati > Actinomycetota > Actinomycetes > Propionibacteriales > Kribbellaceae > Kribbella > Kribbella sp. NPDC058245. The sequence goes on from NZ_JBHVWY010000001.1 coordinate 27,015, forward strand.
GAAGCTCGCCGGTGTCGCCATGGAACGATCGATCGAGGAGAAGACTCAATGACTGCAGGCACCACCGTGACCGCCCCCGACGGCACTGAGGTTGTACTCGGTGAGATCGGGACCGGAGTGCTGCTGAAGAACTCCCGCGTCCGCGTCTGGGAGGTTTCGCTCGCTCCCGGACAGGCACAGGCCTGGCACCTGCACCACAACCCGTACGTCGTCCTGTGCCTGTCCACGTCCCCTTGCCACATGGACTGGTTGGACGGGAGCGCAGCCCGTGAGCTGAGCGAGACGGTGGGTGGTTCCGTCTACCGCCCGGTGTCTCCGGTCCACATGCTCACGAACGACGGCGATGCGCCGTACCTGAACCGTCTGATCGAGCTACTGGATCTCGGTGAGGAGGCGTCCGGTGAGCCCTACACTGCAGCCGCCAGCGCCGAGGCGGGCTTCGACGAGGTGGGCGAGGTCCCGACGAAGGTAGTCGTCGACGAGGACGACGTACGGGTGCAGCACGTGACGCCGGACGCGGGGGAGTCCTACACCTGGCACACCGGCGCGTACCCGGCGCTGGTGGTCGACCTGGACCTGGCGAACCCGGACGTGACCTACCTCGAGCCTGGCGAGAGCTACACGCTCCCCGCCAAGCCGGAGCCCACGTCCGGCTTCAACCTGGTCGAGCTGCGCTACTACAGCAACGCGCGCACCTGATCGCCATCACGCGCAGCCAGCACTGCGGCCGTGTCGATCAGTCTGAGATCGGCCTCCCGCAGTCTGGCCTTCACCAGCGGCACCTGCGGAGCTATAGCGCTCAGCTCATGCACACCTAGCGCGGCGAGGATGACGGCGGCCTGCGGGTTGCTGGCCAGGTCACCACACACTCCCACCGGTACGCCGGCGTTGCGGACGACGTGGTCGACCAGCTGCAGCACGGCCGGGTCCAGCCCGTCGGCCAGCGCGGCCACGGCCGGATTCGTCCGGTCGGTCGCGGTGACGTACTGCGTGAGGTCGTTCGTGCCGATGCTGACGAAGTCCAGGTCCGTGGTCAGCGTGGCCACCCGCAGGGCCGCTGCGGGGACCTCGATCATGATGCCGACCTTCAGGCCATCCGGACGCGGTCCGAGCTCGTCCAGCGCCCAGGCGACTTCGTCGGCGGTGGTGACCATCGGGAACATCACGTGCACGGGGATCTCGGCCGCGATCTGCCGGACCGCCTCGAGCTGGTCGCGGAGCAGCTCCGGTCGCCGCCGGAAGGCTCGCAGCCCGCGCTCGCCGAGGAACGGGTTGTCCTCGTGGTCCAGCGGCATGAACGGCAGCGGCTTGTCGCCGCCGACGTCCCACGTGCGGATCGTGATCGGCTTGCCCGGCAGCGCCGCGGCCACCGCCCGGAACGCCTCGACCTGCTCGGCAACGGTCGGCGCCGTACGGCGTTCCCCAAACAGCAGCTCGGTCCGCACCAGCCCGGACCCCTCCGCGCCCCGCACCGATAGCGCGTCCTGCACCGTACCGACGTTGACCAGTACTGCAACCGTGCGGCCGTCAATGGTGACCGCAGGCAGCTCCGCCTCCGTTGCTGCTTGCTCCTGCTCGGCCTCGCGCTCGGCGATCGTCATCCGGACCCGCTCCACATCGGGCTCGATCTCGAACGAACCCTTGCGAGCGTCGAACGCGACCACAGCGCCGGCCGGCACGTCCACGTCGCCGATCCCGGTGATCAGGGGGATCCCACGCGACCGAGCCACGATTACACCGTGCCCAGTAGCCCCGGCTGCCCGCACCGCAACGCCTGCGAACCGATGTCCGTCGAGCATCGCCGCCGTCGCCGCATCCAGCTCCGGTACGACGAGGATGGCGGGCTGGTCGGCCTCGACCTCGATCGGGCTGTCCTCCGTGGTGCCCGTCAGGTGCCGCAACACCCGATCACGTACCGCGCGAACGTCCTGTGCGCGCTCCCGCTGGTACGCATCGTGCAGCGCCTCGAACCGCTCCGCGAGCCGGTCGAAAACCAACTGCCAGACGTTCACCGCCGACGCCCCGCGAACCAGAACCTCGCGAATCTCCTTCAGTTGCTGGCGATCGGTCAGCAGTGCCAGCTGGGCCTCGAAGATCCCAGCGAGGTCCGGACTCGCGTCGCGCAGCCTCCGCAGCTCCGCGGCGACCGCCTCGACCGCTGCTTCCAGGCGCTCCGATTCGTTGTCTCCGGCAACATATCCGCTGACGTCGACGAGGCCGCTGGCAAGCACGGCCGGACCGAACGCGACGTCCAGTCCGGATCCGCCGTTGTCTCCCGCCGGCGTGCCTAGGCGCGCCGGGAAGCGGGCAGGCTCGTCGTCCCCGAAGTTCTCAGTGGCCAGATCCTGGATCGCGGCCAGGGCTGCCTCCGCCTCCGGACCTTCTGCAGTGAACCGCAGCAGGTGCCCACGGATCGCGTTCAGCGTCGCGACCATGCTGAGACTGCCGGCGTCGACCGGCCCGTGACCGGTGTCCACATTCGTCACTGTGACCCGAGCGTCGTACTCGTGCAGCAGCCCAACGAGCCGCGCTGCCGGACGCGCATGCAGCCCGTGTTTGTTGCTCACGACAACTTCAATGCTCTGCCCGGACTCGACCGCAGTACCCGACTCCGGAGCGGGGCTGTCGCCGAGATGTTCCTGCTTCCCCACCAACCCGCGCTCAGCCTCAGCAGCAACCGCGTCCAGTGACGCGCCGGTCGACGCGGTCACGACCGCTGCCACCAGCCCCTCGACCAACGGTGCACTCGTCAACCGCACCCGCTCAGCAAGCGACGGATCGACGAACTCCAGCGCCAGCTCCGCGCTCAGCACCGCACTGCCTAGATCGACCAGCACCAGTACGCCGTCCGCTGACTCCGCCGCCGCGATCGCCTCGGAGACCGCCACCGCATCCGTGCCGAACGTCGTCTCGTCCAGCCCGGCCGCCACCGCGATCACCGGCCGCTTGCCCTCGGCAACCATCTCGGCGGCCAGTCCAACAGCCGCGGTCGCCAGCGCATGGCTGTGCGAAACCACCACGATGCCGATCATGCGAGCGTCCGCGCGGCTGACTCGAGCAGCAGGGTGGTCGACGTAGCGCCTGGATCCTGGTGACCGACGCTCCGCTCGCCCAAGTAACTCGCCCGCCCCTTCCGCGCCTCGAGTGGCACGGTCGCATCCCGCCCCTTGGCCGAAGCCTCGGCAGCAGCGCCGAGCGCGGCCGCAAGACCATCCCCGACTGCTGCGTCATACGCGTCAAGAGCAGGCGCCCAGGCGTCGTACATGGTCTTGTCCCCCAATTCGGCTTTGCCGCGGGCAAGAATCCCGCCGACACCGGCCCGCAGCCCCGCACCGATCGATTCGGGGGTCACCGGTACCCCGGCGAGCGCCGTACCGAAGCGTAGGAAGAACGTTCCGTACAACGGCCCGCTCGCCCCACCGACCTTGCTGACCAACGTCATCCCCACCTTCTTCAGCAACTCGTCGACCGATGTGAACGAGGTCTCGTCCAGCATCACCACCACTGCCGCGAACCCACGATCCATGTTCGCGCCGTGATCCGCATCCCCGATCGCCGAGTCGAGCTCTGTGAGGTACGCCGCATTCTCGTGCAGCACCTTCGAGGCATCCCGCAACCAGTCGGTGAACCTATCGATCATGCGTTCCACCGTAGGCCGGGCGTGTTAACAGGCGCATCCCAGAGGCGGACCAGTTCGTCGTCGACCTTCAGTAGCGTGACCGAGCAGCCGGCCATCTCCAGGGAGGTGATGTAGTTGCCGACCAGCGAGCGGGCGACGGTGATCCCGGCGCGCTCCAGCAATTGGGCTACCTCGTTGTACATCAGGTACAGCTCGAGCAACGGCGTACCGCCCAGGCCGTTGACGAAGGCAATGACCGAATCGCCTTGTGCATAAGGAAGATCGGACAGCACCGGATCGACGAGCAGCGACGCGACCTCCCGGGCCGGTGCCAGCGGCAACCGTTGGCGGCCGGGCTCGCCGTGGATGCCGATGCCGACCTCCATCTCGTTCTCGGCCAGGTCGAACGTCGGCTTGCCCGCGGCCGGGACCGTGCACGACGTCAGCGCCATCCCCATGCTGCGGCCGTTGTCGTTGACCCTCTGAGCCAGGTCCGCGACCTCCCGCAGCGAACGCCCTTCCTCGGCGGCCGCGCCAACGATCTTCTCGAGCAACACGGTGACGCCGACGCCCCGACGGCCGGCCGTGTACAGACTGTCCTGGACGGCGACATCGTCGTTCGTCACCACCGACAGCACCTCGGTACCGGCGTCAGCCGCGGCAAGCTCGGCAGCCATCTCGAAGTTCATCACGTCGCCGGTGTAGTTCTTCACGATGTGCAGTACGCCGGCGCCGGTGTCGACGGCCTTCGTCGCCGCCATCATCTGGTCCGGGACCGGCGAGGTGAACACCTCACCCGCACACGCGGCATCCAGCATCCCGAGCCCGACGAATCCGCCGTGCAGCGGCTCGTGCCCGGACCCACCACCGGAGATCAGCCCGACCTTCCCCGGTCGTGGCGCCCCCTTCCGGTAGACGATCCGGTTCTCGTGGTCCACCCGCAGGCGGTCCGGGTGCGCCGCCGCCATCCCGAGCAGCGCTTCACTCACAACATCGGCAGGGTCGTTGATGAGCTTCTTCATGCCCCCATCTGAGCACACGCCCGCCCGGAACGGGAGACCCCGGAAATCAGGCTCTCCTACCCGATGTGTGGGTAACCCGGCGTTGCCGGGGCTGCGGCCGCTCTGGCGCCTGAGTTGGATCGGCCGGTTGCGTACACACCGACTGTTACTACGCTTACCAGCCGCTCTTTTCGGCGCCTCTGTCACGCTGCAGCACGCCCGCTCCGTCCGCCTACCAACAGTCGGTCTGTACAGCCCGATCACCGAAGCGCCCTACTTTCGCCGCACTCCAAGCCCGTCACCCCAACCAACTGCGAACCCGCCAGCGTCGCTCCCGGACCGCAACCACAACCCGCCAGCCGGCCGGCCAGCAACGGTGAACCCGCGAGGCTTCTTTTCCGACCGCAACCAGAGCCCGTCAGCCCCAGGCAACGTGTACCGCGGTCGCCGACCGCACCATCCACCTCAGCCACCGCATCGCCCAGCCAACCCGTCTTTTAATCGGCCGCAACCAACCTCAGCTACAACCCGACGTACCCGGCCGAGTCGCTCACCTGGCCCGCCGCGCGGCACCGGCCGCCTCCGGCGGTCGACTGAAAGCTTCGCGCGCGCCAAGCAGATGGCTGAGGGGGATGGCGAGGTCGGCGACCGCGGTACACGTTGCCTGGGCGTCCGGGCTGTGGCTGAGGTACGTGATGCCCGGAGCTGGGGCTAGCGGTGAGTTCTTCGGGTCCAGACGACGAAGAACTCACTCACAAGCGCACCCGTCAACCGCACGCACTCCCACCCCACGCACCCACGATCGCCGGACCGCCGCCCCCAACCCCATCCCCATCCCCGTAAGCCACCTTGTGCACCCCTCAACCACGCGACGCCCGCCGAAGTGGTTGAGCCGTGCTCAAGGTCGGGTGGGGGGATCACTTTGTGCACCGCTCGACCACGTGAGGTTGGTCGGAGTGGTTGAGCCGTGCTCAAGGTCGGGTGGCGGGGGAGCCCAATGAGGGGAGAACCAGCAACTGAGCGGAGATCCCCTCATAATCAGGCGGCTTTGACCTCGGAGAGTAGGGGAATGCTGCGGATCGATCGGCTGAACGTCAGGAGAACGGAGCCCACCGCGAGCAGGCCGCCGAAGATCAGCAGTGCGGTCCGGGCACCGAGCGTCCCGAGGAAGACCCCACCGAGGAACGGCGCCAGCGGAGCCGCGCCGTTGGACATGAACATGAACGCGCTCTGCGCCCGCCCCTGCAGCCCATCGGGCGTGATCAGCATCTGATAGCCGAACAGGCCGGAGTTCAGCGCCGGCAGCAGGAAGACCGCGAACGCCGGCAGCACGATCAGTACGGCGGTCCGCGTGGTTGCCGCGGTGGCGGCGAAGGCGACGGTGATGACCCAGGAGCCGACCAGGGTGATCCTGCCGGTGCTGAACTTCGCCAGCAGGCGGGGTGCCGCGAATGCGCCCGCCAGCCCGCCGATCCCCATCGCGGTCTCCAGTAGGCCGATCACCGGAGCGTGCACACCGCGCTGCTGCATGCTGAGGATCAGGACCAGGATGGTCCCGTTCGCGGCGAAGTTCAGCAGGGTCGCCACCACGGCGATCGTGCGCAGATCACGGTGCTGGAAGAGCCAGGCCAGTCCGGTCCGGATCGCCTTCAGCATCGGCTCGTGCTTGCCGCCCTCGGGTTTCGTGGCCGGCAACGGGTGCCGGATAGTCGTCAGCATGATCGCCATCACCAGGTACGAGACCGCGTCGGCCGCGATCGGGATCACCCGGCCGATCGAGTAGAGCAGGCCGCCGAGGGGTGCGCCGGTCAACGCCGCGACGTTCTGCCGACCGTGCGCGGTAGCGAGCGCCGTACTGATGTCCTCCGGGGCGACGATCTGCCGGAGCGCGGCAGTCTCGGCGGGCATGAACAGGCTGTAGCCCGCGCCGTTGACCAGCGTGACCGCCATCAGGTGCGGAAGCGTCAGGTGGCCCAGCCACCCGGCGACGGCCACCGAGCCGAACAACGCCGTACCGAGGAAGCTGTAGCCGATCAGGATCTTGCGCCGGCTCCAGCGGTCGGCCAGCGCCCCACCGGGTAATGCGGCCAGCAGCGAGCCGAGAGAGGCCGCCGTACCGACGAGACCGGCTTGGACCGGCGAACCGGTGATGGCGAGGCCGAGCAGCGTGAAGACGAACCCGCTCATGGCCGAACCGAGCGAGCTGACCGTCTGACCGGTCAGCAGCTTCAGGTAGTCCCCGTTGTGAAACAGCCCCCGCGTAGACATAGCCGTGAGGCTATGCCCGGCGGGGGCTCAGCAGCAGACGTTTGCAGCTTCCTGCAATCAGTCCTTCGGGCGCAGCAGCGGGCGGACGACCTCGCGCGCGTCGTGGATCCGCGACTTGACCGTGCCCAAGGGGGCTCCGACCTCGGCCGCGATCTCCTCGTAAGACAGCCCGTAGACGTCGCGAAGGACCAGCGGGGTGACCATCTGCGGACGGTCCCGCTCGAGCGTCTCCAGGGCCTCCAGGAGGTCCAGACGGGTACCGGCGATCACGCTCGTGGTGCGCGGGTCCGGCTTCTCCATCGTCTCCGGGTTGTGCGCGGCCTGAGCGGTGCGCTTCAGCTTGCGGTACGTCGAGCGGGCCGAGTTGGCCGCCACCGAGTGCACCCAGGTCGAGAAGCTGCTCCGGCCCGAGAACGAATTGATCTTGGTGGCGATGTTGAGCAGCGCCTCCTGAGCCGCGTCCTCGGCATCGGCCGAGTACGGCAGGACGCTGCGGCAGATCCGCAGCACGCGCGGGTGGACCAGCCGGAGCAGGTCGTCCATCGCGTTCTTGTCGCCCGCCTGGGCCTGCTCGGCCAGCATGGCGAGCTCGTCGGTCGGGCTGGTGCTCTCGCTCATCTGCGCCTTTACTGTCTCGGCCCCGGTCAGGGACTCTCCGTACTACATAATGCCTTGTATGGGGGTCCCAACCAGACTAGGCCGTTACGTCGTGCGCCGACGCCTGGGCTCAGGCGGTTTCGCTACGGTATGGCTTGCTCACGATGAGCAACTGGACGCCGAAGTGGCGATCAAGGTGCTCGCGGACAACTGGGGGCACGACGACACCGTGCGCCGCCGGTTCCTCGAGGAGGGCCGGTTCCTGCGCCGCGTCGAGTCCGAGCACGTCGTCCAGGTCCACGATGTGGGCGAACTGGAGGACGGCCGCCCGTTCCTGGTGCTCACGTACGCCGACCGCGGCACGCTCGCCGACCGCCTGAAGAAGGCTCCGCTGGCGCTCCCGGAGGCCGTCGACGTCGTCGTACAGGTCGGCCGCGGGCTCCAGGCGCTGCACCGGCGCGGTCTGCTGCACCGCGACGTGAAGCCGGCGAACGTGCTGTTCCGCAGCACCGACGATGACGGTGAGCGAGCGGTCCTGTCCGACCTCGGCCTCGGCAAGTCCCTCGACGAGGTGTCGAGAATCACGCTCCCCGGCGGCACTCCGTCGTACGTCGCCCCCGAGCAGGCGATGGGTGAGCGGCTCGACCAGCGCGCCGACCAGTACTCGCTGGGAGCGGTCGCGTACGCCGCTCTGACCGGCCGCTCGCCCCACCAGGTCGACGGCCTCGGTGCGGCTGGTCGGGTGACCGCCCCGCCGCCACCGAGCTCCCTGGGCTTTGCGCTGCCGGATCAGATCGACGCCGCGATCGTGCGCGCGCTGGATCCCGACCGGACGAAGCGATGGCCCGACGTACCGACGTTCACCCGTGAGCTGGTCGGCGCTCTCGACGAGACCACCCATGGCTTCATCGGGAAGACCCGCGAGAGCATCACGATCGGCGACGAGTCCGACGACGGCGAGGTGACCGCCCTCAGCGACGCGAACCAGCCCACCATCGTCAAGGCCGGCGAGACAGCTGTGGCGGACGACGAGACGGCGCCTGCTGTGGACACCACGGCTCCGACCGAGTCCAAGAAGCGGCCGAAGTCCAAGAAGGCCCGCACCGCCGAGGCCGCGGCCGAGGCTGAGACTGTGGCTGTCGAGTCGGCTCCCGCGTCGGAGTCCACCGAAGCCAGTACGGCGCCTGCCGAGCCCGCAGCCCTGATGACCACCGCTCCCGCGAAACCGCGGAGGCGACGGCGAGCCCGCTGGGTGATTGCCGCCGTACTGGCTCTGGCGATCGGCGGCGGCGCAGGCTTCGTCGGCCAGCGGTACCTCGCCGAGCGCCAGCTGGTTGCTGTGAACTACAGCGACTTCTCGCTCAGCGTGCCGCGAGGCTGGCTGAAGTCAGTCGCTCAGGATCCCTGGCAGCCCCCGGGCAGCAACGCGCAGCGTCCGGCCGTCCGGATCAGCGAGCAGGACGGCTGGGGATCCGGCGCCGGCGTCTTCGTCGGCCGCACCGGCATCAAGGCTCAGCAGCTCAAGCTCAGCACCGACAGCAGCTTCCAGTGCACGAGCAAGGAAGAGCCGACCCCATGGGGCGAGGGCGACGGTACGGTTCAGGAACAGTTCTGGACAGGATGCGGTCCGAGCGGGGGTATGCTCCTCCAACGAGTCGTGGCCACGGGGAGCAACGACTCGTTGCTCATCCAGGTTCTGATGCCGGGTGACGACCGCGACCGCGCCAGGAAAATCGCCGGTTCGGTGCGGTCCACCGGCTGAGGCCACAGGGGGGATGGGCGCCCTGCCCGCATGTCGCTCGATGTTGTCTGAGGAAACCCCTGTGCGTATCGCCCCGGAACGGCTCCGCCCGTCCCCTGCCCTGATCCAGTCCACCCGCCGCCGCTTCTACCGGCTGCGTTCGTCCATCTTCCGCACCATCTGGCCCGCCGACTGCTGACCCGCCGCCGGCGCCGTCGCGCCGTACCCAACCCGGCGAACGCCCCGATTTGGCTGGCTAGGCACTGATATCGGGGGTTCGGTACTCATAACCGCGGTGCTGAACCCCTGATATGGCTGGCGAGGCACTCACATGGCCGGGTGGTACAGCGGCCGGCCCTGCCTCCGCGCCTAGGACGGAGTCGGTGTGGTGTCCTCCCGTACGACGCTCTCCGAAGCGTGATCCATCACGTCCTGCAGCGCCGCCGCGTCCTGCGGAAGTCCGGTGACCGCGAGCTCGACCATGACGTCACCATTGTCGGCCGCGACCCAGCGGACGATGCCGTAGCGCATGATCGGGTTCGCCGACAGTTCGGGCCCGGGCACGTACTTGTAGATGATCGTGGCCGTTTGGCTGTCGGCGACCTGCGAGATGATCGAGACGTGCTGGCTCTTGGGCAGCTTGCGCAACTGTGCGGCCTTGACTGCCATTGAGGCAGACGGCGGCCGGGTCAGCGGGAAGCCGCCTTCAATCCGCAGCCAGCGCTTGATGGTGCGCTCGTTGAAGCGTGCGTTGTTGGGCGGGTATTGCGCGCTGTAACTCCAGTCGTCGGGGACGTCCAGCGTGATCTTCGACTCCAGTGTGCCCTTCACTGTGAAGGTCTGCGATTCGTAGCTCAGCTCGTCCACCCGGAGTGGCTTGCTGTTGTCCGGGATCGGATTGCGCGGATCGACCGGAACTGGTGTTGGTGTGGTGGTCGGCGTCGCGGACAGCGCGATCTGCCCGAGTGGCATCGCGTTGCCCGTCGCCGGGACCGAGCGGTCCAGCGCCGTCAGCCAGCCCACGCCGTACCCACCGGCGCCGCCGACAGCGATCATCGCCACCAGACCGGACGCCAGCAATGCTGTCCCCCGACGTGCCATGCGTGCCCCACCTCCCCAGAAACCCACCTACTGGAGAAGACCTCGGGACCCGGCTCAGGGTTGCGTCAGCCGGGTAACAATTCCGTGAAAGTCTCTCTGGGCGGAAGGCGATTATCTCAGCCTTCCGGAAGCACCGACACCGCAGCCCTCTCGGCGATCAGGTCGAGCGCGGCCTGGTCCAGCGGGAATCCCGTCACCGACATCTCGAAGTTCGCAGCGTCCTGGCCGGCGGTGGCCACGTATTCCACGATCACCGGTCGCAACCACTTGATCGGGATGTAGGAGTACGTCAGCTTCGACACCCGGCGCTTCTGGTCATCGGTACCGACCGGGACGTCGTCGGACTGGCTGAGCACCTTGAAGACCTGCTCGTGCGGAATGGAGGACTGCAGGCTGGGTACCAACTGGTCGCGCTTCTGCCGCGGGGTCTGCTTGACCGGATAGACCGGCGACACCCGGATCCAGCGCGTCCCGGTGGGGTCGGTGAACTTGGCCTCGCCCTTCTCGGTCACCGACTGCTTCCAGCCTTTCGGCACCCGCACTGACAACCGCACCGGCGGTGGATCCACTCCCTGATCGTTCTGCACCAGATCAATGGTGAACTCGAGCCGGTGGAATTCCAGCGCGTCCGGGTCCAAAGCCTCGTACCCGTTGGGTTCTGCCGTCTTGATCGGCAGCGGCGTAGTGGTCGGCGAAGTCGTGATCCCGCCGAGCGGAGCCGGAACTCCGGAGACGGTGACGGAGGACGGATAGGTCAGCACCCCGGTGGCGTAACCTCCGGCGACGCCAAGCACGGTCGCGAGCAGTAGCCCACCGACCAGTACCACCCGCTTCGCCCGCACCGAGACATCCTCTCAGGCTCCAGGCCCTCCAAACCAAACCGGTGCATCCGGGGTGTCGCCAACGCTCCGGGTACGACGTTGAGCACGGGCCAGTCACCTGCGGGCCCCGAAGATGGTTGACCGGTGCTCAAGGTGAGCCGCTGGTACGGCGTTGCGTCGGGACCGGGAACTGGGGCTGGAGACAGGCACTGATGGCTGGAGACCTCTCACCACAGATCTCCAGCCCCAACGACCTGTCTCCTGCCACCACTGGTGGCGTGGGGGCCTTGGCAGGTTCGGCGTCAGTAGATCTCGATGCGGTCGAGGCTGATGATCGGGGCGGCGGAGGAGGGGTTCTTGTCGCCGGTTACTCGGACTTTGAGGGTGTGTGGGCCGGGGGAGAGGGTGGGGGTTAGGTAGGTGAGGTGTTCGCCTACTCGGATGGCGCTGTAGTAGTCGACGCGTTGTTCGGGGCCGCCGTCGACGGAGATGGCGGCAATGCCGTTGCCGGTGTCCTTGACGCTGAGGAGGGCTGCGCGGGTGCCGGTGAAGCGGATGGTTGCGGTGGCGTCGGTTTCGCCGCTCCAGTGGTCGTCGGACCAGAAGCACTGGTTGCCGCAGCCGGATCCGGAGCTCCAGTTACCGGCGTACTCGACCTGGTTGAGGCCAGTTCCGGTCTGGGTGTCGTTGATCCAGTAGTTCGCGGAGCCGGGGTCGCCGGAGGGGAGGTTCTGGGTGGCGCCGGCGGCGAGCGGGCTGCCGAGGTTCGGCGTACCGTCGGCGTTCCAGCTGATCTTCTGGGCGCGTGAGGTGCGGAAGTCGTAGGTGTAGGTGCTGGTGTTCTTGCCGTGGTAGGCGATCCAGTCCTCGGTACCGTCGGGCGACTTGAAGAACGAGTGGTGGCCGGGACCCCAGACTCCGGTGGAGTCGTTGCGGGAGAAGATCGGGCGCGGGTGCTGTTGCCAGTTCGCGGCGACCATCGGGTCGGCGTTGTTGGCCAGGCTCTTCATCCAGAGTTGGTAGTCCGGCTTACCGGTGTCGCAGGTCGAGTACGTCAGGAAGACGCGGTCGCGACCGTAGAGCGGCGTGGGTCCTTCACGTACTTCGTTGCAGCTGCCGTCGGCCGGGATCGCGACGCGTGCGCCGGTGGCCGTCCAGGGGTTGCTCATCCGGACTATGTACAGCTGCTGCGGTCCGCCCATCCCGCGACCCGGTCCGGTCCAGACGAAGTACTGCTGGCCGTTGACGGTGATCGGCTCGCCGTCGATCGCGTACTCACCGAAGTCGGCGATCTTCGCCTTGAACGAGTACGGGCCGATCGGGTCATTGCCAGCGGACTCCAGCACATACATGCGGTGGTTGGAGTCCACGCCGTCGGAGGCGGTGTAGTAGATGTACCAACGGCTCCCGACATGCCGGAACGCCGGTGCCCACATCTGCGTGTTGCGGCTCGTGTTGCTGTCGCGCCACACCACCGTCTCGGGCTGGATCAGTAGTGTGGCAAGGCTGTTCGAGGACCAGATCCCGATCCGGTCGCCGCGTGTGGTCGCGACGTAGTACTTGCCGTTGTAGAACATCAGCGACGGATCCGCCGAGGGGTTCACCGGGTTCCGGAAGGTTTGCGACATCGCCGCGTGCTCCTGTGGTTCGGCAGCGGGTGCGGGACTCGCGAGGCCGCCGGTCATCACGGCCGCGAGCAACGTGCAGAGGATGGGGCGGACGAACCTCATGGCGGGACCTCTTCCGAGCCGCTGTGCCAACGTTGTAGAGACACTTTCTACCGGGACCTGTACGACGTTGTAAACAGCTCACACCAGGATCGAATACCGCCCGCGGAACCGGCCGGCGGGAACCGGCGTCGAAGCTCGCATGAAGCTCAAGGTGCGGGTCGTGCACTACCGGGAGGACTTCTGGTACGCCGACATCGACGACGCGGAGGACCGTCAGCCCGACGATCCTTTCTGGTACGCCGACGGCTGCCGCACGCAGTCGGAGGCGATCCGGCTCGCGTGCGCACAGCTCGCCGTGCTGGAACAGGCTGTTGCCACCGGCACTGTTCTGAACCGGATCAGTGCGCTGTCCGTCGCCGCCTGACCGGGGCGGTGAGGTGGGGAAGATGTCAAGTTGGCCGGATCGAGACCGGCGAGACCTGGTAACGAATGGTCACGGGGCGTCATCATGGGGCGATGCTGGGGGAATCGCAGGGCACCAAAGGTGAGGCCACGATCGAGCAGATCGGCCGGCGCCGGACGTTCACCAGGACGCTGCAGCTGGCGATCGTGCTGCTGGTCGTGCAGTGGCCGATGCGGAACGCGGTCCAGGCCGGGATCGACTGTGAGGTCCCCGGCCGGCTCTCGCTGCTCGTCGACGCGACGTTCATCATGGCCTACGTCTACGCGGCGTACCGGGCCTACAAATACGTCCGCTTCCTGAATCGCCAGTCCTGGCGAACAGTTGCGGCCATCGGCTCCTGGCTGGTCATCGCCGCCGCGGTCCTCGATGTCATCGAGGACCTCAAGCTCTGGTCCGATTTCGGCGCGACCACCTGCGCGGACTTGTCGACCGGCCTGCTGACCAACGTGATGATCGCGACCTTCGTGGTCGGCTGGATCGTCCTCGCGGTCTGCTACTTCGCGACCAGTCGCTTCGGCCAACGCAAGCTGTACGGCGCCGAGCTCGCCTCGCCGGCCACGTTCACCCCGAGCCAGCAGGACAGCAGCCGCGACAACGGCAAGCTGATCATCACCTGCTCGGGCGGCGGTATCCGGTCAGCCTCCTTCTGCCTCGGCGCTCTCCAGCACCTGCGCGAACTCGGCTTGTACGACAAGGCTTCCACCGTCATCGGCGTGAGTGGCGGTGGCTACACAGCGGCCGCCTTCCACGTCCTCCGTCGCGCCGTACCGGATCCGTTCGCGCAAGGCTCGCCCGAACTCGCCCGCCTTCGCCGCCAGACGCGGTACCTGCTGCAAGGCGGCCGCACGATCTTCCTGGCCGGCCTGTCCGTCCTCTTCGGTCTCGTCGTCAACCTGTTGCTGATCGGCATCACGCTGCGCGCGATCGCGTGGGTGCTCGGCTGGTTCCTCGGCAACCAGCACGTGATCAGCCCGGGCTTCACCGACATCCACGTGAGCTGGCGACCGGGCGGGTCCTGGCACTTCCTCGCGTTGTCGGTCGGTCTGCTCGTGATCAGTGCCGCGATGTTCCTGATCGAGAAGATCTGGGACCGGTGGGCCCGGATGCCCGACCCGGTTCGCAAGGTGCTGAACGCGATCAGTGGCATCACCCTCCGGTACGGCGTCCCCGTCGCGCTCCTGCTCCTCGGCGTACCGGGCGGTCTCTATCTGATCGGCCAGTTGCCCGGCGACACCGGACTGCCGTCCGCCCTGCTGGCGTTGGTGGATCCGACTAAACAAGGGGTTGCGTCGTTCAGTGCGCTGGTCGTCGTACTGATCGGTCTGGGCCGCTCGGTGTGGAACGGATTAGCTGCCGAAGGCAAGGAATCGTCCAAGCTCCGGGATCGCCTCCTCGCGTTCGCACGCACCAAGCTCGCGCCCTGGGCCGGTACGGCGATCATCGGGGCGGCCGCGATCATCGTGCTCCTGCGCTGGACCGGTGGCTATGCGACCGACAAGGGGTTCCGGAGCGACTGGGGTGTGGCGGTGATCCTGGGCGCGATCGCCCTTGCCATCAAGGTCCTCACCGACGCGAACCGTACGTCGCTGCACTCGTTCTACCGCGAGCGGCTGTCGCGCGCGTTCCTGGTCGAGCGCAAGCCCAACGGTTCCGCGGCCGCGATCGACTACTACAAACGCCTCCGGTACTCGGACTGGGCCAAGCCGAACGAGGCCGGCCCGCAGCTGGTGATCGCCGGTGTCGCGAATGTCGAGGACGCGGACTTCGTGCCGACCCAGCGCGACTGCGTGCCGTTCGTCTTCGATGCCGAGGACATCGGCATCATCGGCGACCGTTCACTCCCGGACGGCGGACGTCGTCGTACCGCTGACTATGAACGCGAGGCGGACGTCCTGCTGCGCGAGGTGACGGTGCCGGCCGCGATGGCGATGAGCGGTGCCGCGGTCAGTCCGCTGACCGGTCGCGTGAACGGGCGGACCAGGCCGGTTCGCCTGCTGCTCGCCGTACTGAATGCACGCCTCGGTGTCTGGCTGCCGAACCCGTACTGGAACAACAACGTCGATGACACGTTCCCGCCGGTGACCGGCTTCTTCCCCAATGTCAGCCGGTATATCGGAAGCATCATCGACAAGCCTGGTCCGTATCGCTTGCTGCGTGAGGCGATCGGGTCGCCGTCGATGTACGACCGGCGGATCTATGTCACCGACGGCGGTCACTACGACAACCTCGGCCTGGTCGAGGCGCTCCGCCGCAAGCCGGCGCAGGTGATCGTGATCGACGCGTCGAACGACGCCGAGGACCGGTTCAGCGCGCTGGCCGAAGCGATCGCGACGGCGCGGATGGACCACGGCATCCAGATCGACGTCGACCCGAAGCCGATGATCCGCGGCGCCAAGGCGCGAGCGGACAGGGCCTGGGTCTACGGCATCGCCACACACCCGCAGGCTGCTGGGGAAGAGAAGCCGTACAAGACGGAGATCTTCATGGTGAAGGCGGTGATGGCCGGCCACCTGGACTGGGATCTCGAGGTGTACGCCGGTCGGCACCCGGACTTCCCGCGGTCGCCGACCAGCGATCAGTTCTACGACGAGTGGGACTTCGAGGCCTACCGCTCCCTCGGCTACTCGCTGGCCGAATCCCTCACCGGCCACCACCGTGTCCGCGATCGCCTGAACACGCCCTAGCGACACACGCCCTAGCGACGCACGCCTTGGGCAACAACTGAGTGTTACTGAACCGGTTGTCTGCGTAGCGGTTTCCACAGCCTGTGGAAACCGAGGCAACCAACTCTGCGGCTGCACGTGCAGTCCGCAGAGTGAGCTCTTGCTTGCCGGGCCGTGGTCCTGGTGATGAGATGGGCGCCGTGCCGGAAAACTTTACGAAGATTTAGTCGTGACCTTCGGCGCGCCAGGTCGTTGATCAGTCAGACAGTTCGGATCAACGGCACAGATTTGCTGGGGAATCTGGGAAGGACCGCCCGTGTACCGATTCAATCCGCCACCCGACTGGCCGGAGCCGCCGAGCGACAGCTGGCAGCCGCCGCCTGGCTGGGCGCCGGATCCCGAGTGGCCGGACGCCCCGGACGACTGGGGTTTCTGGGTGGGCCGCACCGGCCGCCCGGCCAATGGTCCGCTCGGCGCCTTCGGGTCCGTCGACGCCGGCCGCCTCGAGTTGGCCACGGCCGACCCATCGCTTGTCCTGATGCACGCCTGAGTCTTCGTGTCACCAGTTGTTCGCCCCGCCTACTACAGGCGCAGTCGGCGGGCGGCGAACCGGCTCCCGTCCGCCCGAGGCGACGGGAGCCGACTCATGTCTGGTCTCTTAACGTCTGCCGGTGTTATCTTCTCAACTGATCTAACAGTCAGGGGGAAACCGGCGTGGCCTGGATCGGCATCGACCTCGGGACGCAGAGCGTGCGCGCCGTGCTGGTCGACCCCGACGGCACCGTTCTGGCCCGCGCGTCCCGGCCACTGACCAGCGTCCGGGACGGCGTCCGGCACGAGCAAGATCCGCGGCAATGGATCGACGCGGTCGACGCCTGCCTGGTTGACATCGGCACCGTCCCGAGCGGCATCGCGATCTGTTCGACCTCCGGCACCTTCCTGCTGACCGACCTCGACGGCCGCCCAGTCACCCCTGCGCTGATGTACGACGACGCCCGCTCGGCCGCCCGTCGTGTCCACATCGTGGACGCTGACCCAGATCGCTGGGCGACCTCGATGCAGCCCACCTGGGCGCTGCCGAAGGTCCTGGATCTGATTGCCGACAGTAATCAGCGCGTTATCCACAGTGCCGATTTCGTCGCCGCGCACCTGGTCGGGCACCCGGTCGCGACCGATACGAGCCACGCCCTGAAGACCGGCTACGACCTGGTCGCCGACAATTGGCCGACCGCCGCCTTCGACAAACTCGGCCTCCCGATCGAGGTCTTCCCCGAGGTCGTTCGCCCCGGCACCGAGCTCGGCCGCACTCCCGCCGGCGTGCCCGTGTACGCCGGGATGACCGACGGCTGCGCGGCCCAGATCGCGGCCGGCGCGCTGGCTCCGGGCTCCTGGAACTCAGTGCTCGGTACGACGCTCGTCCTGAAGGGCGTCAGCGAGCAGCTCCTCGATGACCCGACCGGCGCGGTCTACAGCCACCGGCATCCCGATGGCGGCTGGCTTCCCGGTGGTGCATCCAGCAGCGGCGCTGGCGTACTGACTGATCTCTTGCCCGGTGCAGACCTCGATGCGCTCGATCGAGCCGCCCGGCCGATTGATGCAGTCATCTATCCGCTGGCGAAGACCGGGGAGCGGTTCCCCTTTGTCGCACCGCAGGCTGAGCCCTTCCTGCTGGGAGCGGTCGATGGCGATCTGGAGACGTACGTCGCCGTCCTGCAGGGCGTGGCGTTCATCGAGCGGCTCGCCTTCGAACATCTCGAGGCGCTCGGGGCCGACCCGGTTCGCAAGGTCTCATTGACCGGTGGCGGGACGCGCAGTGGCTACTGGAACCAGCTCCGGGCCGACGTGCTCGGCGTACCGGTTGAGCTTCCGGTTGCCGCAGATCCGGCGTACGGGATGGCCGTTCTCGCGGCCTCCCAAGGAGGCTCGGTGACCGAGACGGCCCGGCGGATGGTCCGCATCGATCGCGTCCTCGAGCCGCGGCCGAGTCGGCTCGACGACCTGTACGGCGCTTTTGTCGCGGAGCTGGACGCGCGGAGGTACCGCGGATGAGGACCACGATCGTGCTGGCCCGGCATGGGCGAACCGCCTGGCATCACGGCAACCGCTACACCGGTTCGTCCGACCTGCCGATCGATGAGGTTGGTCAGCAGCAGGCGCTGCAGTTGCGGGACTGGGCGATCGACTTCGCGCCGGATGCGCTGTGGTGCTCGCCGATGCTGCGCGCGCGGCAGACCATCGCGCCGACCGCGGACGCCCTGGGTTTGGAGCCCAAGTTGGACGCGCGCTTGCGAGAGGTCGACTTCGGATCGGCTGAAGGCAAACGGCTGGCCGAGATGCCGCCTGCTGTCGCCGCAGCCTTCGAGTCGGATCCGGTCCGCGACTACTTCCCGGGCGGCGAGGATCCGGTCGAGGCGGCCGATCGTGTCGCCGAGGTCTTCGCCGAGGTCGAGGGTGGCAAGGTCCTGGTGGTCGCTCACAACACACTGATCCGGCTGCTCGTTTGCCGGGTGCTGGGCCTGCGTTTGAACGACTACCGCAGACTTCTTCCAGCGCTCGGTCCCGCGGCGCTCGTGCGCTTCCGCAGTCAGGACGGCACAGTGGGACTCGAGGCCTACAACGTTCCCGCAGTGCGAATGGAGACTCCGTCATGACGACAGAACCCGAGGGTGAGCTGAGTCGTCCCGCGCGCCGGCAGGCCGAGATTGCCGCGTACGTCGTCGAGCACGGCTCGGTGTCGGCCAACGACCTGGTCGAGGCGTTCGGGGTGAGCGTGATGACGGTGCACCGCGACCTGGACGAGCTCGAACGCCAAGGGGTGGTCCGCAAGTATCGGGGCGGCGTCAGCGCGCAGCCGACGAGCGTGTTCGAGAGCAATGTGGCGTACCGGATGAACACCGCGCAGACCGAGAAGGCCGCGTTGGCCAGGTATGCCCGCACGATGATCGAGCCGGGGATGTCGGTGATGCTGGACGACTCGACCAGCGCGCTCGCCCTGGTCGACCTGCTCGAGGACATCACGCCGTTGACCGTGGCAACGAACTTCCTGCCCGCGATCACCCGTCTGACCGATCGTCGCGACATCACGCTGGTCGCGCTCGGTGGGATCTACTCGGCGACCCACGACTCGTTCGGTGGGATGCCGTGCGCGGAGGCGGTCGAGGCACTGCACACCGACCTGCTGTTCTGCTCGGTGTCAGCGGTCTCGCCGACGCACGCGTTTCACCAGGAGGAGGAGATCGTCCTGGTGAAGCGCGCGATGCTGCGCGCGGCAAAGACCAAGGTGCTGCTGGTCGACCACGCCAAACTGCAGCGCACCGCCCTGCACCGGCTCGCGCCGCTGAGCGACTTCGATGTCGTGGTGGTCGACGAGAAGACCCCGGAAGAACTGATCCGCCCACTGCGCGACCACGGTGTGACCGTGGAGGTCGCCACCTTCTAGAAGGGGATCCGTATGGATGTCGGCGTCGATGTCGGCACGACCGTGACCAAGGCAGTGGCGTTCGACCCGGAAGGCCGGCCGCTGGCCGAAGCCTCCCGGCCGACGCGATTGATGCGCCCGTCGGTGGGCCGGTTCGAGCACGAGACCGCCGAGATCGTTGCCTCGGTCAACGAGGTGGTCGGAGAGCTGGCGTCTGTGGTGGGGGACCGGCCGGGTGTGCTGGCGATTACGGCGCAGGGCGACGGGCTTTGGCTGATTGACGAAGCGGGCGCCGCGGTGCGGCCGGCGATCTCGTGGCTGGATGCGCGGAGCAGCACGATTCTTGAGCGGTGGACATCGGATGGCGTTGCTGAGCGCGTGTTTCGGCGCTCCGGTAACCGCATGTTCCCGGGAGCATCCGGTCCGCTGCTGGCCGCCGTACTGGCTGAGGAGCCGTCGGTGATCGCGGCGGCCGAGACTGCGGCGTACTGCAAGGACGTGGTCATGCAGGCGCTGACCGGGGTTCGCGCGACTGATGTCTCGGATGCGTCGGCGCCCTTCCTGGATCCGCGGACCGGCTTGTACGACGATGAGGCGCTGGCCGCGACTGGTCTCTCGGAGCTGCGGGGGTTGCTGGCGCCTGTCGTCCCAGATGGTCCAGTCGGTGAGCTGCGAGATGCGTCGACCGGTATGGCTGCCGGCACTCGGGTTTCGGCGGGGCCTTATGACCTTCCGGCTGCGGCGGCCGGTGCTGGGGTGGAGACGCCGGGCGATGCCTTGCTGACCGTCGGTACGACGCTCGCGTGCCAGGTGGTCACTGACACGTTGCCCTTCGACAGCGAGCCGGCTGGGTTGTTGCTTGGTACCTGGACGCCAGGTCTGTGGTTGCGGGCGATGCCTGCGATGGTCGGTACGGCGGCGCTCGACCGCGTGCTCGCTCTGGTCGGAGCTGGTACCGATCAACTGCCCGCGTTCCTGGCCGAGAGCCCACCTGGTGCGCAGGGGGTGACTGTCCTGCCGTACCTGTCCGAGGCCGGCGAGCGGGCGCCCTTCGTCGACACCCGGGCGCGCGGAACCCTCGACGGCATCTCGCTGTCCACGACGACCGCGGACCTGATTCGCGCGACCTGCGAGGGAATCGCGTACGCCGCTCGGCACTGCCTGGAAGCGGCTGGCTGGACTGGCCGGGTGACGGTCTGCGGTGGTGGCGCTCGGAGTGCCGAGTGGACTCAGATCCTGGCCGACGTGCTGAACGCGCCTCTGCACACGACAGCTGCCGAACAGGTCGCCGCGCGTGGTGCGGTGATCTGCGCCCGCCGCAGCTTCGACGCTGTCGGGCCCGAATGGATCGCCTCTACTCGTCAGGTCGACCCGGACCCGGGCCGCGCGGCTTTCTACGCCGAGGGCTACGCCCACTACCTGCGCCGGATCGAGAACGCCCGCACTCGCTGGGCCGATCCCGCGCCGACTCTAGGAGCTTGATGAGAACCGTCACCACTCTGCTTGCCGGTGATCACTTCGTCCGCAACTCGTTGCTCGCCTCGGCATTGCAGTGGGTCGAGGGCGTGCAGTTCGACTTCCGCGAGATCACGTTGCCGTGGCCGCTCACGCCGTACGGGCCGGTGGCGGAGGTGGACGAAGCGAGCGATGCCGAGGACCAGTTGATTGCGGCGCTGCCGGGAGTGGAGTTGGCGATCACGCAGATGGGCCCGTTCACCGAGCGGGTGCTGGATGCTGCGCCGGATCTGCGGTTCCTGGTGGTCTGCCGTGGCGGGCCGGTCAACGTCAACGTGCCTGCGGCAACCAAACGCGGCATCACGGTCGCCTCCACACCTGGACGCAATGCCGTCGCTGCCGCTGAGCATGCGGTCGCGCTGATGATGGGGGCCTTGCGCAACCTTCCGCGGCTGCAAGGCACGCTGGAGCAGGGCGAATGGCGCAGCGATCTCTACGCGTACGACGAGTGTGGTGCGGAGCTGGATGGAGCCACCGTCGGACTGGTCGGGTACGGCGCGATCGGGCAACGAGTCGCCCGCGTCATGCTCGCCTTCGGCGCGTCGGTCGTCGTTGCCGACCCGTACGTCGATCCTGCCGCTGTCCCTGCAGGCATTGAGGTTGTCGAGCTGGACGAGTTGCTGCGGCGATCGGATGTAGTCAGTCTGCACGCGCGGCTGACCGATCGGACGCGGGGGATGATCGGGGCAGCTCAAATCGCGCAGATGCCGCGCGGCGGCGTACTGGTGAATACTGCCCGCGGCGGTCTGCTCGATTACGACGCGACCGTGGACGCCTTGGAGTCTGGGCAGTTGGGTGCTGCGGCCTTTGATGTCTTCCCGGTCGAACCCCTGCCTGCCGATTCACGCCTCCGCGCTGCGCCCAACGTGGTGATGACTCCGCATCTAGCGGGGGCCACCCGGCAGACTGCCTTGCGGGCGGGGTCGATCGCTGCTGAGGCCGTTGCCGCGTACCTTGCGGGAAAGGACCCGGTAGGACTGGTGTCGTGATCATCACCGGCCATCGGGGTTCGCTCGGTACTGAACCCGAGAACACCCTGCGGTCCTTCCGCCGCGCCGTCGCCGACGGTTGCCACGAGATCGAGCTGGACCTGCGAGTGAGCGCCGACGGTGAACTCGTCATCATGCATGACGCCATCGTCGACCGTACGACGAACGGTTCCGGTGAGGTCGCGTCTCTCATGCTCGGCGAACTCCGCACGCTGGATGCGGGTCTCGGCGAGGTGATCCCCACCTGGGCGGAGACGGTCGCCGCGATCGACGTTCGGTTCCAGGCCGAGGTGAAGACGCCGGCCGCCGTACCGGTGCTGGCCGAGTCGCTTCGTGCAGACCCGGCGCTGGCTGCTCGGACTCTGGTGACCTCGTTCCATCCCGAGATCCTGCTCGCCGTACGACGCGCCTTCCCCGAGGCGACGACTGGACGGATCTTCGGTCGCCCGACTCCCGACGTACTGGCTCTGACGCGGGAGGCGGAAGCGACCTGGGCGCTGTGTGGCATCACCGGCCTGACATCGGCGTTTGTCGCCGAACTGCATGCTGCCGGGCTGTCCGTCACCGCGTGGCCGGTCCCCGACTCGACGACCCTCGACCAGGCGATCGCGCTCGGTGTCGACGGGGTCACCACCGACAACCCTCATCTCCTCACACGTTCCAACGTCTGAATTTGTTCTTCCATGGAACATAAATGTGTGATTGGCTCTTCCGCATGGGAATCAGCATCGGTGTGGTCGGAGCCGGCCAGTTCGCCCCTTCGTTCCTGCGGCTGTGGTCCGCGCACCCGGACGTGTCCGATGTGCGGCTGACCGACGTCCTGCCGGAACGGACGGCCGAGATGGCGGCCAAGCAGGGGGTGTCAGTCACCTACCAGTCGTTCGAGGAGATGCTCGCGTCCGACGTGGACGCGGTCGCGATCTTCACCCAGCGCTGGTTCCACGGTGAGATGGCGATCAAGGCGCTGGAGGCCGGGAAGCACGTCTACTCGACCGTGCCGATGGCGATCCAGGCCGACCAGATCGCGCGCATCATCGAGCTGGTCAAGGAGACCGGCCTCACCTACATGATGGGCGAGACCAGCTTCTACTACCCATCGTCGGTCTATTGTCGCCAGCGCCTGGCCGCGGGTGACTTCGGCCGGGTGTTCTACGCCGAAGGCGACTACGTCCACGACATGGACCTCGGGTTCTACGCGGCGTACCAGTACTCCGGTGGCGAGGACTGGAAGAAGACCGCCTCCTTCCCGCCCATGCTCTACCCGACGCATGCCGTCGGCAACGTTCTGTCGGTGACCGGTCAGCACGCGACCCACGTGTCCTGCATCGGCGTCCAGGACGACCGTGGCGACGGGGTCTTCGACAAGGAGATCAGCCAGTTCGACAACGACTTCTCGAACGCGACCGCGCTGTTCAAGCTCGCCGACGGCGGCGTCATGCGGACCAACGAGATGCGCCGCGTCGGCTACCCCTCGCACATCCGTGAGTCGCGCCTGCGCGTCTTCGGTACCGAAGGCAGCTTCGAGCAGCTCGCCACCACGACCGTTTGGCAGAACAAGCAGGGCGTCGAGGACGTCAGCCACCTGATGGAAACGTCAGCCGGCAACCTCGACGACGAGGACCTGGCGAACGTCGACCCGGCACTCCGCGATGCGTTCCGCTCCGGCCTCTCCCCGGTCCACGACCGCAGCCGCCTGCCCTCCGAGTTCGACGGCCTGCACAACGGTCACGAGGGTTCGCACCACTTCCTCGCCGACGACTTCGTCCGCGCCGTCGCCGACAAGACCCTCCCGCCCGTCAACGCCTGGGTCGCCGCCCGCTACACCCTCCCCGGCATTTACGCCCACCAGTCCGCCCTCCAAGGCGGCGTACAGCTGGAGATCCCCGACCACGGCGACGCCCCTGCCTAAGCACAGGACGTATACGTCTACTGGATGACTCCGGCACGCTCAGACCGGCCGTTTTCGTGGCGGCCGGCTGATATGTCCTGTCCTTAGAGCTACCGTGCAGTGATGGACCTGTTCGCAGGAGTCTCCGTCAGCAGCTACGACATCGCCGTCGCCTGGTACTCCCAGCTACTGGGCGCCGAGCCGGCCTTCCTCCCCAACGACATCGAAGCCGTCTGGGAGCTCGCCGAGCACCGCTACCTCTACATCGAGGTAGTCCCCGAACACGCCGGCCACGCCCAGCACACCCTCTTCGTCGAAGACTTCGAGGCCACCCTCGCCTCCATCGCGACCCGCGGCCTAGAGCCCACCACCCGCGAGACCTACGAGAACGGCGTCCGCCACGCCACCTTCTTCGACCCCGACGGCAACGAAATCTCCTACGGCGGCTCCCCAGCCGAATAACCCCACGCCGTTTGGTAGGCAGCACGAAGGACTGCAGGTAGTCCGTCCCCGGCGTACCTCACTCCGCACACCTGACTCGGCCAGCAGTGTGGGCAGACCCCCATTTGATGGGCTCACCCACGCCAGTGTGGGTGAGCTAGCCGCATGCGGTTCGCCCACCCACAATTTGCCTGGCCAGCCCACCAAATGGGACAGACCGCGAGGCGCGGTTGGAGTGACTACCTGCAGTCGTTCGTGCCGGCCGCCAGACCGCTATCCGGCGACACGCTTCCCGTACTCACCCAGCTCCCGCACGGTGGCTCGGGTCGCTGGGCGGCACTACGGACTGCAGGTGGTTCCTGTGCCGGATGCATGCCCACGCTGCGCGAACCACCGGCGGGTACGTCGGAGGTGACCACCTGCAGTCGTTGGTGCCGCCCGCCAGACCGCTATCCGGCGACACGCATCCCGTACTCACCCAGCTCCCGCACGGTGGCTCGGGTCGCTGCGCGGTACGACGGACTGCAGGTGGTGCCTGCAGTCGGATGCATGCCCACGCTGCACGAACCACCGGCGAGTGTGCCGAAGGTGACTACCTGCAGTCGTTCGTGCCGCCCACCAAACCCCGCTCTAGCCGTGTACGGCGGCGACGGTCACTCGTAGATTTTGCGGAGGCGGGATTGCATGGAGTTGTGGATGTGGGTGGTCATCGCTTGTTCGGCGGTGATGGGGTTGCCGGTGGTGATGGCGTCGACGAGAGCGCGGTGTTCGGTGAGGACTTCAGGGCCGATGTCGCGTTCGTAGTGCAGACGGAAGATGTGCAGGTGGCAGTGGGTGCGCTGGAAGGCGAGGCGGACCTGTTCGCTGCCGGAGAGGGTGGCGATGAGGGTGTGGAAGCGGTTGTCGTGCACCGTGAGGGACTTGTAGCCGGCGTAGTCGACGGAGGTTGGTTCGACCGCGGTGGCGAGTTCGGCGTGCAGGCGGTCGCGGCCTTCGTCGGTGATCAGTTCGGCGGCACGACGGGCGGCCCAGGGCTCCAGCAACAGCCGGAAGCGGTAGAGGTCGTCGAATTCGGCCAGCGTGAGCAGCGGCGTCGCGCGGTATCCCTTCAGCGGCTCCTTGACCGCAAGCCCCTCGGATTCCAGCCGGGCGAGCGCCTCGCGGACCGGTGTCGACGAGACCTGGAACTCCCGCGCGAGTCCGTCGATGGAGATCCGGGCACCGGGCCGGATGACGTGGTCCATCAGCATCGTCTTGATCGCCTCGTACACGTCGTCGGCGAGCATCTGCCGGCGCAGCACCCGCCGGTCGGCAGTATCCACGTGATCAGCCTCCGGATGCGGCCTTGACCCGGCCGGTCGTCTTCGGCAGGGTGGATCATGCATCATGCACGATTTGGATCACGGTAGCGCCGAAGCACCCACCGACGGAAGGCAGACACGGTGAAGTTCGAGGAGATCGGCGTCCTACCCGAGCCGGAGGACAACGCGGCCATCTGCTCCCGCCGCTTGGACGCGGGGACCCAGATCGAGCTCGACGGCACCCTCATCACCCTTCCGCACACGATTCTCGAGGGCCACCGCTTCGCCGTACGGCGGATCTCCCAAGGCGACGCGATCACCTCCTGGAACACCCCCTTCGCCCGGGCGTCGCGCGACCTGGTCCCCGGCGACTACATCTGTACGCCGACCAGCCTCAAGGCGGTCACCGACCGCGGAGTCGAAGGCCTCCCGACCGAACCGTCTGCCACCAACGAACCTCTCGACCCGTACGAACTCGACGAGAGCGCCCTCCACCTCGGCCAACAGGTCACGAGCGTCGAGCAACCCGGCACGTTCCTCGGCTACCCCCGCTCGCAGGGCCCGGCCGGTACGAGGAATCACGTCGTCGTGATGGCGACCAGCTCCCGCAGTTCAGGCTTCGTCACCGAGCTTGCCCGGCGCTTCGACGGCGCGGCCGCGGGCGACGGCGTCGTACCGGTCGCGCACACTGAGGGTGGTGAGGACGAGGTTCCGAACAACCTGCATTTCCTGCTCGCGACCCTGGCCGGCTTCACCCTCAACCCGAACGTCGGCGCCGTGCTGATCGTCGACACTTCGGATGACGTCGTCTCCGGCCAAGCGATCCAAGACTTCATGCGCGAGCACGACTACCCGGAGATCAAGGTCCCGCACACGTTCTTCACCCGCGAAGCCGGCTTCGAGCACGACCTCACCACGGCCGGCACGCTCATCGAGCCCTGGCTCCCGATCGTCGCCGCGCAGCGACGAGTTGAGGTCCCGCTGGCCGACCTCAAGATCGCCCTGCAATGCGGCGGTTCGGACGCGTTCTCCGGCATCTCCGCGAATCCGCTCGCCGGTCTGGTCGGGGCCGAGGTGATCAAGCATGGCGGCACCGCCGTACTGGCTGAGACCGATGAGCTCATCGGCGCCGAGCCGTATGTCCTCAAGAACGTCCGCGACCTCGCCACCGCCCGGCGGTTCCTCACCACGATCCGCTCGTTCAAGGAACGCGTCGGCTGGCACGGTCACACCGCCGAGGGCAACCCGTCCGGTGGCAACGTGTACCGCGGCCTCTACAACATCGTCCTCAAGTCGATCGGCGCTGCGCGCAAGCTCCCGCGCGAGGTCCGCCTCGACCACGTCATCGACTACGGCGAACCGCTGCCCGGCAACGGCTACATCTTCATGGACAGCCCCGGCAACGACCTCGAGTCGGTCGCCGGCCAGATCGGCAGCGGCTGCAACCTGATCTTCTTCACCACCGGCAACGGCTCGATCACCAACTTCCCGTTCGTCCCGACGCTCAAGTTCGTCACCACCAGCGAGCGGTACGAGCGCCTGCACGCCGAAATGGACGTGGACGCTGGCGCCTACCTCACCGGTACGCCGATGGCGCAGCTGACCGCGGAGACCTTCGACCTGACCGTCCGGGTCGCTTCAGGCGAGCCGAGCGCGGGTGAACGCGCAGGCCACAGCCAGGTGTCGATCTGGCGGAACTGGAAGCAGAGCGGCCCGCGCGACGGCATCTCGATCAGCACCGACGGCCGCCAGAGCCGCGCGCTCGCCGACCTCCCCGCCGACGACCGCGATGCACCTCTCTCTGGTGAGCCATTGGCAGGCCAGACCGTGCCCAGTCGCACACCCGCCAGACTCCTGCAGGTAGACGACCGACTGCTCCCGGAGGCAGTCGGTCTGATCCTGCCGACCAGCCTCTGCTCCGGCCAGATCGCGCTGCGGCTCGCTGGGCAGGCCGAGCTGGAGAAGTGGGCCGGCGACGCGGTCACGCGGATGGTCGCGCTCCCGCACACCGAGGGCTGCGGCAGCAGCGGCGGCGCTTCCGAGGAGACGTTCGCCCGGATCATGCTCGGCTACCTCCTGCATTCGAACACGCGGATGGCTCTGCTTCTGGAGCACGGCTGCGAGAAGACGCACAACGACTACTTCCGCTCCCGCCTCGTCGAGGCCGGCAAGGATCCGGCTCGCTTCGGCTGGGCCAGCATCCAGGCGGACGGTGGTCTCGACGCCGTCGGTACCAAGGTCAAGGACTGGTTCAGCAGCTTCGACCTCCAGCCTCCGGTCGAGTACGACGGTGATCTCGGTGCGCTGACCATCGGCCTGGAAGCCCGCGGTCCGCTGACCCCGGACACTGCCGAAGCGCTCGGCCTGATCGGTTGCGAGCTCGTCGGTTCGGGCGGCTCAGTCGTGTTGTCGTCCCGCGGCGCACTACTTGCCGATGACAACTTCCGCCGTACGGCGTTCGGTTCCGCCGCCGAGGTTGGTCCGACGATCGCGCACGGGCAGCGCCCTGCCGCACCGGGCTGGCATGTGATGCGGATGCCGGGGACCGACTGGATGGAGACCGCGACCGGCTTCGGCGCGTCCGGCGTACAGCAGATCCTCGCGCATGTTGCCGGGGGCACCTTGTCGGCGCAGCGATTCGTCCCGGTCGTCGAGTTCAGCAAGGACCCGGAGACGGTTGCCCGGTACGGCGACGACCTGGACGCGGTCGCCACCGGAGACGCGGCCGACCAGGCGCGGATCGGGCTGGAGACGATCGCGCTGGTCGCGAGCCGTCAGCTCGTCCCGAAGGCGGTTGCCTCCGGCAACGTCGGCTTCCAGATCACCCGTGGTTTGCTCGGTACGTCGATGTGAGAGGTGGACTCATGCATTTCGTCCGTTACCAGTCATCCGATGGGCGGCCGGTCGTCGGTGTGCGAACCGGTGACACGGTGGCACCGCTCGAAGGTATCGCCAGCATGGCCGAGCTGTTGCGGCTTCCGCTCGCCGACCTGCGGACGGCCGCCGGCAAGACCGGTACGGCGATCTCTGTCGACGGGCTGAAGTGGTTGCCGCCGATCGACGGTCGCGGTGAGGTCTGGTGCGCGGGCGTCACCTACGAGCGTTCGCGGGGCGCTCGGATGGAGGAGAGCACCGAGGAGTCCGTCTACGACAAGGTCTACACCGCGGACCGGCCGGAGCTGTTCCAGAAGGCACCGGCCTGGCGGGTTGTCACGGATGGCGAGCCGGTCGGGATTCGCGTCGACTCAGGTCACGACGTACCGGAGCCGGAGCTCGCGGTCGTCGCCAACAGCCACGGTGAGATCGTCGGTTACACGATCTGCAACGATATGAGTTCGCGTTCGATCGAAGGCGAGAACCCGCTGTACGTGCCGCAGGCCAAGCTTTTCGCCGGTGGATGCGCGCTCGCGACCGGGATCCGGCCCGCCTGGGAGGTTGCGAACGCGAAAGAACTGACGGTCGGCCTGGTGATCCGCCGCGGCGGCGACGACATCTTCACCGAGACGACGTCGACCGCCAAGCTGGTCCGCGAGCTGCAGGACCTGATCGACGTGCTCTTCGTGCCGAACGACTTCCCGGACGGTGTGATCCTGGCGACTGGCACCGGAATCGTGCCTGAATTTGCCCTCCGGTTACAGGAGGGTGATGTCATCACTATCACCATCGACCAGCTCGGGACCTTGACGAACACCGTGGCCACCGGTCGGGAACCCTTTGCGTTCCTGGCTGAACAGAACTTTGAGGAGAAGCGATGACCGCCGACACCACACCCGCCGAGCTCGAGCAGGCCCTGGCAGCGGCCGCCGGCGCGGCGACCGCGCTCGGGTCCGCGGAGCCCGCCGTACGGGCCGGCTGGATTCGTGCCGCGGCGGATGCCCTGGATGCTGCGGCGGATGAGCTCGTGCCGATCGCGATCCGGGAGACGTCGTTGCCGGAGGCGCGGCTGCGGGGTGAGGTCGGGCGGAGCACCGGGCAGCTGCGGATGTTCGCGGATGCGCTGGTCGAGGGCTCGTTGCTCGAGGTGATCGTCGACACTGCTGACGCGGCCGCCAAGCCGGTGCCGCGACCGGATCTGCGCCGGGTGCTGGTGCCACTCGGACCTGTTCTGGTCTTTGCAGCAAGCAACTTCCCGTTCGCTTTCAGCGTGTGTGGTGGCGACACCGCATCCGCGCTGGCGGCTGGGTGCCCGGTGATCGTGAAGGCGCATCCGGGGCACCCGGAGCTCTCGGTGCGGACTGCTGAGGTGATGATCGAGGCCTTGCGTGCGGCGGGTGCGCCGGACGGGTCGCTCGGGCTGATCCAGGGCTTCGACGTCGGTGTGGTGGCGCTGAAGGATCCGCGGATCACGGCGGCCGGCTTCACCGGTTCGGTTCCGGCAGGCAAGGCGTTGCATGAGATCGCGGTCACCCGGCCGGAGCCGATCCCGTTCTACGGCGAGCTCGGCAGCCTGAACCCGGTCTTCGTCACCCAGGCCGCGATCGATGCCCGCGGCAAGGACATTGCGACTGGGTACGTCGGTTCCTTCACGCTCGGCGTTGGTCAGTTCTGCACCAAGCCTGGCCTGCTGTTCGTGCCGACCGGTCATGGTCTGCAGGAGAAGCTGGTTGAAGCTGCGAGTGGCGTCGCTGCCTCGACCATGCTGAACGAGCGGATCAAGGACACGTTCGACTCCGGCCTCGACCGGCTCGGGAAGATCGACGGGGTTCGCGTGTGGGCGTCCGGTGCCGCAACCTTGTTGCAGACAACGGTTTCCGAGCTGCTGGCGCGCCGGGACGAGATCCTCGAGGAGTGCTTCGGCCCGGTGTCGATCGTCGTCGAGTACGACGGTCCGGACGAGCTCCGGGCCGCGGTCGAGGCATTCGACGGCAACCTCACCGCGACTCTGCATGCCGAGGATTCTGACGCGGCGTTGGTGACTGAGCTGCTGCCGTTCCTGACGGCGAAGGCCGGCCGGGTGCTGTGGAACGGTTGGCCCACTGGGGTCGCGGTCTCCTGGGCTCAGCACCATGGCGGGCCGTTCCCGTCCACGGTTGGTTCGATCCACACCAGCGTCGGGGTGACGGCGGCTCGCCGGTTCCAGCGGCCGGTTGCCTATCAGGACGCGCCTGATGCGGTGCTGCCCGCCGTACTGCGGGATGCCAATCCGCTCGGGATCACGCGCCGGATCAACGGTGTGGTGACCACCGGGGAGGTGGAACGATGAGCGACGACGAGGGCCTGCCCCCGACCGCCGATCCGCGGGAGTCCGGCGTACCGGCGGATCCTGGTGGTGTGCCGACGCCTGAGAAGGCAGGCGTGCCTTCGGGTGAGTCCGGCTTGCGGAGTTATGAGCACTGGTTCGGCGAAGAGGGGCGCAACGGGTTCATCCACCGGTCGTGGATGCGGGCGCAGGGCTTCTCCGAGGAGGTGTTCGACGGGCGGCCGGTGATCGGGATCTGCAACACCTGGTCCGAGCTGACGCCGTGCAACGCGCACCTGCGGCGGTTGGCGGAGTCGGTGAAGCGCGGGGTGTGGCAGGCCGGCGGATTCCCGCTGGAGTTCCCGGTGATGTCGCTCGGCGAGACGATGCTGCGGCCGACCGCGATGCTGTTCCGCAATCTGCTCAGCATGGATGTCGAGGAGTCACTACGCGGCAACCCGATCGACGGCACAGTCCTGCTCACCGGCTGCGACAAGACCACGCCCGGCTCGATCATGGGCGCAGCCAGCGTCGACCTGCCCACCCTCGTGGTAACAGGCGGCCCGATGCTGAACGGGAAGTTCCGCGGCTGCGACATCGGCTCCGGTACGGCGGTGTGGCGGTTCACGCAGGACCGGAACGCCGGCCGGATGACCGAGGAGGACTACGCGGCCGCCGAGTCCGGGATGTCCCGGAGCAACGGTCACTGCATGACGATGGGGACGGCGTCCACGATGGCCTGTATGGCCGAGGCGCTCGGGCTCCAGCTGACCGGCTCGGCCGCGATCCCTGCCGTCGACTCACGGCGGTATTCGCTGGCGCAGCACGCCGGTCGGCGGATCGTGGAGATGGTGCACGAGGACCTCAAGCCCTCCGACATCCTGACTCGCGATGCTTTCGCCAACGCCGTTCGGGCGAATGCCGCGATCGGTGGTTCGACGAACGCTGTCATCCACCTGCTGGCGATTGCCGGCCGGGTCGGCGTCGACCTCTCGCTGGACGACATGGACGAGTGGGCGCGCGGCGTACCGTGGCTCGCCGACCTCCAGCCGTCCGGGCAGTACCTGATGGAGGACTTCTACTACGCCGGTGGGCTGCCGGCCGTCCTTCGCGAGATCCTTCCGTTGCTCAAGGCGGACGCGATCACGGTGACCGGTCGGACCATGGGCGAGAACGTGGCCAACGCCGAGCGGATCGACTGGTCCGGTCAGGAAGGGCGACCAGGCGCGGCCGTTATCCGGCCGGTCGGGAATCCGCTCGGGAGCGGCGCAGGAACCGCCGTACTGAAGGGGAATCTTGCCCCGGACGGTGCTGTGGTCAAGCAGTCTGCTGCGTCCGAGCGGTTGTTGCAGCATCGCGGCAAGGCTCTGGTCTTCAGCAGCATCGAGGAGTACGACCTGGCGGTCGACGATCCCGATCTCGATGTCGACGAGGACACCGTGCTTGTCCTGCAGAACTCGGGACCGCGCGGCTATCCGGGCATGCCGGAGGTCGGCAACATGACGATCCCGCGCAAGCTCGCCGAGATCGGCGTCGACGACATGGTGCGGATCTCCGATGCGCGCATGTCCGGTACGGCGTATGGGACCGTCGTACTGCATGTCACGCCGGAGGCGGCGGTTGGCGGACCGCTCGCGCTTGTGCGGACCGGGGACTGGATCGAGCTCGATGTTCCGGCGCGACGATTGCACCTGGATGTGTCGGACGAGGAGCTGGAGAAGCGCCGCGCCGATTGGCAGCCGCCCGCACCGCCGACGGATCGCGGCTGGGCCCGCCTGTACGTTGACCACGTCACGCAGGCGAACGAGGGCTGCGACCTCGACTTCCTGGTGGGTCGCACCGGCTCCGCGGTCGCTCGGCAGAGTCACTGATGAGTAGCTGGGGACCGTTCGAGGCCGTCCGGGGATTGCGCCCGGACGGCGTGATCCCGCAGGTCACGCCGATTCGCCGGCTCCTGCCCGACCTGCCGACCGTGTCCGATCCGGCGGCTGCCACGCAGGCTGCGTTGGAGCCGTTGCGAGCCCGGATTCACCCGGGTGCGCGGATTGCGGTGACGGCGGGCAGCCGTGGAATTCACGACCTGGTGCCGGTGGTGCGAGCTGCCGTTGAGTGGCTGTTGGCGGCCGGTGCCGCGCCGTTCGTCGTACCGGCGATGGGTTCGCATGGTGGGGCGACGGCTGATGGGCAGCGCGAGATGCTGGCTGGGCTCGGGATTACGCAATCGAGTGTCGGTTGCCCGATCGAGGCGACCATGGAGACCGTTGTCGTCGGCAAGCTGGACGACGGTACGCCGGTTCATCACGACGCGATCGCCGCTGCCGCGGACGGCGTGCTGCTGATCAACCGGGTCAAACCACACACGGACTTCCACGGGCCGATCGAGAGCGGGCTGGCGAAGATCCTCGCGATCGGCCTCGGGAATCACGCGGGCGCAGCTGCGCTGCACGCCGGTGGGATTCCTTCGCTTGGCGCCAACATCGAGGCCGCGGCGCGAGCGGTGGTTGCTGAGGGCAAAGTCCTTGGTGGGCTGGGGGTTCTGGAGAACGCGCTGGAGCAGACCGCGGCGGTCGAGTTGGTCCCAGCCGACGGGATCGCGGGCGCGGCCGAGCACGCCTTGTTGCAGCGGGCAAGCAGTCTGCTCGGACGGTTGCCGTTCGACGAGCTGGACGTCCTGGTGGTGGACGAGCTGGGCAAAGACAAGTCCGGCGCCGGCATGGACACGAACGTGATCGGGCGCTGCTGGGTGCACGGCATTCCCGAATTCGAGTCGCCGACGATTGCCGCGATCAGTGTGCACGCGCTGTCGGAGGCGTCGCATGGGAATGCCTCTGGACTGGGGTTGGCGGATGTGATGCCGGCCTCGCTGTTGGAGCAGATCGATCTGCAGGCCAGCTACGTGAATGCATTGACCTCCGGAGCCGGGGGAGCGCGCAGATCCCGGCTGCCGATGGTGATGGCGGACGACGAGGCGGCAGTCCTCGCGGCGATCACGATGTGCGGCCGACGCGACTGGTCCGAGCTGCGGCTGGCGCGGATCAAGGACACGTTGTCTCCGCACGAGTTGCTGGTCACGCCCGCTCTGCTGGCCGAGGCCGGTGATCGGTTCGACCTGGAGATCACCGGTGCTGCCGGTGACCTGACGATCGAGGGGAAGCTTGCGCCATGGTGACTCTTCGCGAGGCGCATGCCCTGTTGGCCGACCGCGGCTTCCGCCCCGGCGGCCCGTCCACGGCCACGTTCGCCGACGGTACGCCGTACAAGGTGGAGATCCCTTCGTGCGAGGGACCGCGGGTGATGGCGGCCGTGCTCGAGGAGGCGGCCACGCGCGGGGTGACGGTCGACCGGGTCTCGCAGGGCAGCGGCGTGATGATGCTGACCGACGCCGAGATCGAGGAGATGCTGTCGCTCGGCGCGTCCGCCGGGGTCGAGGTTTGTCTGTTCCTCGGACCGCGGGCAGCCTGGGACATCGGCGGGCAGGCCAAAGTCGCGGCCGCGGTCGCAGGCGTTGCGCGCGGCAACGAGATGGTTGCCGCGTCGTTGTGTGACGCGTTCCGGGCGGTTGAGTTGGGCGTGCGGAGCCTGCTGGTCGGGGATATCGGCGTACTGGAACTGCTTGGGCAGCTGAAGGTCGACGGGTCGTTGCCTCCTGACCTGGTCCTGAAGACGTCAGTGCTGATGCCGTTGCCCAATGCACCGACTGCGCGGCTGTACGAGCGGCTGGGCGCGACGAGTCTGAACGTCTCGACGGACCTTCCGGTGCCGGTGCTGGCGGAGATCCGGTCGGTGACCTCGGTGCCGATCGACATGTACATCGAGGTGCCGGACGACCAGGGTGGGCACGTGCGGTTCTACGACGTACCGGAGATCGTGAAGGTGGCTGCGCCGGTGTATCTCAAGATGGGGCTGCGGAACGCGCCGAACATCTACCCGGTCGGGGCGCATCTGGCCGCGACCGCGGAGGCGTTGGGGCGTGAGCGGGTGCGCCGTGCGGAGTTGATCCTGCGACTGCTGGCCGAACAGGATGAGACCTTATGAGTGACTTGCTGATCGATCGTCTCCGCTCGGCGCTGGGGGACAACGCGGTCGTCGACGATGCCGACGTACTGGACTCGCATCGGAGCGACCACGCGACCTTCTGCAGGGCCGGCGTACCGCGGGTGCTCGTGCGGCCGTCGACCACGGCTGAGGTGTCTTCGGTGCTGAAGATCGCGACGGAGTTCGGCGTACCGGTGGTGACGCAGGGAGCGCGGACCGGGTTGTCCGGTGCGGCGAACGCGACCGACGGTTGCCTGCTGCTGTCGACTGCGCGGATGAACCGGATCCTGGAGATCTCGGCCGAGGACCAGGTCGCGGTTGTGCAACCCGGTGTGGTGAACGCCGAGCTGTCCCGCGCCGTCCTCGAGCAGGGGTTGTTCTATCCGCCGGATCCGTCGTCGTGGGAGATGTCCACGATCGGCGGCAACATCGCGACCAACGCTGGTGGATTGTGTTGCGTGAAGTACGGCGTGACGTCGGACTTCGTGCGTGGGTTGGAGGTTGTGCTGGCCTCGGGCGAGATCGTCCGGACCGGTCGGCGTGCGGCGAAGGGCGTCGCGGGGTATGACCTGACGCGGCTGATCGTGGGTTCCGAGGGGACGCTGGGCGTGGTCACCGAGGCGACGCTCACCCTGCGGCCCGCGCCGGAGGCGGCGCTGACCGCGGCAGCCACGTTCTTGTCCATCGAGGACGGGATTGCCGCTGCCGCCGCGGTGATGGCGTCCGGCCTGCGGCCGTCGTTGCTGGAGTTCCTGGACGGACCGACGGCGCGCGCGATCCAGGACTACCGGGACATGGGGTTGCCGGCGAACGTCGGGTCGCTGCTGATCGCGCAGTCCGACCGCGGTCCGCGGGCCGCCGAGGACGTCGCGCGGATCGCCGCGATCTGTACGGCGCACGGCGCGGTCGAGGTCGCCGAGGCGTCGGATGCCGAGGAATCCCGGATGCTGCTCGAGGCCCGGCGCCTGGTCAACCCGGCGTTGGAGCCGCTCGGGATCACACTGATCGACGATGTCTCGGTCCCGCGGTCGAAGCTGGTCGCGTTGCTGCGGGGTATCGCCGAGATCGGGACGAAGTACGACGTACTGATTTGTTGCCCTGGGCATGTTGGTGACGGGAACATGCATCCGACGGTGGTGTTCGGGCGTGATGATCCGGCAGCGGAGGCTCGCGCGCTGGAGGCGTTCGGGGCGGTGATGGAGCTCGGGCTCGCGCTCGGCGGGACGATCACGGGTGAGCACGGCATCGGTACGTTGAAGGCGCGCTGGCTTGAGGATGAGCTGGGGCCGGTCAGCCTGGAGTTGCATCGACGCGTCAAGCAGGCCTTCGATCCAGCCGGTCTGCTGAACCCGGGCAAGGTGCTGCTGTAGATGGATGCTTCGGCTGTGCGGCCATCCGGACGTCAACTTGCTTGGCAGCAACAAGAACTGACGGCATTCGTGCACTTCGGTGTGAACACCTTCACGGATCTGGAGTGGGGGACTGGCCTGGACGACCCGGCCGTCTTTGACCCGCAGGACCTGTCGTGCGGCCAATGGGTGCGGGCGTTGGTGAACGCCGGGTTCAAGAGTGTGATCCTGACGGCCAAGCACCACGACGGCTTCTGTCTGTGGCCGACCCGCTATACAACGCACAATATCGCCGCAAGCCCGTCTGGGCGCGACGTGATGGCGGAGCTATCCGCTGCTTGTGCTGAGCATGGGTTGGGGTTGGGCTTCTACCTCTCGCCCGCGGATCTGTATCAGGAGAAGGCGCCCGGCGGGTACTACGGCAACGGAAGCCCAGTGGTTGCCTCGGACATCCAACCTGGGTTCACCTATGAGGTGGACGACTACAACCGGTACTACCTGAACCAGCTGTACGAGCTGCTCACGCAGTACGGGCCGATCGTCGAGGTCTGGCTGGATGGGGCGAACCCGACCAGTACGGCGCAGGAGTACGCCTTCGACGCGTGGTTCGACCTGATCCGGCGATTGGCGCCCTCGGCAACGATCGCCGTCGGTGGACCGGACGTGCGGTGGGTCGGCAACGAAGACGGATTCGCCCGGGAGACGGAGTGGAGCGTCGTACCGTTTGCTGGCGGACGGATGGTCGCTGCGGAGACCGCAGCGGAGGTTGCCGGTCCTGCGGAGTTGGCCGAGGCCGACGAGCTGCGCTGGTATCCGGCCGAGGTCGACGTGTCCATTCGGCCGGGCTGGTTCTACCACGCGGCCGAGGACGACGCGGTGAAGTCAGTCCCCGAGCTCCTCGACATCTACCGCAAGTCGATCGGCCGGAACGCCGTACTGCTGCTGAACATCCCGCCGGATCGGCGCGGCCGGTTCGCGGATCCCGACGTACAGGCGCTGTCTGCTTTTGGGGCGGCCGTGCGGTCGTACTACGGAACGGCTGTTGAGCTGCCGGGTTCGTTCAACGTGGTCAGCCTGCGCGAGGACGTCGCCGCTGGCCAGCAGGTCGAGTCCTTCGCCGTCGACGCGCTGGTCGATGGCACCTGGTCTGAGGTCGCAACCGGTACCACCATCGGCCACCGCCGCCTGATCCCCTTGAACCGTTCGGTGACCGCCGACGCCGTACGGGTCCGTCTCCTCGCGACCCGAGCGCCTTCGCCGGCCGTCACCCTCACCGTCCACCACGACCCGACCATCGCCTAAGTCCCCCTGCCTGGAGTCGAACCAGGAACCGAGCCTTCGGAGAGCCCGGCGTACATCCCTTACCAGAGGGGTCAACGCCGCCCTCCACCTGAAGGGCGGCGCCTCGCTCTTACTCGTCGACCGAGACGACCCGCATCCAGTCGGAGCACTCGCCCTCGCACCAGACGTGATCACCACGGTGTGCCAACCGATCCCGCTGCACATGCCCACACGCCAGCAGCACCCGCCGCAACGCATGCCCCTGACTGACCGGAGAACCGGTCCGCCCTCCAGGCACTCGCTTCCTGTCCCTGAGTCCCGCCATAGCCGGTCCTCCTCTCTGTTTGTTGGAGTGCAGGAGGCAGGATTCGAACCTGCTAAGCCCGAAGGCACCGGGGTTACAACCCGGCCCACCTCTCCATCGGTGGCGCTCCTGCTCGTTCTGGTATCGCAGCGCAGACGGGACTCGAACCCGCACACTCCGCGGTGAAAACGCGGCGACGCGGTGAGAGTGAGATTCGAACTCACGGGCCGGCCGAGGGCCGACCGACGGTTTAGCAAACCGACCGGACCGCTCCGCGTTTCGCCTTATAGATAAGGGAATTCCCAAGTAGAAGCCGATTTTGAGTGTTCGGCTAGGACCGGCGTGGTTCGGCCCGATGCAACCTGACTCGTGGTCGCCAGATGGGCTTCAGAAGGCGTACTGCGCCCGGAACCGTTCCCGCTCGCAGACCGGTGTTCGCTCCGGTTCGGAGGCAGGGTGATACCGCAGCGGCATTATGTGCTCTGGCCGACTGGTCACTGACTCCTCCCCTGTATGCGTCTGCACGGGTTGGTATGACGAGTGTGCCAACTGGACGGTTCCTCCTCGGCAATGGATTTACGTGAGCCGTCGACAGGCGGAGTCGGTTGCGGCATGGGAGACTCGACTGGCAACTTTTCGCAACATCGATGACAAGCAACTTCGCGGAACCCCAGACTTGGCAACGCAAGCTCAAGCAACCGATGCAGGGGATCATCATGAAACTGACGGTCGTTGCAGGCGCCCCGGAACCGCTGCCGCTACCTACCGGCGGATCTCACCTTGGGGCTGCCGTGTTCCCTGAGCACAGCAGACCCTTCTTCTAACCCTCCACACGGATCGCCTCTGCGAAGTGAGCCACGACCTTGACCACCTCGGACCTCAAACCAGGCGGGCGACGCCGGCCGGGTATCCCCATCCAGGTGGTTGACTGCTCTCATGTTCGAGGACCTAGAGCACCCAGATGCGGCCTACGCGATTGGGCTGCTCCAGACCGACGGCACTCACTCGGGGAGTCTCGACGGCAAAGGGCGCGTCTCGCTCGAGCTCGCCGTGAGGGATGAGGAGATCCTCGTGAAGATCTCCTCATTGCTGCCCTGCTACTCGTCCATCGGCCACCGCAAACGGACGACGAACTTCGCAGACGAGTACGAGACGGCGATACTCCGTTTCTACGACAAAGCAACGCGCCGCTCCCTGGCTGCCGCCGGCGTTCCGGTCGGCCGGAAGACGGATCGGATTGCTCCGCCAGTTTGCACGCTCGCGACTCCTGATTACGTGCGAGGACTGCTCGATGGAGATGGCTCTGTCGGGTTCACCCGGAAAGGCGAGCCGTTCGTGAGCATGGTGACCGCGAGCCCATCCATCGCCGGCTTTGTCTGCGACATCGTCCGTGACGTGTGTGGAGTTGTTCGCAATGTTCGCCCTAACAGCCGTGACGGCGTCTACAACATCCTGGTGCTGAATCTCGCAGCCGCGCGTCTGGC
This sequence comes from Kribbella sp. NPDC058245, assembly GCF_042882005.1. Lineage (NCBI taxonomy): Bacteria > Bacillati > Actinomycetota > Actinomycetes > Propionibacteriales > Kribbellaceae > Kribbella > Kribbella sp. NPDC058245. The sequence goes on from NZ_JBHVWY010000001.1 coordinate 66,143, forward strand.
TGGTTGGGCTTGGTACTCCCCTCACGTGCTTTGCCTGGCGAGGAAGCAGGAAGCTGCCCGACGTGTGGCATTGTGGGTGCCTCCCGTAGCGAAGGCAGGTAGATACCAGGTCGTTCGCAAGCCTTGGACGGAATCCGACGATCTGGTGGTCATGGCGCACGGCCAATCGGAGGCTGCTCGGCTGCTCGGCCGCAGTATCTCGAGCGTCTCAGTACGCAAGTGGCGCCTTCGAGCGGCAGAGCCGGGTGTTGAATCCTGACGCCGCCGCTGGGGGACAGGCTGGATTCGAGACGGCCGCCGTTAGACCAACTCGGCTTGCCTTGCCGGACTGACGCCGTACCGGATTCGAACCGGCGATCTCCCGGCTGAGAACCGGACGTCCTACCCGCTAGACCAACGGGGCTCGTGCTGCGCGGTGAGAGTGAGATTCGAACTCACGGGCCGACCTCGGTCGACCGACGGTTTAGCAAACCGCTGCCCTTGCCTACGGGCGAACCTCACCTCGGGTCTGCCGTGTCCCCTGAGCACGGCAGACCCTTCTATCCCTTGACGCAGATGACCTGCTTGAGGTGCGCGACTACCTCGACCAGGTCGGACTGGGCGGCGATGACCGACTCGATGTTCTTGTAGGCCGCCGGCAGCTCATCGAGCACGCCGGCGTCCTTGCGGGACTCGACCCCGGCCGTCTGGGCGATCAGGTCGTCGACCGTGAACCGGCGCTTCGCCTCGTTGCGGCTCATCCGCCGGCCTGCCCCGTGTGAGGCCGAGTAGAAGGACCGCTCCGAGCCGAGCCCGCGGACGACGTACGAGCCCGTCCCCATCGAGCCCGGAATCAGGCCGAGGTCACCGGCACCGGCCCGGATCGCACCCTTGCGGGTGACGAGCAGGTCGAGACCGTCGAAGTGTTCCTCGGCGACATAGTTGTGGTGGCACGAGATCGGCTCGTCGAACCGGATCTCCTGCGCGAAGGACTCCCGCACGGCCCGCATCACGAGCGCCAGCATCGTCGCCCGGTTCTGCGACGCGTACTGCTGCGCCCAGGTCAGGTCCCGCCGGTACGCCGCCATCTGCGGCGTACCGGACAGGAACACGGCCAGATCGCGATCCGGGAGATCCGCATTGTGCGGAAGCTCCTTGGCGATCGACATGTGTCGCTCCGCCAGCTCCTTGCCGATATTGCGGCTCCCGGAGTGCAGTATCAGCCACACGCGGTCGTCATCATCAAGGCAGATCTCGATAAAATGGTTCCCCGATCCGAGCGAACCCATCTGCTTGTGGGCCTTGCTCTCACGCTGCTGCACGCCCTTGTGCAGCTCGTTGAACGACCGCCACAGTCGGTCCGACGGCCGCGGGTCCAGCCCCAGCCGACGGATGCTGACCGGTTCGTCATGCGACCGGAAACCAACCGGTACGGCGGCCTCGATCCGGGAGCGAATCCCGGACAGGTCGTCCGGCAGGTCCGCTGCCGTCAGCGACGTCAGCACACCTTCCATGCCGCACCCGATGTCGACGCCGACCGCCGCCGGCGACACCGCCTGGTACATCGCAATCACGGACCCCACCGTGGCTCCCTTACCGAGATGCACATCAGGCATCACGCGGACACCGTGCACCCACGGCAGCGCAGCGATGTTGCGCAGCTGCTGCAGTGCCTGGGCACCCACCTCGTACTCATGAGCCCACATGAGCGTAGAGCTCTTCGCTCCGCTCAGCTCAACCGGAAACTCCACGTTCATCCCCTCACCCCTCGTCAGTTGTCGGCTACCAGTCCCAGGCACGCGTGTCGCCGCGGAGCATCTCCTCACCCTGTTCGTGTCACTGCCGGTGCCGGACGCACCGGAACGCTGCCAGGGCAGGGCTCGAACCTGCGGGACCTCGGGTCAGAACCGAGGGTGGGTCACCGTCGCCCACCTGGCATCGCGCTCCAACGCGACACCGAGGTGGTGTCACGTCAGAGCGATATCTCCGCACGCGAGGGAATCCACGGCTGCCACAACAGCGGCATACCGGCTTCCTCGGGCGTGCGTGAGCCCTTCTTCTCATTACACGACGCGTGCGCGGCCACAGCGTTCAGCCACTCACCACGTCCACCACGAGACCGCGGTACGACGTGGTCCATCGTGGTTGCACCCTTCAGGCCGCAGTACGCGCACGTGTGCTTGTCACGCTTCAGTACGCCGGCCCGCGTGTACTGGAGCCGTCCGGACGCGTAGCGCCACTTGGTGACGACGTACCGGACGAGCCGGAGCACCCGGGGGAGGGGAAACGGTCCGATGCTGGCGCCGTCATGTGCTTCCTCGACGACGGCTACTTCGCGCACGAGCATCCGGATGGCGTGCTGGATCGACACGACATGCAGCTGCTCGTACGAGGCGTTGAGAACGATCACACCGCTCATGTGCTTCCTCCTCCCTTCCAGTGTGCCCGACCACGCCAGACGAGGTCGGGTGAAATTGGTGTCGGTGCGGCCCCAGGGAGTCGAACCCTGAACCTCCTGGTCCTAAGCCAGGTGCCTCTGCCAGTTGGGCCAGAGCCGCAAGTACTACGGTGCGTGGTGGTACGACGCACAGAGGGTGTCCGGCGGGGCTCGAACCCGCTTCCCCCGGGGCCACATCCCGATGCCTCGCCCACTTCGACCTCGGACACAGCACGCTCGGCAGGACTCGAACCTGCAACCTCCTGCTTCGTAGGCAGGCGCTCTCTCCACTTGAGCCACGAGCGTTCGGGCGCCCTGCGCGGGATGTCGTGCGGATTTCCCGCGCAGGGCACTCTTGGGGCGCCCGCTCGGCCGGTAGCAAGCATGCTGCGGGCGCCTGGTCCAGCTGGGGGGACTCGAACCCCCGTCTCCCTCAACCCAAATGAGGTGGCCTGGCCACTGGCCCACAGCTGGCTAACACATGTAATTGTCAATTGTTCGGATCGGGCATTCGTAAATGCCGAAAGAATGCATCGGTGGAGGGGATCGAACCCTCATGACGCGGGTTTGGAGTCCGGTCCGCAAACCATTGCACACCGACGATGACCCGTTTCCGGGCAAAGAAAAAGAGCCGCCTTGCCGGTTGCCCGGCCCAGACGGCTCCTGAGGTGTCTCCCTCGCGGGATCACCCAGGCGGACCGCCCGAACGCAGGCTCTGCTCACTGCCGAGCTCGTGATAGAAGGCATCGATACGCACAGTTCGCAGGCACGACAGCAAAGCCACGCGGCGGGGCCGCCAAGCTTTCGTCGCGTTCTGCGTCCTGGTCACGATCGTCTCCTAGTCAGTAGTCCTTGCGGGCAATAGTCTCACCCAAACCCATCCCCCGAGTCAACGCATTTCCCACACAATTTCTTCCGCACCTATTTCCCCGCCTCGCGACCTTGTGCACGGCCCAGTCATTCCGTGAGCCGATTCATGGTCGACGGGTGCTCAAGGTGGCAGCGGCCCGCAACCTTGTGCGCGGTTCAGTCATCCGCGGGGGCGGATTGTGGCTGGTGCGTGCTCAAGGTCGGACGAGGCCGCCACCTTGTGCACGGTTCAGTCACCCGCGAGGGTGGATTGCGGCTGGTGCGTGCTCAAGGTCGCGCCGGCCCGCCGCCCCGACTGACCGCACCGTGCCGCACCCCACACCCGCCCGCCCCGGATCCGATTCGAACTGACCCCCGCTCGCCCGCTACACTCTTGCCTCGGTACCACCCGCCGCCTTAGCTCAGTCGGCAGAGCGTCTCACTCGTAATGAGAAGGTCGTCGGTTCGATTCCGACAGGCGGCTCCACGCAGGAGCACGAAAGAACCCCAGGTCACGGGCTACATGGCCTGGGGTTCTGTCTGTCTCAGCCGCTTCGTGGAGCCACTCGTGGAGCGAGCCAGCTAACGGCGTTACCAACGCACACACCACCGGCCTCTTCGACGACGTCCTCGGCCCCGCCGCGGGCAGGCGGGGCCGCATCCTCCGAGGTACCGATACTCAGGTTGAGTATTGTATTCTCAACATGAGTATTCCTGGTCGGAGGTGTCAGTGGAGTCTCCCAGCTATCGGCAACACGTCGAGAGGTTCATCGACTCGGCTGCAGATCGGCACACTCTGGGGCTGGTGTACGGCCGGCGCCGGATTGGTAAGTCGACGCTACTCGAGGCGGTCACTCGGGAACGGGGCGGCTTCTATTGGGAGGCCACGCGGACCGAGACAGCGATCCAGTTGTCGCGGCTCGGTGAGGCGCTGGGGGAACACCTGGGGGTTGGGCGGGTCGCGCTGGACAGTTGGGACGAGGCCTTTCGGCAGTTGCTGCGGTTGGGTGAGATGCGTCAGTTGCCGGTCGTCGTCGACGAGTTCGGGCACGTGCTCGCGGCTGATCCGTCGGCGGACTCGATCGTCGCAACGGCGATAGGGCCGGCCGCGCGGCGCTCCAGTCAAGGGCAGGCACGGCTGGTGCTGTGCGGTTCGGCCATGGCCATGATGGGGTCGCTCACCGCTGGGGAGGCACCGCTTCGGGGGAGGGCAGGCATGGAGCTTGTGATGCAGCCCGCGGACTTTCGTGACGCCGCCAATTGGCTCGGCGCACCTGCGGATCTCGGATTGGCGGCGCGGGTTTATGCCGTGATCGGGGGCGTGGTCGGCTACGCGACGGACATGGTCGATCATGACCTGCCATCCGGGCCGGGAGACTTCGATCGCTGGATCGTCGAGAGGTTGTTGTCCCCCGCTGCGACGCTGCACCACGAGGCGACAACGCTGCTCGCCGAGGACCCCACGCTCGCCGCCGCGAACCCCGTCATCCTGAACAGCATCCTCGGGGCAATCGCGAACGGGTCCGTCGCCGCGGGCAAGATCGCGAACCAGTTGCGCCGCTCGGTGTCGAACATCGAGCCGGCGGTCCGGCGTCTGATCGCGGCCGGCTTCGTTGTCCGCCACGCTGATCCCGTGCGGTCACAGCGCCCCACCTATGCATTGGCGGACCCGTTTCTGCAGTTCCACTACGCCGTGTTGGAGCCACACAGCTCGTTGCTGCGTGACCGTGAACCGTTCGGGAGTTGGGAGCGGCGCCTGGCACCGACGTTCGACGCGCATGTTCGTGGGCCTGTCTTCGAAGAGCAAGTGCGCAGCTGGGTGCGGCGCTTCGCGTCGGCGGAAACGCTCGGCGCGGAGCCCGACTACGTGGGTCCGTCGGCGGTGGTGATTGATGGAACCGAGCGGCAACTCGATGTGGTCGTCGCCGAAGCGAAGGACCCTGACGAGCCACCAGGATCCCGCACGATCTGTGCCATCGGCGAAGCCAAGTCCGGTGAGACGATCGGTCACGGACACCTTCGAGTTCTGGAACAAGCCCGTGCGGCCTACGGCAGCAGAGCCACACAGGCCAAGCTGCTGCTGGCAGCCCCCACCTTCACCGCAGAGCTGCGCGAAGAAGCTGTACGGCGGCACGACATCGAACTGATCGACCTCGAACGGCTATATCACGGGAGTTAGCTGCCGCGCCTTGCCCGGACAGCTTTCATCGTCGGCTCGTCGGGAGCAGGCGCCGCAAACTCCTGCAGACGTCGTCCGGCGGCCCAATGCCTGCGTTGAAGAGACGTGGCATCGGGTTGCGCCCTGGCAGGATGGTCGTGTGAGTCTTCGTGACGACAGCGATGGCGGTGGCACACCGGAGTTGCGGCGTGAGTTGTCCGAGCTCCGGGCTGAGCGGGACCGGCTGCGGGCCGAGAATGCGCGCCTGTCCCGTCTGTTGGAACTACGAGGCCAGGACACCACGCCTGCGGCCGAGCAGCTCGCGGCCCCGGTGAGGTCGGGTGAGATGGTGTCGATGGCGGGCTCGACGCCGCAGCAGAAACTCGCGCTCTACCTGGACCTGTTCCGTGCCAGGACCGACACCTACGCGAAACGCTGGGAGGACCCGCGTACGGGCAAGAAGGGGTGGACGCCTGCGGCGGCCGGTGGGTGGCGCAAGGGCATGACCCGCGCGACTGCCCGCCTGCTTCCGCTGACTCCCGACGTCGTTGCCGAGCACCTGGCTGCACGCTCACGGCAGGATCTGTTCATCGGCCTGTATCCGATGCTCGCGGACAACACCTGCTGGTGGCTGGCTGCCGACTTCGACGGCAAGGCCGCGATGCTCGACGCCCTGGCATACGTCAAGGCTGCCCGAACTGCGGGCGTCCCCGCTGCGCTGGAGATCTCCCAGTCCGGCGCCGGGGCGCATGTGTGGATCTTCTTCACCGCGGCGATCCCCGCACAGACGGCACGCGCGGTCGGGACCCTGCTGATCCACGAGGCCATTCTCCAGCGTGGCGTCATGAGTCTGGGTTCCTACGATCGTCTGTTTCCGAGCCAGGACGTGCTGCCCGGCTCTGGCCCAGGCAACCTGATCGCCGCACCGCTCCACGGCAACCGCCGCAAGGATGGGCTCACGCTCTTCCTCGACCTTGCCACGTTGGAGCCGTACGAGGACCAGTGGGCATTCCTCTCGACGCTGGACCGGCTCACCCCGGGTGACGCCGCCCGGCTCGCCCGCAAGGCGTCACGCGCCGCCGTCGGCCACGACGTCACGACCCTGGCACGAGCCGAGGCCACCAAGGTGCACCCGCCCATGCCGCCAGTTGTGCTCGCCGAACTCGCCGCCGGCTTGGCACTGGATGCGACCGTCCTCCCGCCTGCTGCTCTGGCGACCTTCAAGCATGCCGCATCGATGGCGAACCCGAAGTTCTACGAGCTGCAACGGCTGCGCAAGTCCACCTGGGACACCCCGCGGTTCGTCACTGGCTACGACCTGACCCTCGAGGAGAAGCTCGTCCTGCCGCGTGGCCTGCGGCACCTGGTCACAAGCATTATCGAGCGCAGTGGTGCTCGCCTCGACCTCACCGACAACCGGACCGCCGGTACGGAGATCGACGTCGCGCTCATCGGTGAGCTCGCCGACCGGCAGGCAGCGGCGGTCGGCGACCTGCTGGCGCACGACGACGGCATCCTGGTCGCCCCGCCAGGATCGGGCAAGACGGTCATGGCATGTGCGGTCATCGCCGAACGAGCGGTGTCCACACTGATCCTGGTCGACCGCAAAGCCCTCGCTGACCAATGGCGGACTCGACTGACCGAGTTCCTCGGCCTCAAACCAGGACAGCTCGGTGGCGGACGGAGCAAGCTGACGGGCATTGTCGATGTCGCCATGCTGCCCACCCTGGCCAGGCACGACGACGTCGAGAATCTGACTGCCGGATACGGGCAGGTCATCATCGATGAGGCTCATCATGTCGCAGCAGCCGCATACGACCACTCGGTGAAGAAGATCGCCGCCCGGTACTGGCTCGGTCTCACTGCCACTCCCGACCGCCGCGACGGCCTCGGCGAGCTCCTGCGCTGGCAGCTCGGACCGGTCCGGCACACGATGACTGACGAGATACCAGGGACGCTGCCCGAAGCAGCCGACGCCAGCTCAGGACCGGCGCGAGTGCTGCATGTGCACGAGACCAGCTTCACCGCGGCAGACATCGCTCAGGATGCACCGTCGCTTATCGCCGAGGCTCACCGGGCACTTACCGTCGACAAAGACCGCAACGAGCAGATCCTCGACGACGTCCACGCAGCTCTGACCCAGGGACGCAACTGCCTCGTCCTTACCCGCCGGATCGCACACCTCGAGGCGATGACCTCGCTTCTGGCCGGTCGCGGCCACAAACCGCTTGTTCTCCAGGGCGGTATGCCGGCCAGGGAGCGGCGTGCCATCGTCGAACGACTCACTGACGCCAAGGCCGGTGACGGTGTCCTGGTCGTAGGCACGACACCGTTCGTCGGCGAAGGGTTCGACGCACCTGCCCTGGACACACTGTTCCTCGCGGCGCCGATCTCCTTCGATGGACTCCTGCTCCAGTGCGCCGGGCGAGTCGTGCGCCCCGCACCCGGCAAGGCCGTCGCCGAGGTCCACGATTACCACGACCCGCTCGTTCCGTTGCTGGCAGCCTCGCTCAAGCGACGAATGCCCGGGTACAAGCGGCTGCGATTCGAGCGGGCCTAAAAGTACGCGCGAAAGTACGGAAAAGCGAGAGCTTCCCTGGCGAACCGGCCTGAGCCTGAAACGACCTCATCGAGTGCGCCCTGACCAGGCATTTCATCCCCAGACAGCCTGCTGACCAGGCTTTGTGGCGCGGAGCCTTGAGTGATGAGGAGGGTCGTCGGTTCGATTCCGACAGGCGGCTCCACCGGGACCCCCAGGTCAGAGGGTCGCGCTAGGTGCGTGTCCGGGCTGGTCTGGACTAGCAGCGATTTAGGGGGATGGAGCGGGTGTGGTCTCGAGAGCCCAGAGCTCGCGGTAGTACGCGGTCAGGATCGGATCGGGCCTTACTCCGTACGCGGAAAGCAAGGTCTCCTCCCAGCCTGGGCCGTAGTTCCACTCAGTACTCCAAGTCGCGACAGCGAGGTCGGCCCATCGGTCAGCCTTACCGAGGTGAGCCATATCGACATGGCCCGAGTAGTGACCGTCCTCAGTGATGAGAGTGTTTGGCACACAGGCGTCGCCGTGGCACACCACCAGCTTGTCGATCGGGGGCGAGTCTGGGAGACCGCTCGTCGAGTCCTTGCCGGCAGCAGCGGCTTGCTCAAGTCTGTCTTCCACCGACCAGGTGAATGGACACCTGTCAACTGGCAGCTCGTCGTGAAGCGCTCGCAGTCCTACGCCAGTTGCCCGGACGGCCGTCTCGGGATTTGCTTTCCAGTGATCGCTGATAGCGCTGTCCCCGGGCAGCCCGGCCGTAAGCATCCAGGCTCCGTCGGTGTCCGCCCCGTAGTCGAGCACGACTGGTACCGATGCGAACTCACTCGCCCATTGCAGCCGCTCGACTTCTGCGGACAGATCGACGCCAGATCCGGCCGGTGCCCACTTTGCGAACCTGCGCGAGGGTCCTGCACCTACCTGGAAGGTCAGGCCGCCAAGGCCGTTGCGCCAGACCGGGGTAACCGAGTGGTTGCCGCCGAGTCGACGAATCTGCGCAGGCACGGCTACATCGTCGGGCGGGCGGCCGCTGATCAGCATGGATCGAGCCTCCCGCGTCAGGTTCTGGAAGTGCTAACGCATTTGGCTAACACGCCGGGGTGGACTGATGGCGACGGGTGTAGACGGTTCCGAGAATATCGGGGCATGCGCGCCGTCAATGACCCCGGCAGCTGAAGGTCGTCGACTCGATTGGGGCGGGCGGCTCCACCAGAGCCGTTCGAGGCCCCCGAGAGGCCTCGGTGTGGTCGGTGACCTTCTGCACCGCGTCCCAGAGGCTGTCGTCGAGCAGGTGGCCGTAGGCGGTGCTGAGCTGCCGGTCGGAGCTGTGGCCCACGGTCGATGATCGGGACTACGTCTGCGATGAGTGGCACCGTCCGAGCCCGCTTGTTCTTGGGGTCACTCTGTAGTGCTGCGCTGGGCGTACATCAGATGGGGTCGAACGCGGATGCGAGAGCGACCGCCAGGCAGCGATAGTGCTGCATGAGTGGGCCGACGAGCGTCGGGTCGGACTCCATTGCGGAGCACAGGCCTTTCGCTGTGTCCTCGATTCGGTCGTCACGATCGGGGTGCCTCCGCTTGTTTCTACGGTCGAACGCTCGCCACCGCCGCCAGCCGACATCGAGCACCGTCGCGTGACTGCCGGGGTCGGCCAGTGGGCACCCCTCGCTCCACAACTTCGCGAGCGCTGCCATCGCTGCTGTGTGCGTCGTGTCGTCCACAACCGGAGCATTACATGTCCGGACAGACAGCTCCGAGGGCTAGTTGCTGGCTGAGGTTTCTGGTGTGGCGCGGGTGAGCGGGGTCCGGGTGGTGGAGCGCCCGGGGCGACCGTTCTTGAGCAAGGGGATGACCGGGGCGATGATGACGACGCTCATGATCACGAGCATCAGCCCGATCGGGAAAGAGAAGTTGAACTCCCAGATCAGGGCGACGCCGTAGCCCAGCGGCCAGCCCAGGGTGGCCAGGAGCTTCTCGCCGCGAGTCCAGCGGTCGGAGGTCCACAGCAGCCAGACGCCGACCAGCCAGCCGATCGCCAGGGCGAAAGGTCCGATGACCAGCAGCGCCACCGCGGCGAAGTCCCGGAGGCGAAAGCGCGGCGGGACGTCGACCTGGACCAAGCCGTCGTTTGATGCGGCGACGATGTCGGCGGGATCGCCGAGGCGCTGCAACACTGCGCGCACGTCGTCCTCCGAGGTCGCCCCCTCGGCACGCGCCTCTGCGATGTGCGTCGTCATGTCGGCGATGAGCTCAGTACGGCGCTCCGCCGGCAACGCCTCGGCGGCCGTGGCCAGCTCCTTCAGGTACGCCTCGACCAGCCGGTCAGCGCTCATTTCGTGTCCCCGTCTCTCTGCCCCGGATGAGGGCTTCGTCGACTACTATGCGAGACAAGGTATCTGTCAACGCACGTGAGTGCAACACGATGGCAGGATGTGTCCAGGCCCGGATCGGGCATTGTTGGGCGGGTGACTGTTGACGAGCTGGCCGAAGCGGTGGGCAGGGAGCTCTTCCAGCGGACCTGTACGACGGCCTGGGCCACCGCCGCGCATGAGGGTCGCCGAACCAAGGCAACCTGGCCGGACGACGAGTCCGACGTACCGCATGAGCTGTCCGACCTGATCGACGGCGACGCGGCCCTTGGGTTCGCGCTCTACCGCGCGATGCCGTGTTACGCCGTACTGATGTACGTCGGCTTCGAGCCGCACGACGAGGCGTTCTGGGCAGAGGTCCGCTCGCTACTCGACGACGCCGACGACCGGCTCGCCGTACCAATGGCGTACTGGCTGTGGTGCGGCCCGCTGGAGGCGCATGCGGAGGTCGCGGACGCCTGGCGGCAGATCACCGCTGGTGCCGGAGCACTCCGGCTGCGCAGGCTGCTCGACATCTCGGGGCCTGTGCCCTGGGAACTCAAAGCGCCGCTACTCGAACACCTCTCCAAGCAAACCGACTGGCACGAGCCAGTGCTCGGTGCCCTGGAGGCCGCAGCCTTCGACTACTTCGGCGAGCTCAACCAACCCGCAGCCCGTCGCCTCCTCAACACCCTCGCGCTGCCGCCCGACCGCACCAAAACCCTGCAGGACAGGCTCCGCGAATCTGGGCGCTAGTCGTCGTCTTCTTCTACGCGGAAGGAGTCGAGGGCTCGTTCGCGCAGCATGTCTAGCTGGATGGTGAGGACGCCGATGACCTCTTCGACGTTCATGCCTTCGGTTTCGCGGAAGGCCCAGCTCGGGTGGCCTTCGGCGTCGAGGCACTTGACCAGGACGATGCCTTCCAGGGCGGTCCACCCTGGGAGCAGTTCGGGCACTTGGAAGCCGTCGCCCAAGACCTGGCCGATCGGTTGTCCGTAGTCGGTAGACATGGGCCGCATGGTGTCAGGTGATCGGGGCTGCGTGCCAGCAGGTTCAGGTTGGGAGGGGGGCTGTGGTCCAGGTCCAGGTGGTGTTGGTTTGGGTGAAGGTCCAGTGGAGGGGCGTGCCGGTTTGGAGGTAGGCGACGGCTGGGGCTGAGAGGGGTGGGTAGGGGAGGCGGGTGAGGAGGGCGGCGGCTTCGGTGGGTGGGAACCAGCGGGCCTCGAGGATGGCGCCGTCGGGGTCGTCTATGGCGAAGGTGTTGTCTTCTACGGTGGTGGCGTAGTTCCAGGCGTTGGAGATGATCTGGCCGTCGATGACTACGGTGGCTAGCCAGACGAGCTGTAGGGCGCTTTCTGGCGCCTTCAGGCCGGTCTCCTCCAGGAGCTCACGGGCTGAGCCGGCGGCGGGGGTTTCGCCTTCTTCTACGGTTCCGCTGGGAGGACTCCAGTACGGCGCGTCCCACGTCTCGTACTGCTCGCGGACCAGGGCCACCCGTCCGTCGTAGATCGCGATCACTCCGCCGTACCGTCGTACCCGATCAGTCATTTGAGCAGGGTATCGATTCCGGAAGGGGAGCGTCCGGAACGGGGATTACGGTGCTGGGTATGAGTCAGACACCGTGGGAACCGCCGCTGGCGGGGAGTGAGGTTGAGCAGGTGCTCGGGGCGTTGGACCGGCTGCGGGCGACGTTCCGGTACAAGGTGGACGGGCTGGATGCCGCTGGGCTGCAGGTGCGCATCGGAGCGTCGAGTATGACGTTGGGCGGGCTGCTGAAGCATCTGGCGGCCAATGAGGACTACATGTTCAACGTGAAGCTCAGAGGGCTGCCGATCGGGGAGCCGTGGGCCAGTAACGGGTGGAACGACAACAACGACTGGGAGTTCGACTCGGCGGTCGATGACTCGCCTGAGGAGCTGTACGCGTTGTGGGACGGCGCTGTGGAGCGTTCGCGGGAGCGGACGGCTGCGGCGTTGGCGGAGGGCGGCATGGAGTTGCCGGCGCACATCAGTTGGCCGGATGGGCGGCATCCGAGCTTGCGGCGGCTGCTGTGCGACCTGTTGGAGGAGTACGGACGTCACACCGGCCACGCGGATCTCATCCGAGAGGCGGTCGACGGACGGGTCGGTGAGGACCCGCCTGCTGGCTGGCGGCCGGCGGTGTCAGTTCAGTAGTCGCAGCGCCTCGTCGTACTGGGCGCGGTCGAAGACGAATGGTCCGAAGCCGCTGTAGTCCCAGTCCGGCCGGTGGGGTTGTCTGAAGCTGTCCCAAGTGACGGTGTCGGCGTCAGCGTGGATCTGCGCCTCCAGTGGCCAGCATCCCGTGTCGCCGCAGTTACAACCCAGCAGGGGGTACGACGGGGCGGGTTCGCCGACGAGGTGTTCGCGAACACCACCAAGAGCGGACAGGACCCGCCCCGAGTAACCACCTGCAGGGTCAAGGCCTTCCATGCGCTCGTAGCGTGCGACCAGGTCGATCAGGCTGACGCCATTCACCAGGGGAACGAGCTCAGTACCGCCGTCCTCCCACGGCCGCAGCTCGAACCCAACCTGTCGCATGGGCACCAGCCTAGGCGCGCCGCAGCGTCCCGTCAGGTGAAATAGCGACGGTGGTCCGCACCGCGCCTACCTGCAGGTGCACCAGCGTCTGACCGGCCTGCTGGCTGGTGGTGTAGCTGACGACCGAGGTGGCCTGGGCCGGCACGATGACCGAGAGGATCGAGGCACTGCGCCCAGACCGGGTGAAACTGACCACTGGTGCGGCGCTGCGCTTGTCGATCGTCCGGTACTGCCAGCTCGACGTCACGCGAGCCGCCGACACGGGGTCGCCGTACGGGATCTGCAGGAGCACGGTCTTCACCGAATCACCAGGCCGCTGCGCCACGACCGAGCCCGCGCCGTACGGCGTCACCCGCTGTTCCGCAGGCAAGTGCCACAACGTCTCGTACCTTCGCCGTACCGCAGACGTCCCGCGGTCGAGCACCACCATCAGATCCGGATCCTTGAGCACCAGTACGCCGCGCGTCCGCCCCGCGTCGTGGAGCTCGTAGAACTCCGATGTCTCCCGCACCACTGACCGCGTCAACTGAGTCGCCGACGCACCAGCTCCCGACACGGTCATCACGTTGTGCGCGGTCTGCCCCCTGGCCCACCGCTGCGCCGCATCACCCTGGTAGCCCGCATGCCCGCCGTCAACCAGCACGTCACGCCCCAGCGCGGTGTACGTGATCGACATGTGGTCGTCGTGCCCGTGCAGCCGCCGTACGGGCCCAAACCTGATGCTGTACGTCGATTCCGCGTCGAACGGCCGCTCTGAACCCCACCCGGTCCGCCCGAACACGTACCCGGCGGCATAGATCCCGACCCGCTGCGTCGGCGCAGTCCCACGCTTCCCCAGCATCCCGGCGTACTCGAGCGGGGTACCAGCAACCGGCACGGTCCGCACAACCTCAGAGTCTCCTAGCTGATGCAGGTACCCGAGTGAGTTGGTCGCCAGCGCCAGCCAGTTCGCCAGCTGCTGCCGCCGCGCCTTGATCGTCGGACTCGCGTCAACCCCACACTTCCCGAGTACGTCGATCGCACGTCCCCACAGCGAGTAGTTGTACTGCGCATAGGCGGTCGACTGCTCATTGGTCGACCCCTGCGCGTCAATCGCCGTCTTGATCCCCGCGGTGAGCCGATCGGCCGCAGTCCGCTTCAGATCCGCACGTCCCAACGTGCAACCGACTCCGAACAGCGCGAGGCTCTCCTCAGTGCCATGGTTCCAGTCACCACTCCAGTTCCGCTGGAGGAACTGCGCGTGCTGCACCAGCGCGGTGTCGATCCACCTGTACGCCGGTGGCAACCGCGTGACCCGTAGTCCGGACAGCACGGCCTGCCGCAAGCAGATGAGCACATTCGTCCGGTGCATCGTCGGCTCGGTGGCACCTGCGTCGTCTGCCCACGGGTACGGGTTGTCACGCATCCAGTCGTGCGCTATCGCGTCAACGCGTCGCAGTGCTCGCCGATCGCCCTTACCTGCCGCACGAATGCCCTGTCCGAGCCAGCGCAGCGAATGCAGCCACATGTACCAGCTGGGGTTGTCAGCCGGGTTCAGCCGCCAGTTCACGTCCCCGTGTCCATCGCCGACCCGGTACGGCGGTGTGGTCCCCCAAGCGAACGTGTCCCGGTAGAGGTTCTGCACGGGGTTCGGCCGCTCAATCCCGGAGTACGTCGCACAGGTGTAGGTGTCGCGCTGAACCGGAGCCACGGGAGCAGACTGCTGCAGGTCCATCTGCACAGGCCGAGCAGACGGCTCAGACACCCGGTCCGGAACCACCACAGACCCGAGCACCACCGCAGCAGCCACCACGACAGCCACCTGGCGCGACCGCGGTCCGGACACTACTCCGAGCTTTCCAGCGCCTGCGCGATCAGCGCGTTCCGGGCCTTCTGCCCGGCCGGCTGCGTGGTGTGGATCCCGTCCCGCAGGTACGTCCGCACCTGACCGGTCCGCACTGACAGGAACTCCGACCACCGCACCACGTGCAGATTCCGGTGCCGCACAGCCGCCTGGTCCAGCGCATGGTTGATCAGCTCACTGTTGGCTCGATCGGCCGACTGGACCGCCGCCGACATGTCGAACCGGTTGGCGTGCACGTTCACCCAGTACACCGTCCGGTGGGGCCCGGCGATCTTCATCGCCTGCTCGACCTCGGTCGCGAACGCGGACGGCTCGAAGATGTCGTTCGTCCCGACCGCCATCACAATCCGGTCCGGCAGCCCGTACTTGCGGGACCACTCCGCCAACGCATCCACCGCAGCAGACGCAGGCTGTCCCGACCAGTCATGCACAGCGACCGGCGTACCGGTCTGAGCAGCCACCAGCTTCTCCAGCGCCGGCCCGTCCTGTACGGCGATGCTGTCGCCGAACATGAACACTCCGTCACCGCGAACCGTCGCCCGGATCTTCGCGACACTCGAAATCCGCCGGCTCAGGTTCTCCCACGGCCCCAGCCGCCCCGAGCCGGATCGACCCGGCTCGGTGGGCCGCGTCACCGGCGGCCGATCCGCCGTCGTCGGTGCGACTGAGGGGCGCGGCGGCGACTTCACCGGCCCGGGCGTCGGCGTACGGTCATCTGCGCTCGACGCCGCCACATTCACCAGCGGCTGCTCCGCGTCAGCTCCGGCCTGCACCACGGCCACCACCGAACCACCCAGCACCGCCACCGCAGTCAACGCCCCACTGAGCGCCATCCACCGGCCGGTAATGAGCCTCCACGGACCGACGAACAGCTCGCGGCCCGCATCCCGACGACTCAACCCGCCCTCCACAGCTCAAGCTTCCGACCGCCCTAACTTACCCCGCCAAGGCGGCCGGAAGCCCCACGAGCTCAGGACATCCGCACCAGCGACCCGCCGCCGGT
The DNA here is from genome assembly GCF_042882005.1 of Kribbella sp. NPDC058245. Classification (NCBI taxonomy): domain Bacteria; kingdom Bacillati; phylum Actinomycetota; class Actinomycetes; order Propionibacteriales; family Kribbellaceae; genus Kribbella; species Kribbella sp. NPDC058245. The sequence goes on from NZ_JBHVWY010000001.1 coordinate 81,851, forward strand.
GACTCCGAACGACACCTTCGTGCCGTCGACGGTGAGGTCCACGACGTACGTCGTACCGGACATGCGGGTTTTGTAGGTGACCTGGCCGTTGGCGCGGACCGGGACGATCAGGGAGAGGATCGTGGCGGACTTGCCGGAGCGGGCGAAGATGACCGTGGAGGCCGCCTTGCGGGTGGTGATGTGCGGGAAGTGCCAGCCCTGGATGGGGTTGGTCTGGCCGGTCTTGACCTGGGTGGCTCCGGCCGGCAGTGCGCCCTTGTAGGGCAGCTGGATGAGGACGGTGCGGGTGTTGTCGCCGGTCGCCTTGGCTACAGCGGCTGCCCGGCCCGAGACGGTTGCGCGCTGGTCGGAGGGCAGGTGCCAGAGGGTCTGGAACTGCTGTGCAGTCTTGGCGGTGGCCCGGTCGAGGGTGACGACCACGTCCGGCTTGCTCAGGACCAGGACCGCACGAGTGCGGCTGACACCGGCTGCGGGGGCGTCGCTCATCTCGTAGAAGTCCGCACCGGCGCGCACCGAGGAACGGGTGAGCTTGGTGATCGGGTTCGTGTCGGCGAGCTTCGGGGTCGTCATCACGTTGTTCGCGGACGGGCCGACGAGCCAGGCCCGCCAGGCGGCGTTGGAGTAGCCGGCATAGCCGGTGCCGACGAGGATGTCGCGGCCGCGCGCCTGGTAGGTAAGGGACGTGTGGTCGCTGTGCCCGTGCAGGACGCGCTTGGGTCCGAAACGCAGGCTGTACGCCGATTCGCTCGTGTACGGTGTGGTCGCGGAACCCCAGCCGGAGCGGCCGAACACGTAGCCGGCCGAGTAGATCTTGACGCGGTCCTTGGGAGGCGTGCCGGTCTTGCCCAGGCTGGCGGCGTACTCGATCGGCGTACCGGGGACGTTGCTGGTCTTCACGTACTCGGTGTCGCCGATCTGCTGGATCGTGCCGAGCGGCGTGGTGGCATGCGCGATGAACGTTGCCAGCAAGGCGCGACGCGCGCTGATCGTCTTGCCCGGGTCGACGCCGCAGTCCTGCAGCGCCTTCGCGGCGCGGCCCCAGAGGCTGTAGTTGAACTGGGCATAGCCGGTCGACTGCTCGTTGGTCGCACCCTGGGCGTCGATCGACGTGGTGATTGCCTTGTTCAACCGATCCTGCGCGGTCTTCCTGTAGGTCGCGTTGTTGAGAGTGCAGCCGATACCGAACAGAGCGATGCTCTCGTCAGTGCCGTGGTTGCCCTGGCCACCCCAGTTGGCGGTCATGAACTTGGCGTGGTTGATCAGCGCCGTGTCCAGCCAGGCATAGGAGGCCGGCAGCTTGGTGACCTTGAGGTTGGTCAGCACGGCCTGGCGGAGACAGATCAGCACGTTGGTGCGGTGCATCGTCGCCTCGTGGGCGGCCGGGTTCGCCTTCCAGGAGTACGGGTTGTCCTTCACCCAGTCCTTGGCGATCGCGGTCACGTGGGCGAGCGCGGCCTTGTCGCCGTTGCTCGCCGCGGTGATGCCCTGGCCGATCCAGCGCAACGAGTGCAGCCACATGTACCAGCTGGGATTCTTGTACGGGTTGGCCTTCCAGTTGATGTTGCCCTTCCCGTCACCGACCTTGGTCGGCTTGAACTTGCTCCAGATGAAGGTGTCCTTCATCACCGCGCTCAGCGGTACGGCGTCGTCGATCGTGCTGTACCCGGGGCATGCGTAACCCCCCACGACGACCGCCGTGGCGGGAGCGGGGGCGAGAAAGCCACCCACTCCTGCCGTTGCGAGCGCAAGCGAAACCACACGTCCGAGCACTGATGTCCCCTAGCCCCAAGCTGCACCCCAGCAGCAACCCAAACTTCTTGACATCCATGACGATGCTCGGTTCGCCGGATAAGTTGTGAGTTGCTTCAGGCAAGCTTCCGGATCTGGGTCAGGCGCTGCGTTCGGCCTCGCTGCGCTCGACGCAGAACTCGTTCTGCTCGGGGTCGAGCATGGTGACCCAGCCGGGGCCCTCGGGGGTGCGGTGGTCCTCGTGGATGCTCGCGCCGAACTCCTGCAGCCGCTCGACCTCTTCGTCGCGGGTGCGCTCGGTCGGCACCCAGTCGATGTGCACCCGGTTCTTCACCGTCTTCGACTCCGGGACCCGGATGAACAGCAGCCCCGGCACCGGCGCGGGCGCCATCACCAGGACCTCGTCGTCCCCGGGCTCGTCGCCCTCGCCCAGCGGCCAGCCGGTCGTGGTGCTCCAGAACTGCGCGAGCTGGTACGGGTTTTCGGCATCGATCGTGATGTGTCGCAAGATCATGGCCAGACTTTAGCTCCGAACACAGGGCGTCCGGCCGGTGACGCAAAGGGGTTGGTCGGGCTGGAGGCTCGCGGACTGTCGGCAGGCGGGTCTAGGGTGCCGAACAGGGTGGTTTCAGCCACGTGTTGTTTCCAGGCAGGGGGAGATCTGAATGGCGTCTCGGTTGAATCCGTACATCCAGTTCGACGGGAGTGCGCGGGAGGCTCTGGAGTTCTACCAGGGCGTGTTCGGCGGTGAGCTGACGACGAGCACCTTCGGTGAGTTCGGGGCCGGTCACGGCGGCGACGACGACAACAAGCTCATGCACGGTCAGTTGGAGACCCCGAGCGGGTACACGCTGATGGCCGCGGACACGCCGCAGGGAATGCCGTACAACCCCGGCGAGAACATCTCGGTCAGCCTCAGCGGTGACGACGGTGACGACCTGCGCGGGTACTTCACGAAGCTCTCCGACGGCGGCAAGGTCACCGTCGCGCTGGAGAAGCAGATGTGGGGCGACGAGTTCGGTCAGGTCACCGACCGGTTCGGCATCAACTGGATGCTGAACATCAGCGGTAGCTAGGGCGTGTCTCTTAACTCCCCGCCTACTAGTCGCAGCTGAGCAGGACTCGGCCCCTCGGCGACTCAGCCCCCGAGGGGCCGTGCACTTTGGTACGGCCGGTGAGAGATCAGGGAGCGCGGTTGGCGGAGGACGGCGTACAGGTTCTGGACGGGCGCTGGGTCGAGCTCTGGGACGGCGGAGAGCCGACCGGTGCTCCGGTGATGTTCCTGGCCGGCTGCCCGGACACGCGGCACGCGGCGTATGCGGGTGATGATGCCGCTCGCCGGCTCGGCGTACGGCTGATCGCGATCAACCGGCCCGGGTACGGGCGATCGACCAGTCAGGTGTCCACCCATGCCTCGGTGGCTGATGATGTCGTCGCTGTGGCGGACGCCCTGGGGATCGGGCGATTCGCGGTGGCGGGGATGTCGATCGGAGGCCCGTACGCCGTTGCTTGCGCGACCCGGCATCCCGACCGTGTGACCGCATTAGGGGTGCTGGCGAGTCCGGCGAGCGTTCCGGAGCTGGACCCGCCGTACCACCGTGATGACCTCGACCCGGACCAGCAGACGTTCTTCAACCAGCTCGCCCGCATCACGCCGGAACAGGCCGTCGAGCAGATGCGTCCCGACTTCCTGGCGTACCTCGCCCAGCTCGACCCCGGCGACCCGGACGACACTGCCCTGGTACGGCGTTTCCTGACCGAACTGGGCCCAGTGGACGCCGAGGTGCTGCGTCGGGCGTCCGGCGAGGTCAACGGCTACCGGCTGGGTTCGGACCCGGCAATCGCTGCCGCGATCCGCGAAGCCTTGGTCAACCCGGACGGGTACCTGCGTGATGCCGCAATCTCCTTCCGTGCCTGGGACTTCCGCCCTGAGGACGTTCGTTGCCCAACGCACCTTTGGTACGGCGATCTGGACACGAACGCCTCAGTGCGCAACGGGTATTGGCTGGCCGACCGGATCCCGGGAGCGAAGCTCGTCGTCCACCCGCAGACGACTCATCTCGCCGTACTGCAGAAGCACTGGCCGGCAGTGTTAGACAGTCTCGCGGAGAGCGGTCGCTGACCGGATGAGCGACGCGACCGCTTGGGAACGGCTGGTCGGTCGCCAGGCGATCAAGGTGGTGACGTCGGGTGCGTCGATCACCGGGACGGACACGTGTTCGGGCCACTGCCAGGCGCGGCTGGATGCCGGGATGACGAGCAGTGTCTTGCTGAGCGCGACCAGCTGAGCCAGCTGCGATTGCGTGTGCACCTCCGGGCCGGGCCCGTCCAGGTAGGTCCCGTCGAGCTCGGGCCAGCGGGCGATGGGCAGGTCCGGCACGTTGCTGACCTCGGCCAGGGTGAGCTTCTCCCGGGCCGCGAGCGGATGTTTCGCGGGAAGAATCGCGACCTGGCCCTCGGTGTGGAGCTCTTCGGTGTCGAAGCCGGACAGATCGTCGTACGGGTGGTGCAGGAGGGCGACATCGGCGCTCCCGTCCCGCAGCAGTCCAGCCTGTTCGGTCACCTCGCACAGCAAGATCTCGATGCTGTCCTTGCCCACGACATCGAGGAGTCGCTGGAGCAGTTCGTGGGACGCACCGGACTTCGTGGCAAGGATCAACGGCCGCTGTGGATCGGCTGCCCGCCTGGTCCGACGCACTGCCGCGGAGACCGCGTCCAGAGCGGTCCTGGCCTCGACGAGCAGCACGTGGCCGGCCTCGGTGAGCGAGACACCGCGACGGTTCCGGGTGAGCAGTTCGACGCCGAGCCGATGCTCCACCTGGCGGATGGCCCGCGACAACGGCGGCTGGGCGATCCCGAGGCGATCGGCGGCGCGGCCGAAATGCAGCTCCTCGGCGACCGCGACGAAGTACCGGAGTTCGCGAGTCTCGAGATCGTCCACACGTGCATCCTACGCGCTGTGATACCGGTGAGGTATCACAGCGGAGCCGATCGGTCTTGGACGCTGAGCGTGGGTCGCGCCAACGATGGGTGGTGTGAACGACACCAAGACTGCGCTGGTCACCGGCGCGAACAAGGGAATCGGCTTCGCCATCGCCCAGGGACTCGGAGCACTCGGCTTCAGGGTTGCGGTCGGCGCCCGCGACGACGTCCGGCGGAAGGAGGCCGTCGAGAAGCTGCAGGCGGCGGGTATCGACGCGTTCGGTGTCGGCCTCGATGTCACTTCCAACGAGAGTGTCGCTGCGGCGGCGCAGACCGTCGAGCAGACTGCCGGGAGGCTCGACGTACTCGTCAACAACGCCGGCATCGCCGGCCCGATCGACGATGGGGCTCAGGATCCGACGACGCTCGACCTGGACGTCCTCCGCACGGTGCTCGACACCAACGTCTTCGGGGTTGTCCGGGTGACGAACGCGATGCTGCCGCTGCTTCGTCGCGCGGACTCGCCGCGCATCGTCAACATGTCGAGCAACATGGGCTCGCTGACCCTGCAGACCGGCCCGATCCTCGCTGCCTATGCGCCGTCGAAGTCGATGCTGAACAGCATCACGGCCGTGTACGCCCGTCAGTTCGACGGCACCAATGTCATCGTGAACGCCGCCTGCCCCGGCTACGTCGCGACCGACTTCAACAACTACAACGGGTTCCGGACTCCGGAGGAAGGGGCCGGGATCGCGATCAGGCTGGCGACGTTGCCGGACGACGGACCGCGGGGTGGCTTCTTCGACGACGCCGGGCCGGTGTCCTGGTAGGCGGAAAATCAGGTTCGCTGCGGTGGGTCGCCGGGCTAGCTTGAGGACATGGGACACAACGACGTGCTGCGCGACCCCATCAGGCACAACAACTGGGCGACGAAGAGTCTGATCAGGTTCTGCCGGGATCAGAGGCTGACTGCCGAACAGCTCGAGGTGACCGGCGTCGGGACGTTCGGCGGGATCGTGGCGACTCTCGATCACATCGTGCGCTGCGACGGGAGCTACCTGCGCCGGATCGCCGACCGGCCGCTCGACTTCGTCGACAGCGAGGCGGCGCCGGACTTCGACCTGCTGGAGCAGTGGAACGACGAGGCCGGTGTGGTGTGGGAGGCGTTCCTCGATGGTCCGATCGATCCGGAGCGGGTGCTGAGCGTCGACAACAACACCCGAGGGTCGCGGGTCGGGATCTTCATCGCGCAGGCGATCAATCACGCCAACCACCACCGCGAGCAGGTGTGCGCGATCCTGACCGGTCTCGGCATCGAGCCGCCGGACATCCAGGCGTGGGAGTACGCCTGGGAGACCGAACGGATCTGGGACCTCCCGGCGAACTGACGCGATGCCCCCGACAACCTGATGTGGCGCTCGCGGGCAGTCGGCGGGGTGGATTGGGGCAGGGCTGCCGACGGGCTTCGGTGCCCTGATGAGCGCCCGATCGCCACTGGGGCGGCGCTCGACGTGCTGTGAGGGTGAGGTTGTGCCGGTGCTGGGGAACGTGCACCGATCGGCGGAACGCCCAATCCTTACGATCACAGCTGGAGTCTCGATGAGTAGGAAGTTGCTTTCAGCAACGAAATTGGCCTTGGTGGTACTGGCCGGCTCGGTCGCCGTCACCGGGCCGGCACTGGCCGCACCGGTAGCTCCGGGCGCTGCGGTCGTGCAGCCGTCCGCTGGGACCTTCCGGCCGGCGGTCGACAGCATGTTCTGGCAGACCGTCTCGGACTCGCATGCCGGCGACTGCACCATGTTCCGTGGCGCGGGCTGGACCCTGCGGTCGGACGGTTCGATGTCGTTCGACGGAGTGGTGACCAGTAGCGACGACGGTGACGTCTGGCTCATGCGCGTCCGGGTCCTCGACCGGAGCGGTGCCGAACTCGGCTGGGTGACCAACGCGACCCAGCAGACGCCGGACCCGGCCACGTTCGCCAAGGGCATGCCCAACAGCTCCGACCAGTACCACTGGCTGGCGTCTGGCTGGTTCCCGGCCGGCTGGTACGGCTTGATCGGATCGATCGAGATCCACAACAACTGCTGACGCAGTAACGCTTCGGCCCCGGACCTTCCAGGTTCGGGGCCTGCCCGTCGGTGCGAGCTACGCTGAAAGTGCGCGGATCGCTCGAGTTCACTGAGTCCGGCCCGGAAACACCCCGCCGGTGGCACGACCCGTGCGGGGAGACGAACGTGATCATCCTCTCTGTCCTCATCGTGGCGCTGGTCGTCGGTCTGATCGGATCGGCCTTGAGCCTCCGCGTGGTCAAGCAGTTCGAGCGTGGCGTCGTCCTCCGGTTCGGACGGGTCCGTCCGGAGGTCCGGGGCCCCGGTCTGGCCGTGCTGATGCCGTTCGCCGACCGGATGCAGAAGGTCAACATGCAGATCATCACGATGCCGGTCCCGGCCCAGGACGGCATCACCCGCGACAACGTCACGGTCCGCGTCGACGCGGTCGTCTACTTCAGTGTCGTCGATCCGGTCCGGGCGACCGTCGACGTCCAGGACTACATCTCCGCCATCGCCCAGGTGGCGCAGACCTCGCTGCGGTCGATCATCGGCAAGAGCGACCTGGATGACCTGCTGTCCAACCGGGAACGGCTGAACCAGGGCATGGAATTGATGATCGACAGCCCCGCACTTGACTGGGGCGTGCATATCGAGCGGGTCGAGATCAAGGATGTGGCGCTGCCCGAGACGATGAAGCGGTCGATGTCGCGGCAGGCCGAGGCTGAACGCGAACGCCGGGCCCGGGTCATCACCGCCGACGGCGAACTGCAGGCGTCGGAGAAGCTCGGGCAGGCCGCCGAGGTGATGGCTCAGCACCCGGCCGCACTGCAACTGCGACTGCTGCAGACCGTCGTCGAGGTCGCCGCCGAGAAGAACTCGACGCTGATACTGCCGTTCCCCGTCGAACTGCTCCGGTTCCTGGAGCGCTCGACCCCGGCAGAGCAGCCCGCACCGGCTGCCGCCGTACAGGCCGCTGCGCCAGCCGTCGAACCGGCTGAGCAGGTACCGGCCGTCGAGAACGGCGCACCTGCGCCGGCGGTGACAGCGGCTCCGCCGGTCGCGGAGCTGGCCGCGGTCCCTGAACTGCTCCGTCAGCTCCTGCACCCGACCGCCTCCGGTCAGGTGGAGCCGGCCGGGGATCATCAGTGGCCTTCGGACTCCGGCACCGGGGTCAACGCGGTGCCGTAGGCGAACCAGTTGAGCAGGTTCTCCACGACGAGGTTGCCCATGGCGGTGCGGGTCGGGACTGTAGCCGAACCGACGTGGGGCAGGAGCACCGCGTTCGGCAGGGTGAGGAGGTCGGGGTGGACCTTGGGCTCGTGCTCGAAGACGTCCAGCCCGGCCGCGAAGATCGTGCCGGAGCGGAGGGCGTCGACCAACGCCTGCTCGTCGACGACCGAGCCGCGGGCGACGTTGATCAGGATCCCGTCCGGCCCGAGTGCCGCCAGGATCTCGGCGTTCACCAAGTGGCGCGTCGAGTCGCCGCCAGGGATCACCACCATCAAGGTGTCGACGTTCTCGGCCAGCTCGAGCAGCGTCGGGTAGTAGGGATAGTCGACGTCCTTCTCGCTGCGGTTGTGGTAGGCAACGGAGATGCCGAACGGGGTCACCCGGTCAGCGATCGCCTGCCCGATCCGGCCCAGCCCGAGGATGCCCAGGCGGCGGCCGTGCATCGTTGCCTTGGTCAACGGATAGGACCCGTCCTGCTGCCACTTGCCGGCCCGCAGGTAGCGCTCGGCCTGCGGGAGCTCGCGAACCGTCATCAGGAGCAGACCGAGGGCCGTGTCGGCCACCTCGTCGTCCAGCACGCCTGGGGTGTTGGTGACCACGACCCCCCGCTCGGCCGCGGCCGCGGCGTCGATCTGGTCGTAGCCAACCCCGAAACTGGCCACGAGCCGCACCGCCGGTAGCTGATCCAGGAACGCGCCGTCGATCACCGTGCCACCGGTGGCGACGGCAACGATCTCGTCGCGACGAGCGGCGAGCACCGCGTCGGGATCGCTCTCCTCCCAGAGCCGGATCAGCTCACAGTGACCGCTCAGGCCGGCGGCGACGGCCTCGTGCATCGGTTTCGGCATCAGCACCAGTGGTTGTCCCATGCCCACATCCTCTGCGACCGATCCCGCCCGGACCAGGTACTCAATGCGCATTTCCCAGGCACTGGACAGGAACTGCTCCCGAAGTTCACCTCTTCACCCCTGTTTCGCGGCGGGGCCCGTCAGCGACGATCGGGGCAGGGAGGCAACCATGATCATCGACTGCGCGTACTACCAGGACGGGCGCCGCCAGCACGTCGGGCCGATGTCGGTCGGCGACGCCGCCGCGCACTGCGCCAAGGGCGGATTCGTCTGGCTGGGTATGTTCGACCCGACGCCCGAGGAGCTCGCCCAGGTCAGCGATAGTTTCGGCCTGCACGAGCTGGCCGTCGAGGACGCCCAGACGTTCCATCTGCGGCCGAAGGTCGAGCCGTACGAGGGCAACATCCGCCTCGTCATCCTGCGCACCGCCCGGTACGACGAGCAGCGGGAGGAGGTCGAGTTCGGCGAGGTCAGCGTGTTCGTCGGGCCGGCGTTCGTGATCACCGTCCGCCAGGGCGTCGCGAGTGATCTGCACGGTGCGCGGATCCGGCTGGAGCAGCGTTCGGAGCTGCTGGAGGCCGGCACGAACTCGGTGTTGTGGGCGATCCTCGACCAGGTGGTGGACAGCTACGGGCCGGTCGTCGCGGAGCTGGAGCGGGACATCGAGGAGGTCGAGCGCACGGTATTCGCCGGCTCGGTCGCCCCGACCGAGCGGATCTACTTCCTCCGGCGCGAGGTGACGGACTTCTATCGCGCCGTGCACCCGCTGCTCGCCGTACTGACCACGATCGAGCGCGGTGCGCGCAACACCGAGCTCCTGCCGTACTTCCGCGATGTGCACGACCACCTGGTGCTGGTGAACGAGGAGGTGGCGGCTCAGCGCGACCTGCTGGCGACAGTGCTCGAGGCGAACATGGCAGTGATCTCAGTCGAGCAGACCAAGGTGAGTGTGCGGCAGAACGCGACCATCGAGCAGCTGACGATCCTGGCGACGGTCTTCCTGCCGCTGACCTTCGTCACCGGCTTCTTCGGCCAGAACTTCGCCTGGCTGGTCGACCACATCGGTGCCGAGTGGGACTTCCTCGCTCTCGGCCTCGGTGGCCTGCTACTGCCTTGTGTGGCCTTGCTCATCTGGTTCCGCCGCCAGCGAGCCGCCCGCCAGCCAGATCCGTTGGAATAGGCAGTGTGCGGTACGCCGGGCGCCCACGCCACCACTTGCGGCTCTTGTGACGTAGGTGTGGGTAGTTCGCACGTCGTCGGACCGACGGGTCGCCGTCCCATCGCAGGGTCTCGGGCAATGTGATCGGCGAATGTGGGGACGATGTCGCCGACTGAACGCACCGTGCTGCCGGACATCGATTCCTGGCGGCAATCTCCTTCCACTCGACGTCGGACCGCTGTTTCTGCACGGCGACTGAACCCACCGTGCTCGCCCCGGGGGCAGAGGAGGCGGCGGGAAAGGCGTGGGGTGGCGGGGCGGACCGCCAGCACTGTCTAACTCCGCGCGGCTCGGACACTTCAGGCTCAGCATCACCTGCACCAGTAGTCGCGCGGCAGGTTGGACAGTGGCACAGGTCCGGCACCGCGGGGGGCGCCGGATACAACCCGGGGGCGTGCACACCCCGCGGGGGCCTTGAACAAGTCATGCCTTGTGCACAGCCCCCGTTTCCTGTCCACACCTCCAGCAACTGCACGCAGGTCACCTACCGCCAACGCTGGAACAGCGCCCAGCCAGCCCACCAGCACACCGGTCAACTGACCCGCCACACGGAGAAGACCGGTACGCCGCACCACCCACGAATGAGTCAAAAGAACCCCACTTGCGGCCGGAGATAGGAAGTTGGGGCGTGAGATCGCAAGCAACAGGTCTCCAGCCCCAACAAGGTGTCTCGCGCCACCACAGGTGGCGGGGGCGTTCAGGTGCGCGTGATCGGCGGGTTCGGGCGGTCCGGAGCTAGCCGAGGTTTAGGTCGGCGACGGTTACGGGGTGGCCGGTGGTGAGGGACTGGTTAGCGGCGATGCCGACGGCGACGGCGTTGATGCCGTCGTTGATGTCGGCGGCTCGGGCGAGGGGGTCGTTGGTGGGGCCTTGGAAGAGGTCGGCGTAGAGGAGGCGGTCGCCGCCGCCGTGGCCGCCGGCCGCTCGGGGGATTTCGACCTCTACGGCGGCGGCCCAGTGCTTCTGGAGGATCAGGCGTTCGCCGTCGGAGCGGATGTCGCCGGTGATGAGGTTCCCGGCGGGGTAGCTCGGGTCGATGTGGGCGTCGAGTACGGCGGCGCGTTCGACGACCTCTAGTTCGGCGCGGCCCTCGGTGCCGTTGACGGAGACCTTGTAGCCCTCCCAGGGCGAGTGTGCGTTGAGGGAGTAGCTCAGGCGGGCGCCGTTCGTGTACTCGGCGATGACGGCCAGGTTGTCCTCGATGGTGATGCCTGGGGCGAAGACGTCCTGGTCGCGGAGGTAGCCGTCGTACTGCTCGCTCTCGTAGTAGAGGCGGCGGTTGGCATCGTCTACGCGCAGGTCCAGCAGCCAGGGGTCGTCGGGCATGGTGTCGACGGTGCCGCGGAGTGGGCGGGGGCCAAGGCCGCGAGTGGCGGCGTTCTGGTCGCCGTAGAAGGACAGGGCGCCGGAGGCAAAGACCCGGGCCGGCTCGGAGGCGATCCACCAGTTGACGAGGTCGAAGTGGTGAGAGGCCTTGTGGACAAGGAGTCCGCCGGAGTTCTGCTTCTGGCGGTGCCAGCGGCGGAAGTAGTCCGCGCCGTGCCTGGTGTCGAGCACCCACTGGAACTCGACGCTGGTGACGGTGCCGATCGCGCCGTCTGCGATCAGTTGGCGCAGGGCGCTGTTGCGTGGCGAGTAGCGGTAGTTGAAGGTCACGACGACGGACTTGCCGGACTCGGCCATCGCAGCGGCGATCTCGCGGGTGCCCTCGGCGTTGATCGTCAGCGGCTTCTCGACGATCACGTCGGCGCCGGCGCGGAGGAGCCGGGAGACGACAGCGGCGTGGGTGTAGTCGGGGCTGGTGACGATCACCCGATCGACGGACTGCTCCTTGACCATCCGCTCCAGGTCGTCGGCGCCGTACTGCGGGAGACGGTGGCCGCCGAGCTCTTCGACGTACTGCTGGTGGAAGTCGAGGCGACCTGGGTTCGGGTCGAGGAGGGCGACGAGTTCGGCGTCGGCGGAGTGGTCCTGGAGGATCGCGCGGACGTACTCGCGGGCTCGGGATCCGGTACCGGCGATGGCGTAGCGGCGGGGCATGGCGGGGCCCTTCTACTCGTGTAGATTCTACTCGTGTAGACCGTATCATCGGGTCATGTCGCCGTCTCCTGTCACGCGTAATGACGTCGCCCGGTACGCCGGTGTGAGTACCGCGGTCGTGAGTTATGTGGTGAATGACGGGCCGCGGGCGGTGTCGCCACAAGCGCGGGAGCGGGTGCTCGAGGCGATCCGTGTGCTCGGGTATCGGCCGAACGCGACGGCGCGGGCGCTGCGGACGGGGAGCACGAAGACGTTCGGGCTGATCACGCCGGACGGTGGGAACCCGCTGTTCGCCGAGCTGGCCAAGGCGATCGACAAGGCCGCGGGTGAGCGCGGGTACGTCGTACTGCAGACAAGTGCTGATGGTGACGCCGAAACCGAGCGGCTGAAGGTTGCTGAGCTGCTCGCGCGCCAGGTGAGCGGGCTGGCGTTGGTGACGCCCGCCGAGGCGCCCGACCTGGCTGGCGCCGACCTACCAGTCGTCATCGTCAACCGCGTGCTGCCGGGCGTGAGCTCAGTCGGCCCCCGCTACCGCGAGGGTGCCCGAGTTGCGGTTGAACACCTCGTCGGTCACGGTCACACCCGCATCGCCCTGGTGATTGGCGAGAGCGGCGCGAAGCCAGTGCCTGAGCGGGAGCGCGGGTGGCGGGAGGGGTTACGAGCCGCGGGACTGCCGGATGGGCCGCTGATGAGGGTGGCGTTCAGCCGGGAGGGTGGGTATGCGGCGGGCCGGTGGCTGGCGGGGTTGGAGGTCACGCCCACGGCGGTGTTTGTCAGTTCGGACTTGCAGGCGGTGGGTGTTCTGCGGGCGTTGAGGGAAGCGGGGGTGCGGGTGCCGGAGGACGTTGCGGTGGTGGCGTTTGACGGGACTGCTGAGGCGGAGTGGTGTGCGCCGGCGCTGACGGTGGTGCGGCAGCCGTTGGAGCGAATGGCGAGTGAGGTGGTCCGGCAGTTGGTGGAGGGGCCGGTCGGGCGGTCCACGGCGTACCCGACCGAGTTGGTGATCAGGAAGTCCTGCGGCTGTTAGCGGGCGAGTTGACTCCTAGCGTCCGAAAACACGCCGACGGTGCGCTGCGGACATTCGGACGTAAGGATCTAGAGGGTGCCTAGGTCCTCGAAGATGAGGGCGGTGCGGGTGCCCAGGACCTCGGGGATGGCTTGGAGCTTCTCGAGGACTACGCGGCGGAGGCCCTCGTTGTCGGCGGCGCGGACCAGCAGGATGGCGTCGAAGTCGCCGCCGACCAGGGCCATGTGTTTGATCTCGGGGATGGCTTGGAGCTGTTCACGCAGCGAGCGCCAGGAGCTTTGGCGGAGACTGAGCGTGACGTACGCCGAGGTGGCGAGGCCGAGTTTCAGCGGGTCGACGGTGACCGTGAAGCCGGTGATGGTGCCGGTGCTGGTGAGGCGTTCGACGCGGGCGTAGGCGTTCGCCCGGGAGATGTGGACCAGCTCGGCCAGGGCGCGGATCGAGAGCCTTCCGTCGCGGCCGAGAGCCTCGACGATCTGACGGTCGATCTCGTCGAGCGCCGGAGCGATGACCATCCGTCCAGGTCCGGCCTGATGCGGGATCTCGTCCTGGGACATTCGTTCTCCAAATCGGCCGTTGAGGAACCAGTTGTCCAGGGATTTTCCCAGGTCTGGATCCGAATGGCCAGAAGGACGACGATGTGGCCACCGTCCGTCTCCCTGCACTGGAGGGTTAATGACCACCGTCGAGGAGCGTTTGCTCCCCTCCGAAGAACCTGTCCGGTTGATCGACCAGGACGGGGTTCTGCACGACCATTCGTCGTACCAGCTGCCGACCGAGCAGCTCCTGCTCGACGGCTACGTTGAGTTGATCAAGGGTCGTCGCATCAACGATCAGGCCAGTGCGCTGGTCCGGCAGGGCCGGCTCGCCGTGTACCCGTCGTCGCATGGGCAGGAGGCCTGCCAGGTGGCGGCCTCGATGGTGCTCGCCGAGGGGGACTGGCTGTTCCCGACCTACCGCGACACGGTGTCGATCGTGAGCCGCGGGGTCGACCCGATCGAGACGCTGACGCTGCTGCGTGGTGACTGGCACTCGGGCTACGACCCGTACGCGCGCAACGTCGCGCCGCAGTCCACGCCGCTGGCGACGCAGCTCACGCATGCGGTTGGTGTTGCGCACGCGGCACGGTTGAAGGGCGAGGACACGGTAGTGATGGCGCTGTGTGGTGACGGCGCTACCAGCGAAGGCGACTTCCATGAGGCGCTGAACTTCGCTGCGGTCTTCCACGCACCGGTGGTGTTCTTTGTGCAGAACAACGAGTACGCGATCTCGGTTCCGCTGGCCAAGCAGACCGTCGCGCCATCCATTGCTCACAAGGGCATCGGGTACGGCGTTCCCGGGGAACGGGCTGATGGCAACGACCTTGCCGGACTGCTCGCCGTACTGGGAGAGGCTGTTGCTCGGGCGCGTGCTGGTGAGGGACCGCAGTTGGTCGAGGCGCACACGTACCGGGTGCAGGCGCACACGAACGCGGATGACGCGACGCGCTACCGGCAGGACGACGAGGTGACGCCGTGGCTGGCCAAGGACCCGATCAAGCGGCTCGAGGCTTACCTGACACAGGCCGGGTTGCTGGATGACGCCGTACGGGAGCGGGCTGAGAGCTCGGCCACGACGGTGGCGCAGTACCTGCGTGACGGGCTGATGCCCGAGCCGGGCGTGGATCCGGAGGAGCTGTTCACGCATCTGTACGCCGTACAGACGCCGCAGTTGGCTGAGCAGGCTGCGTTCCTGCGGGACGAGCTGGCGCGAGAGGAGGCCTGACCATGACGCACGAGAAGATTTCGATGGCGCAGGCGCTGAACCAGGCACTGCGGGACGCGATGAAGGCCGACGACTCCGTGCTGATGTTCGGTGAGGATGTCGGGGCGCTCGGGGGGGTCTTCCGGATCACCGACGGGCTGACCGCGGAGTTCGGCGAGGATCGTTGCTTCGACACCCCATTGGCCGAGTCCGGGATCGTCGGGATGGCGGTCGGGCTGGCGATGAACGGGATGCGGCCGGTGGTCGAGATGCAGTTCGACGCGTTCGGGTATCCGGCGTTCGAGCAGATCGTCTCCCACGTGGCGAAGATGCGGAACCGGACGCGCGGGAAGGTCGCGCTGCCGATGGTGATCCGGATGCCGTACGCCGGCGGGATCGGTGGAGTCGAGCATCACTGCGATTCGTCGGAGGGGTACTACGCGCACACGCCCGGGCTGACGGTCGTTGCCCCGAGCACCGTTGCTGACGCTTACACGTTGTTGCGTCGGGCAATTGAATGGCCGGACCCGGTGGTGTTCATGGAGCCGAAGAAGCTCTACTGGGCCAAGGAAGAGGTCGATCTCACCGAGGATGTGCCGGGGATCGGGAAGGCTGTTGTACGGCGGGAAGGTGCGGACGCGACTCTGATCGCGTATGGGCCTTCGGTGCCGGTCGCGCTGGAGGCCGCGGAGGTTGCTGCGGCTGAAGGGCGGCAATTGACGGTCGTGGATCTGCGGTCCGTGGTGCCGTTCGACGACGAGACGGTGTGCGCGGCTGTACGTCGTACTGGGCGGGCTGTTGTCGTGGCTGAGGCCAGTGGGTTTGCGAGTGTTTCGTCGGAGATCGTTGCCCGGGTCACCGAACGCTGCTTCCACTCGCTGGCCGCGCCGGTACGACGGGTGACCGGGTTCGACATTCCCTATCCGCCGCCGAAGTTGGAGAAGTTCCAGCTGCCGGGCGTGGACCGGATCCTTGATGCTGTTGACGATCTGCAGTGGGAGGACTCGTGAACACGTTCCTGCTCCCGGATCTCGGTGAAGGGCTGACCGAGGGCGAGATCGTGCGGTGGCTGGTCGCGGCTGGTGATGTCGTTGCGGTTGATACGCCGGTCGCGGAGGTCGAGACGGCCAAGTCGGTCGTCGAGTTGCCGTCGCCGTATGCCGGGGTGGTCGAGGAACTGCATGGTGAGGTGGGGACGGTGATCCCGGTCGGGAAGCCACTGATCACCATCGGTGCCGAGGGTGGTTCGGCCTACCGCGAGGAGGAACGCGCGGGGTCGGGCAATGTGCTGATCGGCTACGGGACTGGTGAGTCGATTGGTTCCGGGCGTCGTCGGAAGCCGCGCGGGTCGGTTGCAGTGGCGCCTGTTGCGGCTGGCGTGGTGCGGGTGATTTCACCGCTGGTACGACGGTTGGCACGCGACGCTGAGGTGGACCTCAAGAGCGTCGTGGGGACTGGCGCTGACGGACTGATCGTTCGCCGTGACGTGGAACTGGCGATCGCTCGCCGGGTTGAACACATTGCAGATGAATCGCCCGCTCCCGTCGTCGATGAAGTTGTTGCCGAGAGCCCTCTGCCTGTGGCTGAGGTGGGTGGGGCTGTAGATTCGCGGACCGGCTTGCCTGAGTTGCGGCGGGAGCAGACGAGTGGGTTCCGGAAGGTTGCTTCGGCGACGTTGAGTCGGAGCCGGCGGGAGATACCGGAGGCCACCACGTGGGTTGATGTGGATGCGACCGCGCTGCTGGAGTTGCGCGAATCGTTGCGGTCGGCAACTGATGCGGGACCGGGCTTGCTGGCTTTGATGGCCCGGTTCGTGGTGGCCGGGTTGGTGAAGTACCCGGAGCTCAACGGGTTTGTGGATACCGAGCGGGACGAGCTGGTTCAGTACGACGGCGTGAACCTTGGGCTGGCGGCGCAGACCGAACGTGGGCTCGTGGTACCGGCGGTCGCCGGCGCACACAAGTTGAGTGCGCGTGGTCTGGACGGCGAGATCAAGAAGCTGATGGAGACGGCACGCGCCGGGCGGCTGACGGCCGACGAACTCAACCGTGGGACGTTCACGCTGAACAACTACGGGAGTTTCGGAGTCGACGGCAGTGCGGCGATCATCAATCACCCGCAGGTCGCGATCCTGGGGGTTGGGCGGATCATCGATCGGCCGTGGGTGGTCGGCGGTGAACTCGCGGTGCGGAAGCTGACTCAGCTGTCGCTGGTGTTCGACCACCGGGTGTGTGACGGCGGAACGGCTGCCGGGTTCCTGCGGTTCGTGGCCGACGCATTCGAGAACCCGACGTCAGCCTTCGCTGATCTGTAGAAGGAGTGGCCGGCCCCCGTGGGCCGGCCACCCAAAACACTGCTAGCTGTTGATCTGCGTGGTCAACGCGCTCGCGTAGGTGGCGACCTCGGCGTAGACGCCCGGGTTGCCCGCGTCGGCGCAGCCGATGCCCCAGGAGACGACACCGAACAGGCGGCCGTTCAGGACGAGCGGACCACCGGAGTCGCCCTGGCAGGAGTCCTTGCCGCCCTGCTTGTAGCCGGCGCAGATCTCACCGTTGGCGACGTAGCCCTCACTCGCGTACACGTCCTGGCAGTACGCGTCGCCGAGCACCGGCACGAGGACCTTCTGGAAACGGTCCGCGGGACCGGTGCCCTCGGTGTCGCCCCAGCCGTAGACGGTCGACTGCGCGCCGACCGCGTCCGCGGCGGTGCTGGTCTCCAGCGGCAGCGTCGCCACCCCGGTAAACGGCGTGGTCAGCGTCAGTACGGCGACGTCGTGGCCGGCCACCTGCCCGTACTGCGGGTCCTTCCAGATCTTGGAGATCTTCGAGGTCTTACCGGCCGTGGTGCGCAGGTCGTCGCGGCCCTGGACCGCGGTGTAGGTGCTGATCGGCTGGGTGACGCAGTGCGCCGCGGTGACCAGCTTGTTCGCCTTGACGAGCGTGGCACCGCAGTACTGCCCGTACGGGTCGGACGAGCGGCTGTTGTTCAGCGCGATCGCCCACGGGGTCTGCGCGGTGCTGGCCGTCGTACCACCGACGATCTGCGTCGGCGGCTTCGGCTTGGCGGCCTGCGCGGTCCCGACTGCTCCGGCCGAGGCCGCTACCAGGACGACGGCGGCGAACGCGGCACGGGCGAGCTTGAGCTTTCCTGTCATGCCTCACACTCCAGGGTGATCTCAGGAGGCCGCAGGGCGGCGCGGCCTCATAACCGTGAAGAGTTGTCCTGTCACAGGGGGTAGCACAAGCGATTGACCGGGCACAGTGGTGACGGGTCATCCCTGTGTCAGACCGGTCAGGAGAGCTGGCGTGGACGCAGTCCGACCAGAATCACCCGGAGGCCCGCGGAAAACCTGGCTTCGGGGCCGGCTCGGTTGGCGCGATTGAGGTATGCGGCCAGACTTTCGGCGCCGACGCCGAGTTGGTCGCCGGCCTCGTTCGCCCACTGCCGCTCGGTCAGTCCACTGCGGCGAACCATCGCGGACCAGGCGGAGTCGGTGACCGCCGAGCCGATCAGGTAGTGGAAGACGGCGGAGACGGCAGAGTCGAGGTGCTCACCCTTGAACCTCGCCGCGACCAGGATCGACACGAGCTGGTCGGTGAAGGCCTGGTAGTTCGGGCCGAGACCCGCGTGGGTCGCGAGCAGCTGCGGCGCCCAGGGGTGTTCCCACAAGGCCCGGTACGCCGCTGTGCAGGCGACCGTCAGGTGGTCCCGCCAATCCCCGGTGCTGGTCTGGTTGAGCGCCGTACCGAGGATTTCGTCGACTGCCAGCTCGAGCAGGTCGTTCTTGTTGGCGATCCGCCAGTAGAGGGCAGAGGTCGCCGCAGTGCCGAGGGCGGCGGCCATCTTGCGCATGGAGAACCCGTCGAGCCCGTCCCGGTCCAGTACGGCGATCGCGGTCGCGACGATCTGCTCACGGGTGAGCGGAGCCCGGGTCGCCTCGCCCTCGGTCCGGAGCCACACCGAACCGAGGGCTGTTCGCTCATCTGCTGCACGCACTGAAACAGTGTGTCACATCTGAGGACAGTGTATTCGCGACCGCTCCCCGGCCACCAGTTGTGGCCGGAGACATGAAACGGGGGCCGGAGACCTGTGGTGCGGGGTCTCCGGCCGCCACTGTCTGTCTCCGCCCGCGATAACCAGCACCCGGCCACCAGTTGTGGCCCGAGACATGAAACTGCTGTCGCGTGGCGCGGGAGGGAGGAGTCAGGCCACGTTGAAGGTGTCTGGGTGGGGGCCGGTGCGCTCGTCGCGGTCCAGCGGGGTGATCGTGGCGAGGTCCTCGTCGGTCAGTTCGAAGTCGAAGACGTTGAGGTTCTCCTTGATCCGCGCCGGCGTGACGGACTTCGGGATCACGATGTTGCCGAGCTGCAGGTGCCAGCGCAGGACGACCTGCGCCGGAGTCCGGTCGTGCTTCTCAGCCAACCTGGCGATGACCGGGTCGGAGAGCAGCGAACCGCCCTTGGCCAGCGGGCTCCACGCCTCGGTGCGGATCCCGAAGTCGGCGCCGTACGCGCGAACCTCGTTCTGCTGCAGGAACGGGTGCAGCTCGACCTGGTTGACCGCCGGGGTGATGCCGGCGACCTCAGCCAGTCGGTCCAGGTGGTCCGGCTGGAAGTTGGAGACGCCGATCGCGCGGACCCGGCCGTCGGCCAGGATCTTCTCCAGCGCGCGCCACGTGTCGACGTACAGATCCCGCTCGGGGGTCGGCCAGTGGATCAGGTACAGGTCGAGGTACTCGAGGCCGAGCAGCCCGAGGCTGCGGTCGAACGCCTTGAGTGTGCTGTCGAAACCTTGGTCGGCGTTCCACAACTTCGTGGTGACGAACAGGTCCGCGCGGTCGATGCCAGAGGCAACCAGTGCCTTTCCGACGCCGGCCTCGTTCTGGTACGCCGTCGCCGTGTCGATGCTGCGGTAGCCGGCCTCAAGGGCGGCCGTCACGGCCTGCGTGGTCTCGTCATCCGGGACCTGGAACACGCCGTACCCGAGCTGGGGCATCTCGACGCCGTTGTTGAGCTTCACGGTGGGAATCATTGAGTAGATCAATCCTTCAGACAGTGGTGAGGGCAGGTGAGGTTTCAGTACGGCGGCGGTGGTCCAGTGCCCCCGAGGTGAGGGCGGCAAGCAGACCCGCGATCGCCAGTGCGGCACCGACCCAGTTGGGGGCCGTGTAGCCGAGACCGTGCGAGATGGTCAGGCCGCCGAGGTACGCGCCGATGGCGTTCCCGAGGTTGAAGGCGGCGATGTTGGCCGCGGACGCCAGTGCCGGAGCGCCGACCGCCTTGTCCATGACCCGCTTCTGCAGCGGAGCCACGGTCGCGAACCCGGCCGCGCCGAAGATCGCGATGGTGATGGCAGCCGGCACCTTCGCGTGCGCCGTGAAGACGAACACGACCAGTACGGCGGCCAGTAGCGCGAGGATCACGTACAGACTCGGCATGAGTGAGCGGTCAGCCGCCTTGCCGCCGAGCAGGTTGCCGACGACCAGGCCGCCACCGAACAGCACGAGCAGCCAGGTGACCGCGCCGGACGAGAAGCCCGCGACCTCGGTCATCATCGGCGCGATGTAGGTGAACGACGCGAACACGCCGGCGAACCCGAGCGCGGTCATCGCCAGCGCCAGCCACACCTGCACGTTCTTGAACACGGCCAGCTCGACCCGCAGGCCGGGACCCTCGGCGGTGTCCTGCTTGGGGACCAGGAAGACGATCCCGAGCAGGCCGATCACGCCGAGCGCGGTCACTGCCCAGAACGTCGACCGCCAGCCGAACTGCTGACCGAGCGCCGTACCGCCGGGAACGCCGAGCACGTTGGCCACGGTCAGGCCGGTGAACATCAGCGCGATCGCGCTCGCCTGCTTGGCCTTCGGCACCAGCGAGGCAGCGACCACCGAGCCGACGCCGAAGAAGGCGCCGTGGGCCAGCGCGGCCACGATCCGGCCGGTCATCAGGACGCCGTACGACGGGGCGAGCGCGGAGAGCAGGTTGCCCGCGATGAACACCCCCATCAGGGCGATCAGCACGGTCTTGCGGGACACCTTGGAGCCGATCGCGGTCAGCAGCGGGGCGCCGACGACGACACCGAGCGCGTAGCCGGAGATGAGGAGTCCGGCGGACGGGATGCTGACGCCGAAGTCGGTCGCGACCTCGGGCAGCAGGCCCATGATCACGAACTCGGTGGTGCCGATCCCGAAAGCACCGATTGCCAGAGCGAGCAACGCCGCGGGCATAGTTTCTGGTCTCCCTCGAATGTAGTCTTACGACTGTTACCAGCGTGCGCGATAGTTGCACACGCGGGCTATTGCGCAAGCGCTATGATTGCGCATGCAAACACAAAGTTCAAGTGGAGGGGTCATGGGACTACCGGACGACGCTGCCGAGGCGCGGGCGCAGGGCTGGCGAACCCTGGCCGCTCTGCACGCCCGGATCGAGGACGAGCTGGAGCGCGCGCTGCAGAAGCAGCACGGCCTCTCCGTGAGCGAGTACGGCGTACTGGACGTGCTGGCCCGTCAGGACGAGCACCACCTGCGGATGAACCAGCTGTCGAACGCGGTCGTGCTCAGCCAGTCCGCGACGACGCGCCTGGTGAGCCGCCTGGAGGACCGCAAGCTCCTCGGGCGTTACCTCTGCCCGACCGACCGCCGGGGCATCTACACCGAGGTCACCGCGACCGGTCGCGAGCTGCTCGACCAGGCCCAGCCGACCCATGACGCCGTACTGACTGCTGCTTTGCAGAAGGCTGCCGAGCTGCCAGAGCTCGCGCCGCTGGTCAGCGCGCTGGACAAGCTGCCGCTGACGGTCTGACTGTCACAGCCGAGGACGCTGTTCTGTCCTTGGCTGCATGACGGATAACGAGTTCCCCGCGCCTGAGCGCGGGTTGGTGGTCACGCAGTTCCTGACCGTGCGCGATGTCGCGGTGTCGGCCGAGTTCTACGCCGAGGTGTTCGGCGGGACGATCGTCCGCGCGAAGAATCCGGCGACTGTGCGAGTCGCGAACACCTGGATCATCATGAATCCCGGTGGCGGACCGACGCCGGACAAGCCTGATGTCACCTTGACCGCGCCCGAGCCGGCTGACCCGGTGTCGGCGTTCCTGAATGTGCGGGTCGCCGATATCGCCGCGTTCTACGAGCACGCGCGGTCGAAGGGGGCTCGCTTCCTGACCAAGCCGCTGGATCGTGGGGCCGAGATCCGGTGCTATCTGGTCGATCCGGACGGCTATCTCATCGAGATCGGACAGACGACCGGTCTGCAGTGATCGACTGACCGAGCACGTCGATGAAGGCCGCGGCCAGTGGGTCTGGGGTGCCGCGCGTGTACGCCGTCAGCGCGCGGGTGATCGGTGGATTCGGGCGGAGGATATGGCCGTCGTACGACGTCGGCAGGATGTTGGACGGGACCAGCGCCGGGCCGAGTCCGGCGGCAGCGAGGGCCGGAGCTGCTGCGGTCTGTTCGGTGCGGATGGCAACCAATGGTTCGAAACCTGCTTGTGCACAAGCGATATCGAGTACGTCGGACAGTCCGTGGCCGGCGGTGTAGTGAACCCAGGAGCGGTGGGCGAGATCGGTCAGGTTGACGGTGTCGCCGACGGCGGCTGGATCGTCGTTCGCAAGGACGACGACGAAGTCTTCGGTGCCGAGTGGGTGGACGGTGCCCTGCCAGTCGGTTGGTTCGGGACCGATCGCGAGGTCGGCCTGACCGGCGTACATGGCCTCGACGAGTTCGTCGGTGTGGCGGTGCTCGAAGAGGCGGATGCCGACCTCGGGGTAGGACTGGCGCCAGCGGCGGAGCGCGGCGGGGAGGATCCCCAGGGTGATGGAGTAGAGCGTGCCGATCTGCAGCTCGCCGACCTCGAGGCCGGCCGCTTGGCGTGCGGCGCACTGCGCGCGGTAGGCGTCGGCCAGCGCAGCGCGGGCGTGCGGGATCATCGCGCGGCCGGTCGCGGTGAGCCGGATGCTGCGTGGCAGCCGTTCGAGGAGCCGGCCGCCGGCCGAACGCTCGAGGGCGCGGATCTGGTGGGACAGGGCCGGCTGGGTGACGTGGAGCTGCTCGGCCGCCTTCGTGAACGAGCCGGTATCCACGACGGTGACCAGGTACTCGAGCTGGCGCAGCGTGGTCATAAGCACACCTTATGGGATAGGTGATCACTATGACTTGGACTTATCCACACGGTACCCACAGGCTGTGGATATGCAGAAGGTGGCGTTGGTGGTCGGTGCCCGGGGTGTCATCGGGTCGAATCTGGTCGAGCACCTGGCCTCGCTGGAGGACTGGCGAGTGATCGGGTTGTCGCGGCGCGGAGGCGTCGACGTACCGGGGAAGGTTCGGCATCTGGCGGTGGATCTACTCGATGCCGTGGACACTCGGGTGAAGCTGGCAGGGCTTGCTGACGTGACGCACGTGTTCTACGTGGCGTATCAGGATCGGCCGACCTGGGCCGAGTTGGTGCCGCCGAACCTGGCGATGCTGGTCAACGTCGTCGACGCGATCGAGCCCGTGGCGCGTGGGTTGCGGCACGTGAGTTTGATGCAGGGCTACAAGGTGTACGGCGCACATCTGGGCCCGTTCAAGACGCCGGCGCGGGAGGATGATCCTCCGCATCTACCGCCGGAGTTCAACGTCGATCAGCAGCAGTTTCTCGAGGCCCGGCAGGTGGGAAAGGCGTGGGACTGGTCGGCCTTGCGTCCTTCCGTCGTCGGTGGTGTTGCCTTGGGCAACCCGATGAACCTTGCGGTCGCGATCGCTGTGTACGCGTCGTTGTCGAAGGAGCTCGGGGTGCCGCTGCGGTTCCCGGGGAAGCTCGGGGCGTACGACGCGCTGCTCGAGGTGACCGACGCCGGGCTCTTGGCCAAGGCGGTGGTGTGGGCGGCGACCGCGCCGGCGGCCGCGAACCAGGCGTTCAACATCGCGAACGGGGATCTGTTCCGGTGGAGCGAGCTGTGGCCGAAGATCGCGCGCTGGTTCGAGATGGAGGTCGCGCCGCCGTTGCAGATGTCGCTGCAGGACGTGATGGTGGACAAGGCGCCGGCATGGAAGCAGTTGCAGGTGACACATGGGCTGGCGGCGACGTCGTACGAGGAAGTGTCGTCGTGGCCGTTCGCGGACTTCGTGTTCGGGTGGGACTACGACTTCTTCGCCGACGGGTCGAAGGCACGGCGGGCGGGCTTCCACGAGTACGTCGCCACCGACGAGATGTTCTTCCAGATCTTCGCCGAGCTCAGGCGGCAGCGGGTGATCCCTTAAGCTCCGGGCATGGCGGCGATGGGTGCGGGGCGGGTGCTGGGGCTGAACCTGCGCGCGCGACGGGACGAGCAGGGGATCTCGCTGTCCGAACTGGCCCGGCGGTCGGGGATCGCGAAGGGGACGCTCTCGCAGTTGGAGTCCGGGAGCGGGAACCCGACCATCGAGACCGTGTTCAGTTTGTCGAACGCTCTGGGGGTGCCGGTGTCGGCGCTGCTGAGCGATGCGCCGACGGCTGATCTGATCCTCGTGCGGTCGGCCGAGATCGACGTACTGTCCGGGGACGCGATCGATCTGCGGATGGTACGGCGGCTGGAACCGGCCGGTGGGCTGTTCGAGATCTACACGCAGGACGTGCGGCCGGATGCTGTGCAGCACTCTGACGGGCATCCCGGGATCGAGCATCACATTGTGCTGAGCGGGCGGCTGCGGGTGACCTCGCGGGGTCGGACCGAGGAACTCGGGCCGGGGGACTATCTGGCCTTTCGGGCCGGTGGGCCGCACGGGTACGAGGCGGTGGACGGGCCGGTGCGGTCGGTGCTGCTGCTGGAGTACCCGCCGGACGCTGCGCCGTCCGGACCGGGACCTCATCTCAGCTGACCGTTGACCTCTCGCGGGGCGGCGACGTACGCTCGGGATCGTTCAGTTTAATGAACGGTCCTCGGGAGGTGATCATGCCGGACGTGGTGGTTGTGGGCGCAGGCATGGTCGGCGCCGCCTGTGCGGAAGCGCTATCGGCGGCTGGCGTCCGGGTTCTGGTGATCGATCGGGACGGGCCTGCGGGCGGTACGACGGCGGCCGGCGAGGGGAACGTGCTCGTCTCCGACAAGGAGCCTGGGCCGGAGCTCGACTTGGCGCTGGCATCGCGGTTTGAGTGGGAGCGGGTGCTCGCGCGGATGCCTTCGCAGGTTGCTGATGTCGAGTGGGAGGCCAAGGGTGGCGTGGTGGTCGCGACTGGCGATCCGGCGCCGCTGAAGGCGTTCGCTGCCAAGCAGCGCGCGGCCGGGGTCGATGCCCGTCTCGTGTCTGCGGCCGAGGCGCTCGAGTTGGAGCCGTTGCTGACTCCTCGGGTGACGGTCGCTGTTCACTATCCAGATGATGCGCAGGTGCAACCGGTGCTGGCGGCAACGGCTTTGCTCGCTGCGGTCCGGGAGCGTGGGGGCGAGGTTCGGTCCGGCGTGACGGCGCTTGGGTTGCGGCGGTCCGCGGCTGGGCGGGTGGTCGGCGTTGAGACGACTGACGGCGTGATCGCGTGCGACGTCGTACTGAATGCTTGTGGGCCTTGGGCTGGGGCGTTCAGTTCGTCGGCGGGTGCGCCGATCCGGGTGCTGCCGCGACGGGGGATGGTGCTGGTGACGGCGCCGCTGCCGGAATGTGTTCGGCACAAGGTCTATGACGCGGACTATGTGGGTGCGGTTGGGAGTGGGGACGCCGAGCTGCAGACGTCGACGGTGGTCGAGTCGACGCGGGCTGGGACGGTGCTGATCGGGTCCAGCCGGGAGCGGGTCGGGTTCGACGAGTCGCTGCGGGTTCGGGTACTGCGTGAGTTGGCTCGGAAGGCCGTTGGGCTGTTTCCGTTCTTGGCCGAGGTTGCGGTGATGCGTGCGTACGGCGGGTTTCGGCCTTATGCGCCGGATCATCTGCCGGTGATTGGGCCGGATCCGCGGGTGCCGGGGTTGTGGCATGCGACCGGGCATGAGGGGGCTGGGATCGGGTTGGCCGCTTCCACTGGGCGGTTGGTTTGTGAGTTGTTCCTGGGGTTGGCACCGCATGTTGCGGCGGAGCCGTTCCGGGTGGATCGGGCGGCGGTGATCGACGGATGACCGCGTTCTTCAATCGAGATTCGGTCGGTACGGCGGACGTCGTACCGGTGACTGTGGACGGGGCGCCGGTGGAGGCCGTGGCTGGGCAGACGGTTGCCGGTGTGTTGTTGGGGCGCGGGCGGGACGCTTGGCGGACGACGCGGGGCGGGTGTCGGCCGCGTGGGGTGTTCTGCGGGATCGGGGCCTGCTTCGATTGTTTGGTTGTCGTGAACGGGACTCCGGACGTGCGGGCTTGTCAACGGACGGTTTCTGCAGGGGACTCGATTGAGTCGCAGAACGGTGCTGTTTTGCCTTGTGGGGCTGGGGAATCGGCCGCTGGTGAGACTGTCTCGGCTGAGGTTGTGGTGGTGGGGGCTGGGCCTGCTGGGATGGCGGCGGCGTTGGCTGCGGCTGATGATGGGGCGTCGGTGGTGCTGCTGGATACGGGGCGTTCGCTGGGTGGTCAGTTCCATCGGTCGGCTGCGGCGGAGTTCGGCGTACGGCGGAAGGCGTTCGCGGGTGATCGGGTGTTGTCGCATGAGCTGATCACGTATCTGCCGGAGTCTTCGGTGTGGGCGGTCGAGGGGACGCGGCTGTGGGTGCAGCGTGGTGCTGCGGATGCTCGTGGTCGGTCGGTGTTCGCGGTTGACGGGCAGGTGGTCGTGTTGGCGACTGGTGCCTACGATCGGGTTTTGCCCTTCCCTGGTTGGGATTTGCCGGGGGTGTACACGGCTGGGGCCGCGCAGGCGCTGGCCAAGAGCCAGCGGGTCGCTGTTGGTCGGCGGGTGGTGATTGCCGGGACGGGGCCGTTCCTGCTACCGGTGGCTGAATCGCTGGTTGGGGTTGGCGCTGAGGTTGTTGGGTTGTTCGAGGCCAATCGGTTGTCGACTGTTGCTCGTGGGTGGACGACGGATCCATTGGTTGCTGTTGGCAAGCTTGGTGAGCTCGCGGGGTATGCGCGGACGCTTGCCCAGCACCGCATTCGGTTGCGCCACGGGTGGACTGTTGTTGAAGCCCATGGGGACTCTCATGTCGAGGCGGTGACCGTCGTACGGCTGGACGCTCGCTGGCAGCCCGTGCCTGGCACGGAACGGCGGATCGAGTGCGATGCGGTGTGTGTGGGTTTTGGGTTCACGCCGCAGTTGGAGCTGCCGGTTGCCGCTGGGTGCGAGCTGACCGACGACGGGTTGGCAGTCGTCGCGGACGCCGATCAGCAGACCACTACACCTGGGGTGTTCGCGGCAGGTGAGATCACGGGCATCGGTGGTGCTGGCTTGTCCGCCGCCGAGGGCCGGATCGCCGGCGCGGCTGCAGCGCGACACGCTGGCGCGGCGCGAGGGAAGTCCTTAGGAGCGCCACCGGTAGGGGCGGCTGGGGTTGCTGCGCGGCGCTCGCGCGGTGGTTCGGAGGTGGAGCGGTTGCGGCGGTTTGCTGTTGCGCTGGGGCTGGCTTATCCGGTGCGGGATGGGTGGAAGGCGTGGAGTTTTCCCTCGACGCTTGTCTGTCGGTGTGAGGAAGTTCGGCGGGGAGAGGTTGAGGCTGCTGCTGGGCGTGGGGTTGCGGGGCGGGCCTTGCGACTGAGTAGCCGGGTGGGGCTTGGGTTGTGTCAGGGACGGGTTTGTTCGCGGAATGTGGCCGAGTTGCTCGGCGACAAGACATCGATGAAACGGCCGATCGCCGTACCGGTGCGGTTGGGCGATCTGGCTGAGGCTGAGGAGACGTTGTGACGGAGAAGCTGGACGGCGTGATTGTGGCGACGGCGTTGCCCTACAAGGAGGATGCAGGGGCGCCGGCGGGGTTGCGGCCGGACCTGGATCGGTATGCGGAGCACTGCCGGTGGCTGGTGGACAACGGGTGTCGTGGGGTCGGGCCTAACGGATCGCTCGGCGAGTACTCGTCGCTGACCGATGATGAGCGCCGCGCGGTGGCGCGGACGGCGATTGATGCTGTCGGCAACGACGGTGTGGTGGTTGTCGGGGTGCACGGCGTCGGGGCGCACCAGGCTCGGTCGTGGGCGGAGAAGGCGGCGGAGGACGGGGCGGACGGCGTATTGTGCCTGCCGCCGACGATGTACCGGGCGAACCGGGGCGAGGTGATCCACCACTTCACCGAGGTCGCCAAGGCCGGGTTGCCGGTGATGGTCTACAACAACCCGATCGACACCAAGGTCGACCTCACCCCTGACCTGCTCGCTGAGATCGCGCAGATCGAGAACGTGGTCGCGGTCAAGGAGTTCTCGGGCGACGTCCGCCGGATCCTGGAGATTCGCGAACGGGCGCCGGAGCTGGCGGTGATCGCCGGGGCGGACGACCTGACACTCGAGGCGTTGCTGATGGGCGCGACCGGGTGGTTCGCCGGGTTCCCGAACGTGTTCCCGGCCGAATCGGTGCGGTTGTACGACCTCGCCGTACAAGGCAAGCTGGAGGAGGCCCGGGCGCTGTACGAGCCGCTCGTCGCAGCGTTCCGGTGGGACTCGCGGGTGGAGTTCGTGCAGGCGATCAAGTACGGCATGGACTACGTCGGCCGGTACGGCGGTCACTGCCGCCCGCCGCGTGGGCCGCTGGTGCCCGAACACGTCGCGCAACTGGAGCAGGACATGAAGAAAGCCGTCCTGTATTTAACTGGTTCGGCGCTGGCATGAGATCGATCCGGACGATCAGCGCGATCGACTCACACACCGAAGGCATGCCCACGCGGGTCATCACGGGTGGGGTCGGGGTAGTGCCCGGTACGACGATGGCCGAGCGGCGCGAGTACTTCATGAAGCACCTCGACGGGTTGCGCCTGTTCCTGATGAACGAGCCCCGCGGCCACGCCGCGATGAGCGGAGCGATCCTGCAACCGCCGACCCGGCCGGATGCCGACTGGGGCGTGCTGTACATCGAGGTCTCCGGGTGCTTACCGATGTGCGGTCATGGCACGATCGGGGTCGCGACTGTGCTGGTCGAGTCCGGCATGGTCGAGGTGCAGGAGCCGGTGACTGTCGTCCGGTTGGATACGCCGGCTGGGTTGGTCGTGGTTGATGTTGCCGTGAGCAACGGTCGCGCGGAACACGTGACGCTGCGGAACGTACCGTCGTACAGTCATTCTCTGGATGCTGTGGTTGAGGTGCCGGGGTTGGGTGCGGTCACGTACGACCTGGCGTACGGCGGGAACTTCTACGCAATCCTGCCGCTGGATCAGCTCGGGATCCCGTTCGATCGCGCGTACAAGGATCAGATCCTGGCGGCTGGCCTGTCGTTGATGGATGCGATCAACGCGGTCGACCGGCCGGTGCATCCGCTCGATCTCGGGATCAACGGGTGCAAACACGTGCAGTTCACCGCGCCGGGTCTCGATGGTGCGCATTCACGCAATGCGATGGCGATTCACCCCGGCTGGTTCGACAGGTCCCCGTGTGGGACGGGTACGTCGGCCCGGATGGCGCAACTGCACGCCCGGGGTGAGTTGGCGCTCGGTGTGGACTTCGTCAACGAGTCCTTCATCGGTACCCGCTTCACCGGCCGCCTGATCGAGGAGACGGTCGTCGGAGACCACATCGCCGTCGTACCGACAGTCACCGGCCGAGCCTGGATCACCGGAACCGCCAACTACCTCCTCGACCCCGACGACCCGTTCCCGACCGGCTTCGTTTTGTAGAGTCCATCGGGTGGAGTTCTCAGAGGTAGTGCGTCGGCGGCGGATGGTGCGGGAGTTCGCGGACCGGCCGATCGCGGCGGAGTCTGTCGAGCGGATCCTTGCCACTGGGCAGCGGGGTCCGTCGGCGGGGTTCGTGCAGGGGTTCGCGTTCCTGGTGCTCACCGAGCCCGCGGATCTCGCACGGTTCTGGCCGTTCGCGCCCAACCAGACCCGGTACAAGCCGCGGGTGATGAACGCGCCGCTGGTCGTGGTCCCGCTCGCCGATCGGGCGACCTACCTCGAGCGGTACACGGAAGAGGGCTGGCCGGCGCCGTACTGGAGTATCGACACCGGGATGGCGGCGATGCTGATGCTGTTGACCGCCGTCGACGAAGGGCTGGATGCCTTCCTGTTCTGGCTGATGCCGGACGCGGAGACGAAAGCTGCGGACTCGGATGTGCCGCCGCACGTGCAGGCCTTCCGGGAGGAGTTCGGCATCCCGGAAGGGCTTGACCCGATCGGCGCGATCGCGATCGGTCACCGCGCCGACGACCACCCGCCGCAGCGTCCCGAGGTCGCCGAGCGGCGACGCGCGCCGGAGACCCTGATCCACCGCGGCCGCTGGCAGGGCGACTCCGCCTAGTTGAGGTGGTTCTGCCAGTCGGTGGGGACGTTGCCGGCGGGGCCGGGGACCGGTTGGTCGGCGGGGCGGGACTGGGGGTCGGCGAGGGCCGGGCCGTCGTAGTACTGGGACTCGCCGTAGTGCCAGAACCAGTCCTCGCCGGGCTCGAAGCTGCGGACGATCGGGTGGCCGGTCTCGGTGAAGTGGGCCGAGGCGTGCTGGGCCGGCGACGAGTCGCAGCAGCCGATGTGACCGCACTCGGCGCACCGCCGCAGGTGGAACCACCAGCCGTCGTTGCTCAGACACTCCGCACACCCGGTGCCGCTCGGCGGAACCGTGCTGTCGATCCCAGAACTCTCCGTCATACCGCACATCCTTACCTGCCCAAGCCCCCCGGACAAGCAACCCCCGCACCTCCTCCGGCCAGCCGCCCCCACCCCTCGCGCATTTGACCGGATATCCGCTCAATGTGCTGGTTCTCTGCCCAAATTTTGAACGGAGAAGCGTCAACTTGAGGGGAGATCCCCTGAAATGGTCACTCGGGCCAGGCGGAGGTTTGGATGATCTCGACGAAGTCGGTGCGGTGGTAGGTGGGGTCGAAGTGGGCGAGTACGTCGGCTTTGACGTTGCCGAAGGTGGTGGCGGGGCGGTCGATGAGGCCTTCGGTGAAGGCGGCGAGGATCTGGGGCTTGAAGTTGGGGCGGGGGTGGGCGGCGACGACCGCGGCGCGCTGGGCGTCCGGGAGGAAGTCGTAGCCGAGGCCCAGTACGTCGAGCTCGACGCCGCGGGTAACGAGGGCGATCTCGGCGGCCATGTGGAGGGGGATCTCGGGGGTGGTGTGCAGGGCGATGGCGGTCCAGACGCGGTCGGAGTCGAGGATGGGGACGCCGTGGGAGTCGAGGAAGCGGCGGGCCTCGTCGGCGCCGTCGATCTCGAAGCGCTGGTCGGTACGGCGATAGCGATCGGTCAGGCCGAGGTCATGGAAGAGGGCGCCGACGTAGAGGAGTTCGGGGTCGAAGGTGAGACCGTCGGCCAGACCGCGGAGGGCGCCGAACAGGAAGACGCGGCGCGAGTGGTGGTAGACGAGCGGTGTCGCGGCGTCCCGGACCAGCTCGGTGGCTTCGCGGGCCAGGGTGCTGTCGGGGATCTTGATGCCGGCGATCTCTTCGGTCATCGGACTGCCTTTCCGGAGGTTGGGTCTCCAGCCTCGCGGTGCGGGCTATGCTGGCGCCATGTCCAAAAGGCCGGGAGAACCACAGATTCGGACATGCCGGGTCGCCTTCGTCGTGTACGACGACGTGACGCTGCTCGATGTGAGCGGTCCGCTCGAGGTGTTCCACCAAGCCAATCGCGGCGGCCCCAGGTATGCGCCGCTCCTGGTCTCACCCACCGGCGGCAGCGTGCGGACCTCGGCGGGCCTGACCCTCGCAGGCACTGTGACAGCGGACCAGGCCGGTCGGGTCGACACGGTCGTGATCGCGGGTGCCGATCACCTCGCCGAGCGCGTGCCGGACGACGTACGGGAGACCGCCGCCGTACTGGCGGAGCGGGCAGATCGCGTCGCGTCCGTGTGTACCGGAGCTTTCGTGCTGGCGGACCTAGGAGCGCTCGACGGCAGGCGGGCGACCACGCATTGGCGGCATGCGGACACGCTCGCCCGCAAGTACCCGAAGGTCCACGTCGAGCCCGACGCACTGCACATCACCGACGGCCGGTATGTCACCTCGGCCGGCATCAGCGCCGGCATCGACCTGACACTCGCCCTCGTCGAGGCCGATCACGGCGCAGCTGTCGCACGAGAGGTCGCACGCGAACTCGTCGTGTTCATGCAGCGCCCGGGCGGTCAGTCCCAGTTCTCGACCGCGATCGCGACCCCACCGGCGAAGAGCGATCCCTTGCGAGTGGCGACTGCGGCCGTGGTGGCCGATCCCGCTGCTGACCACAGCCTGCCCGCGCTCGCCAAGCAGGTCGCGGTCAGCCCACGACACCTGACGCGACTGTTCCAGACCGAACTGCAGACCACACCCGGCCGCTGGATCGAGCGAGTCCGCCTCGACCGGGCGCAGCAGTTGATCCTGGACGGCCACAGCATCACCGCGGCTGCACAACACAGTGGCCTCGGTAGCGACGAAACCCTGCGACGGGCGTTCGCGCGACATCTGAGTACGACGCCGACCGAGTACCGGCGGAGGTTCCGGCAGGTCGCCGAGTAGGTATACGAACGGCGTCGAATGGTCTAGCCGAGTTGCTGGACCAATTCGGCGGAGCACGGAGATCGTTGACGGCATCAGGTGGCCGCCCCGCCGCCGCTCCGAGAGGACGTGTCATGCCGTCAGTCCGCCGTCTCGTCATCGCCGCCGTGGTGGCTGCTGTGGCGTTTGCTCCGAACGCACAAGCCGGTACGCCGCCGCCCACGCAGCGGCAGTCCGTTCAGGTCGCGCCTGGAATCGACTACTGGACCGAACCGTCGAGCGCCAGTGTGTTCCAGGACTCCTTGCCCAGCAAGGAATCCGGCCGCGCGATCGCCCTGGACGCCGCGGCCAACGAGGAGGAGAGCGCGCAGATCGTGCTCCGCTCGTCGTCCACTGTGACGGTCGACGGAGTGTCGTTCTCGGCGCTCACCAGCACCGGCAAGGCGATTGCCGCCAGCAACTTGTCGTACAACTTCGTGACCTACAAGCATCTGAATGCCAACACCGTGTTCGGCGGCAACCAGCCGATCTATCCGGTGGTGCGCAAGGCGCCCGGCGACTTCCCGGACCCGTTGTCGAACGCCCGTACGGCGAGCGTCGGCCCGCGGACGTCGTTGTCGATCTGGGTGACCGCCGCGGTGCCGAAGGGAACGGCGGCCGGGGTCTACACCGGTACGGCGACAGTGGCCACGAACGCCGGTCCGCTCGAGGTGCCGATCTCGGTCGATGTCCGGGGAATCACGCTGCCGGACCCGAAGGACCAGACGTTCGAGACCACGTTGTGGAACACGTTCTTCGGTGAGATCTCCTGGAAACCCGACGGCAGGACGATCGAGCAGACCTACCAGTACGAGCGGTACACGCCGCAGTACTGGGATCTGATGGAGAAGGTCGCGGTGCAGATGAAGCGGCACCGGACGAACACGCTGACCCTCCCGCTGGTCAACATGCTGCTCGACGGGAACACGACCGTCACCAACAACAGCAGCGGCACCGGCGTCTACAGCTTCGACTGGAGCAAGATCGACCAGGTCGTCCAGTTCATGGTCGACCGTGGCGTGGTGAAGCGGCTGGAGGGCTTCTGGGTGTCGGCCGACACCGACAACTGGGGCCGGCCGGCCGACGGCATTCGCGAGGTCGAGATCGTCGACGGAACCGGCGGCAAGGGCAGCCGGAACTACGTGAACTGGGACTCGGCGAAGGCGAAGAACTTCATCGACCAGTTCATTCCCGAGCTGCACAAGCACCTGGACGCCAAGGGCTGGACCGAGGGACTCGAGTACTGGATGCACGTCGGCGACGAGCCGGGGATCGGCGGCGGTCAGGAGGAGACGGCCTGGCGCGGGATCCTGGCCCGGATGCGGACGAAGTGGCCGACCGTCCGGGTCGGTGACGCCGCCTTCCACGAGCCGGTGGCGGCGAGCGTCTCGAAGGAGATGTCGGTCGTCATCCCGAACCTGCTCAACTACGACCAGAACCAGGCCGCGTACGACGCATTGCGGGCCCAGGGCAAAGATCTCTACCTCTACAACTGCAACATCCCGGTCGGCAACTACCTCAACCGTTTCATCGACCAGCCGCAGTTCAACCAGCGACTGACGCCGTGGTACGCCTACTCTCGCGGTGCCAACGGCTATCTGCACTACTCGATGAACGGCTGGCTGGCCAACCTTGACGACGTGGAGTCGAAGGGCGATCACTACATCGTCTGGCCGGACAAGGACAACAACACGATCCAGTCGTCGATCCGGTACGAGTCGCTGCGGGACGGGATCGAGGACTATGAAGTCCTGAACATCCTCGGCACGACGAATCCCAAGCTGGCAAGGGATCTGGCGACCGCGTTGACCCAGCGCGCGGACAAGTACAGCCCTGACACCGGCTACCAGGCGCGGATCCGGCGGCTCGCGCTGGACGCCGCCGCCGGCAAGCCGATCGCTCCGGACCTGGCGAGGAACACCACCGCGACCGCGTCGAGTGTCACCGCCGGCCACGAGGCTGCGAAGGCGGTCGACGGTGACAACACGACCAGTTGGCAGCCGAGCGGTACGGGTGCGCAGTGGTTGCAGGTCGACTTCGGTCGGCAGGTGCAGCTCGATGGGCTCCAGCTGAACTGGTCGGGCACCGCAGCAGGCAGCTATGACGTGAAGGTCTCGTACGACGGCGCTCGGTGGAGTACGGCGTACAGCGGTGGTGGTGGAGCCTTCGCCGGGATCAACGGGAAGGCGCGGTATGTCCGGGTCGAGTTCAGCAGTGGAGTGTCCGGGCTGAACAGCCTCGAGGTTGCTGGCAGCCCGCTGGCGAAGCAGAACCTGCTCGGCGGTCGCAGCTACTCGGTTAATCCGGCGCCGAACGACAAGCCGGACAGTGGATTCGAGTCGACCGACGGAGTCCTGGCGGACGCGCACGACGACGGTCGGACCTACGGCTTCGGGGCCGGGCAAGGGACTGCGACCATCCAGTTCGACCTTGGGTCGGCGAAGTCCATCGACGAGGTTCGGCTGCATGCGTACGAGGAGTACCCGGCGTACCGGCCGGACCGGGTGACGATCGCGACGAGCACCGACAACGTGACCTGGCAGCAGAAGGGATTCCTGCCCGGGACGCCGAACGACCAGTCGAAGATCTGGTACCAGTTCGACTTCCCGCCGACCACCGCGCGCTATGTCCGGGTGACCCTGAACAAGACGTTCACGGCCGATGCGTCGGTGATGCTGGTCGACGAGATCGAGGCGTACGGCGCCATCGGCCCGGCCAACCTCGCCGCAGGCGCGTCGTACACGAAGGACAACCCGCCGCACGCGAACTACCCCGACACCGGGAACAAGGAGTCGACGGACGGCGTGATCGCCGGGCACCACGATGACACCTTCAGCTACGGCTACAACTTCGGAGTCGGTACGACGGGCTGGCGGAAGGTGACCGTGGACCTGGGGTCGGTGCAGCAGCTCGGGCGGATCGAGGTGCACGACAACTTCGACGGGGTGACCAAGTACTCGCCGGACAAGGTGCGGATCTCGGCCGGTGAGACCCTGGACAGCGTGACCGAGATCGCCGCCACGAGTGTCTCGTCGGCGCAGTGGTTCCGGTTCCCCGTGCAGACGAAAGCGCGGTACGTGCAGGTCGAGTACGAGAAGTACTCACAGGGCAACGCGGCCGACTGGATCTTCGTCGACGAGATCGCGGTCTACCCCAGCTGACGAGCCCGAACTGACCCGCGCCACCAGATGCGGCCGGAGACAGGACGCGGGCGCTGGAGACCTGCTGCCACAGGTCTCCGCCCGTCACTTCTTGTCTCCGGCCACCTGTGATGGCCGGGGCGGGGATCAACTGGTGAAGCGGATTCCTTGGCCGGGGCGGAGTTGGGCGCACGCCGGTAGGGACGCCGCCGCCACGTAGGCGATCACGGGGTAGCCGCCGGTGACGGGGTGATCGGCGAGGAAGACGACGGGGAGGCCGGAGGGCGGGATCTGGATCGCGCCGAGGGCCATGCCTTCGCTGGAGAGCTCCCCGTCGCGGGCGCGCTCCAGCGGGGTGCCGTCGAGGCGGACGCCGACGCGGTTGCTGTTGCTGCTGACCTCGTAGGTCTGTCCGAGGAACGACGACCAGCCGGCATCGGTGAACCAGTCGCGGCGTGGGCCCGGGGTGATGCGGACGGACACGGTGCCGGCCGCGGGGTCCGCGACCGCGGCCAGGTCGACGCCCGGCATCGGTCCACACGTGCGGCCGACCGGCAACGTCGTACCGGCTTGGAGGGGTGCCGGGCCGAGGCCGGAGAGCAGGTCGGTCGAGCGAGAACCGAGAACCGCCGGTACGTCGATGCCGCCGCGAACCGCGATGTACGTGCGCAATCCGCTGCGTGGCGGGCCGAAACGCAGGACCTCCCCGGCGCGCAACACAGTCGGTGCATTCAGCGGTACGCCGGTACACGGGGCGCCGGTGATGGCGATCGTGAGGTCGACGTCGGCATGCAGGACCAGGCCGCCGAAGGTGATCTCGAGGGCGGCCGCGCCGGGATGGTTTCCAACCAACCGGTTGGATAGCGCGTACGACGTGGGGTCGCACGCGCCCGAGGTGGGGACACCGAGGGCGCCCTGACCGATCCGGCCCACGTCCTGAATCGTTGCCAAGGGCCCCGTTTCCAACACGGTGACACTGGACGGGATCATCCGCGGCCCGCGTCGACGAAGCGGACCCGGCGGCCGGGATGGAACAGGGCCGCGGGATCACGTTGCTGGTCGAAGATCTTCAGCTCGGTCCGTCCGATCAGCTGCCAGCCGCCGGGCGACTCCCGCGGGTAGACCCCGCTGAACTCGCCGGCCAGGCCGACCGCGCCGACCGGGACCTTGGTGCGGGGTGACGAACGGCGCGGGATGTTCCAGTCCGACGTACCGGTCAGGTAGCCGAAACCGGGAGCGAACCCGCAGAACGCCACGGTCCACTCTTCACCGGTATGACGCTCGACGACCTCAGCCGGGCTGCAGTCGAGCAACTCGGCGACGTCGCGCAGGTCCTCGCCGTCGTACCAGACCGGGACCTCCAAGAGATCGCCCGCGCTCCGAGCCGTGGTCAAGGGCTGCACGCCAAGCAGATGGCGATGCAGGACATCCAGGCTGCCAAGAGTTGTCACGAGTACGGTTCGAGCGGCCGGAACGATGTCGACCGCATCAACCGGCCGATCGGCGAGCAGTGCCGTGTAGTAGCCGAGCACCTCGTCGAGATCATCGAGCTCCACCAGCAACGCGGAGTCGCCCGCGGGCAGGATCCGCATCAGCGGCCGAACGGGCTCAGCGTGACGCCGGCATCCTCCAGCGCGGCGCGAACCCGGCGGGCGATGTCGACCGCCCCCGGCGTATCACCGTGCACGCAGATCGAGGCGGCGTCCACAGTCAGCTCACCACCCGCGCTGTCGGTGATCGGCCGGCCGGTGGCCATCGCCGTACAGCGGGCTGCGATCTCGTCGGCGTCGTGCAGCACTGAGCCGGCTTCGCGGCGGGAGACCAGCGTGCCCTCGGGTGTGTAGGCGCGATCGGCGAAGGCTTCGTGGATCACGGTGAGGCCTGCCTCGGCGGCAAGTCGCAACCACGCTGAGCCGGGGAGGCCGAGCACCGGGAGCGTGCGGTCGTAGTCCGCGACTGCGCCGACGACGGCTGCCGCCTGGGCCTCGTGGTGGCCGATCGTGTTGTAGAGCGCGCCGTGCGGCTTCACGTAGCGAACGCGATCCCCGGCGATCCGGGCGAACGCGTCGAGAGCGCCGAGTTGGTAGACGATCTCGTCGCGCAGCGCATCCGGTTCGATGTCGACGAAGCGGCGGCCGAACCCGGCCTTGTCGGCGTACCCGACGTGGGCGCCGATGGCGACGCCGCGCTCGACCGCCTGGCCGGTCACCCGGCGCATGATCGACGGGTCGCCGGCGTGGAAGCCGCAGGCGACGTTGGCACTCGTGACGACGTCGAGCAGCGCACTGTCGTCACCCATCGGCCAGGAGCCGAAGCCCTCGCCCAGGTCTGCGTTGAGGTCCATCCTTGTCCTCCTCGGCCGGTAGAACGAGACTAGAGATTGTTCAACAATCCTGCAAGAGGATGGTTCTACTTTCCCTGATCACCTGTGGTGAGCGATGATGCGGCCATGAGTAGCGGTGAGGCAGACGGCAACCGGCAGGCGTGGTTGCGGACGGTCGCCGCGGATGTCGCGCGGCTCGACCGCAGCAGCTCCGCCGAGCGTGCCGCCGACATCCTGCGGCGCAGTATCACCGAGGGTGCGCTCCCGCCCGGTGCCCAGTTGTCCGAGGTCGAACTGACCGAGGTCCTGGAGGTCAGCCGGAACACGCTGCGCGAGGCGTTCCGGCTGCTCACCCACGAGGGCCTGCTGATCTACAAACTGCACCGCGGAGTCTTCGTCCCGGAGCTCGACGAGGCGGACGTGGTCGACCTCTACCGGCTGCGCCGCGTGCTCGAGGTGGACGTCGTCCGCGGTCTCGCCGAGCGTGACCCCGAGCTGCCCGCGGCTCGGCTCGAACCGCTGCAGGACGACGTCGAGGCGGCTGAGGCTGCGGCCCTGGCGGATCGCTGGCCGGCCGTCGGTACGGCGAACATGCGCTTCCATCAGCATCTGATCGGGCTGGCCGACAGCGCCCGGATGGACGCGATGACCGGCCGTCTCCTCGCGGAGCTGCGGCTCCTCTTTCACGTGATCGCGACGCCGCGCGAGCTGCACGAGCCCTATATCGCCCGGAACCGCGCGCTTTTCGAGCTCCTCGAGGCCCGCCAGTACGACGACGCCGCGGCCGCGCTGAATCAGTACCTGGTCGAGTCGGAAATCGCCATCCTCGAAGCCTTCCGCGCCCGCTGATCCATAAGGGGTTGCGCGCCCCCAGCACGACCTGAGTTGATGGATCCATGACCGACGAGCGGACCGACCAGACGCCCAAGTCCTACCGCCCTATCGACGCCAAAGGTTTCCGCGAGTCGATCGCGCGGGGCTGGGGCGCGGTGGACCGTTCCGTCAGCGTGCCGGACGGGCTGGCCGAGGCCGCCGCCGCGCATCGGCGCAAGCTCACCGCGGCTCTGCCGGGCCGGCGGATCGCGATCGGGGCCGGGCATGCGCCGGTGCGTTCCAACGACACCGACTACGACTTCCGCGCCGACAGCGACTTCGTCTGGCTGACCGGTTGCCAGGCCGAGGGCGCCGTACTGGTGCTGTCGGCCAACGGTGACGCCACCCTGTACCTGCGGGAGGCGGCCGGGCCGGAGGAGGCCGACTTCTTCGCGAACGCGCGCGACGGTGAGCTGTGGATCGGCCCGGTACCGGGCCTCAAGGACTGGTCGGACGCGCTGCAGATCGCCTGCCGCCCGATCGAGGAGCTGCCGTCCGCGGTGCGTGGCGCGGTTCCGTTCATGCTGTCCATCCCCGGCGTCGATCCGATGCTCGACGCGCTGGTGCGGACCGCGCCGTACGACGGTAACGAGCTGCGGCAGACGATTGCCGAGCTGCGCCGGATCAAGGACGACTGGGAGCTCGACCAGCTGCGCGAGGCTGTCGCGGCCAGCGTGCTCGCGTTCGAGGATGTGGCGCGCGAACTGCCCGAGGCGATCCGCGGTGGGGGCGAGCGGTGGCTGCAAGGCACCTTCGACCGTCGCGCACGGACGGCCGGTAACGGCGTCGGCTACGCGTCGATCGTTGCTGCGGGCAAGCATGCGCCGGTGCTGCACTGGGTTCGCAACGACGGCGCTGTGAACGAGGGCGACGTGATCCTGCTCGACGCGGGTGTCGAGACCCGCACCCTCTACACGGCTGACGTGACGCGGACATTCCCGGCCACCGGCGAGTACACCGCGGCTCAGCGGCAGGTTCACGACCTGGTGCACAAGGCGCAGCTCGCGGCACTTGGTGCAGTGAAGGCAGGAGCGCCGTACCGGGCCTTCCAGCATGAGGCGATGGTCGTGCTCGCCGAGGGCCTGCGCGACTGGGGCCTGCTCGACGCGTCGGTCGACGAGCTGCTCGGGCCGGACGGTCAGCAGCACCGCCGCTTCATCGTCTGCGGGACCGGCCACTACATCGGCCTCGACGTCCACGACTGCGACGCGGCTCGCCCGGAGACGTACTTCGCCGGCGAGATCGAGGCCGGGATGGCGCTCGCGGTCGAGCCTGGGCTCTACTTCCACCCGAACGACGAGACCGTGCC
The DNA here is from genome assembly GCF_042882005.1 of Kribbella sp. NPDC058245. NCBI lineage: Bacteria > Bacillati > Actinomycetota > Actinomycetes > Propionibacteriales > Kribbellaceae > Kribbella > Kribbella sp. NPDC058245. The sequence continues at coordinate 121,834 of NZ_JBHVWY010000001.1, forward strand.
GCCCGAACTGCGCGGGATCGGTATCCGGATCGAGGACAACGTCGTGGTGCACTCTGACCGGCTGGAAATCCTCACCGAGGCCCTCCCGATCGACACCGACGGCCTCGAGAAGTGGACCCGGAAGCACCTCAACAGATAGTAATCGTCCGATCACCGAAAATTACCGGTCACCTGCAGTAACGAATCCCGGCGGCGCCACGATGTAGTCGTCGGGGAGGGTCGAACTCGGCCCGGCGCGTGACAGTGGGGGGCCGCGGTCACGCGCCGGCCGGATTCGGAACCCGGATCAGGGGAGATCCACGGGGGAGTGGCCATGAATCTGCGAGTGAGGGTCGTCCATTACGGCCAGGCGCACTGGTACGCCGACATCGACGACGCGGATGATCCGCAGCCCGACGACCCGTTCTGGTACGTCGACCACTGCCGCACCCACGCCCAAGCACTTGAGGCCGCCTGCGCCCAGCTCGCCACTCTGACGAGCCGGGTAGTCCGCGGCGACCGCCTCTACCGAGTCCTCGAGGTCACCGGCGTAGCAGTCTGATCCGTAGCGTCCGAAAGACACGCGGTCCACGTACTGCATTCCTTCGGACGCTAATGAGGTCACTGCGCTAACGTCCGAAAACACGCCGACTACGTACTGCGTTGCTTCGGACGTTGGCGGGGGTCAGCCGGTCGGCGGTACGGCGGCGCACGTCGTACCGGGTCTTGGTACTGCGAGGTTGATGAGGTAGTTGTCGACCGTCGAGGTCATGCAGGTGCCCTTGTAGTAGCTGCCGTGGCCCCAGCCTTCGTAGGTGAGCAGTACGCCGTTGCGGCCGAGCTGGCGCTGCACGCTCTGGGCCATCGTGTACGCCGTTGCCGGGTCGTGGATCGCATTCGCCAGCAGGACTGGGGTCTTGAGGTTGTGAACGTCCAGGCGGTGCTGGGGATTGTTGGCTTTCGGCGCGCCTAGACAGAGTGAGATCGCCATGAACTGACCCGGGTACGGCATGTCCGGGTTGTTGCGGGCGAGTCGGTCTAGGAGAGCTTTGTAGTCGCGGTAGGTGCGGACCTGCAGATTCCAGTCCTGGCAGAACGGGACGAGCGTGTTGGCGACGAGCTCGGTGGTTGGCGGCGGCTGGGTGGGGATGACGCCCGACTTCAGGATGGTCGCCAGGGTGTTCCACTGCGGGCCGTAGAGCTGGCGGAAGACCACGAAGGATGCGTTGAACGGGTTGGCTGCTTGGGTTCTGAGCTCTTTCCAGCGGGCGCGGACGTCCTGACCGTGCAGCGCGCAGGTCGTCGTCTGATCGCACCACTTCACGAACTCGTCGAACGAGTCCTGGACCGACGCGGCCTGCGGGTCGAGGAACTGGCGTGGTGTCGCGAGGCTGTGGTCGAGGACGCTCTCCAGGACCATCGCGCGCACGTGCTGCGGGTGGGTCTCGGCGTACTGCGCTCCGAGCGGGGTGCCGTAGGAGCTGCCATGGAACGTGATGCGGGATTCGCCGAGAGCACGGCGGATCGCGTCCACGTCGCGCACGGTCTGCCAGGTGTCGACGTGGTCGTAGAGCGGGCCGGTGTGGGCGCGGCAGTCGGCGGCGAGGCGGCGGTTGTAGTCGATCAGCGCGTCGAAGCCTGCTTGGTCGGGGACGAGCGGTGACGGCATCGCGGCGTACAGGCTGGCGGTGCACTTGACCGGGTTGCTGCGCGCGATCCCGCGCGGGTCGAAGCTGACGATGTCGAAGCGGTCCTGCAGGTCCGGGCTGAAGCGGCTGATCCCGGTCTTGATCCGGTCGACGCCGGAGTCACCCGGGCCGCCCGGTCCGAAGACGAGTGCGCCGACGCGGTCCTTCTTCGCCGTACGGCGGGCGATCGCGAGGCCCAAGGTTGGTCCGTTCGGGTCCCGCCAGTCGACGGGGAGTTGCAACGTCGCGCACTCCGAGCCTTTGACGACGAGCGGATCTTCCTTGCCTTCGACCTTGCAGTCGGTCCAGTGGACAGCGGCCGATGCCGGCAGGACGGCGAGGCTTGAAGCGGTGACGGTGAGGATCACACCCCACGCGAGCGATCTGAGTCTCATCTGATCGATCCTTCGGCAACCGCTTGCTCCCCACATCGGGGACAGTCCCCCAGACCACCCCGGCTGCGGCTTGGGGGACTTGTTAGGGTCGAGCGCGATGACACACTCACGGTGGTTCCGGACGGTGGCGATCGCCGAGGCGATCTCGTGGACCGGTCTGTTGATCGGCATGCTGTTCAAGTACGTGCTGTCCGACAACGAGGCCGGCGTGAAGCTGTTCGGCCCGATCCACGGCGGCGTCTTCGTCGTGTACGTCGTCACCGTGCTGGTCGTGCGGAAGCCGCTGCGCTGGTCGTGGCCAGTGACGCTGGCCGCGCTGGCCGCCAGTGTTCCGCCGCTGTTCACCTGGTTCTTCGAGATCTGGGCTAGAGGTCGTGAGACCACCGCTCCCGACCTACGCACCGGCCGGATTGACGCCGGCCCGAAGGCCGCCGTACCGTCCTCGACGGAAGCTAATTCAACAGCCGCATGAACCCGTGCGGGAGAGACCCAGGCTGCGTTCGACCTGGGCGCCGTAGGAGCAACTCTCCCCAAGAATCTCTCAGGCACCTTCACCGTACGGGCGAGGCACCTCTGGAAGGCAGCAGCCTGACAGAGCGGGGAGGACACCACTCTCGGTCAACGACGACCGGAAGGGACCTCCAGTATGGCGATCAGCGTCTTCGACCTGTTCAGTATCGGGATCGGCCCGTCGAGCTCACACACCGTGGGACCGATGCGCGCCGCCCGCACGTTCGTGCTCGGCCTGCAGGATGCGCGTCTTCTGACCGCGACTGCCCGGGTCGAGTCCCAGTTGTTCGGGTCGCTCGGTGCGACCGGGCACGGCCACGGCAGCAACAAGGCGGTGCTGCTCGGGCTCGAGGGTGAAGATCCCGAGACCGTCGCCACCCACTCCGTCGACGCCCGCGTCGAGACGATCCGCGAGCGCGGCCGGCTGTTGCTGGCCGGCGTCCACGAGATCGTGTACGACGACAACACCGACCTCGTGATGCACCGGCGGAAGGCCCTTCCGTACCACCCGAACGGGATGAGCTTCGTGGCTCGCGGTGCAGACGGCGCCGTACTGCGGGAGCGCACGTACTACTCCGTCGGCGGTGGGTTCGTGGTCGACGAAAACGCGGCGGCCGGCGACCGGATCGTGCCGGACAGCACCGTGCTCAAGTACCCCTTCCTGAGCGGTGCAGAGTTGCTCGACCGCTGCCGGGAGTCGGGGCTGTCGATCGGCGAGGTGATGCTCGCCAACGAGCAGGCCTGGCGGACCGAGGAAGAGATCCACGGCGGCCTGCTGAAGATCTGGCAGGTGATGCAGGACTGCGTGCAGGAGGGTTGCGAGACCGAGGGCGTGTTGCCGGGCGGTCTGAAGGTGCCGCGGCGCGCGCACCTGCTGCACAACAAGCTCACCCGCGATCCGTGGTCGGTCGACCCGCTGAAGGTGATGGACTGGGTCAACCTGTTCGCCCTCGCGGTCAACGAGCAGAACGCTTCCGGTGGGCGGATCGTCACGGCTCCGACGAATGGTGCCGCGGGCATCATTCCCGCCGTACTGCATTACTACCGGCGGTTCATTCCGGGGGCGACCGATGACGGTTGCGTTCGGTTCCTGCTGGTGGCGGCGGCGATCGGCGTTCTGTACAAGGAGAATGCGTCGATCTCCGGGGCCGAGGTCGGCTGTCAGGGCGAGGTCGGTTCGGCGTGCTCGATGGCTGCGGCCGGCCTGTGTGAGCTGCTCGGCGGTACGCCGGAACAGGTCGAGAACGCGGCCGAGATCGCGATGGAGCACAACCTCGGCCTGACCTGCGACCCGGTCGGCGGGCTGGTGCAGATCCCGTGTATCGAGCGGAACGCGATGGCCGCGGTGAAGGCGATCAACGCGGCCCGGATGGCGATGCACGGCGACGGCGTCCACGTTGTGACGCTCGACAAGGTCATCAAAACTATGCGTGAAACCGGCGCGGACATGAAGATCAAGTACAAGGAAACGTCCCGTGGCGGCCTGGCCGTCAACGTGATCGAATGCTGACGTGCAGGCGCCGCTCACCGACACTGTCCTGATGCCGGTCCTCCTCTGGACCGGACGCTGACAAGCGGCGACCGGCCGACTCCGCCGTACCCGACCACCTAACGTCCGAAGAACCGGAGACGGGCCCTCCGATCTTTCGGACGTAACGCGGCAACCCAGCGAACCCCATCTGATGGGTTCACCCACGAGCTTGTGGGTTCTGGACCCGCATGCGGGTGGGGAACCCACAACGTGATGGGTCCACCCATGAGATGCGGGGTCAGGGGTGGGTGGTTTCGAGGATGGTTTGGGCTACTAGGGCGGGGGCGTCGTTCATGGGGACGTGGCCGGCGTCGAGGAGCGGGATGATGCGGGCGCTGGGGAGTTGGAGGTGGGCGCGGGCGGCTTGGACCGGGGGGAGGATGCGGTCGTGGGTGCCCCAGGCGATGGTGACGGGGAGGTTGGGGACGTCGCCTTCGAAGGTGGCGCCGGCGCGGGCGTGGGCGGCGACGCGGTCGAAGCCGACGCAGTCGCGGAGGGCGCGGGACTCGGCGACGACGGCGTCGGGGTCGCGGAGGGCCGGGCGGTGGTAGATGGTGCCGGTGAGGACGCGGCGGCCGGCGGGGGTGCGGGAGAGGCGCTGGACGGTGGGATCCGGCGTACGGCGGGCGACGCGGCGGAGGTTGGTGAGCAGGCCGATGGCCCAGCGGTTCTCGCGGGGTGTCCAGAAGCCGGCCGGGGCGAGGGCGGTGACCGAGCGGACCAGGTCGAGCTGACCCATGCGGAGCGAGACCAGGCCGCCGAGGGAGTTGCCGGCGATGTGCGGCCGGTCGATGTCGAGGGCCTTGCAGAGGGCGTCGACGGTGTAGGCGAGGCTGTCGAGTTCGTCCGGGACACCCAGTGGGATGTCGGGGGATTCGCCGAAGCCGGGGAAGTCGAGCGCGATCACGTCGTGGTGCTCGGCGAGCTCGTCGAGCACCGGGGCGAAGGCCTGCCAGTGGTGACCGATGCCGTGCAGCAGCACCAGCGGGTCGCCTGACCCCTTGCGGTAGTAGGCGACCTCGACGCCCGGGACGCCGGCCACGGTGACGCTTGCGGTTGCGCTCATGACCTCATCGTGAACCTACTACCGCGTCCTGTCATCGTGACATGGTCGATGTCACATAGCTTTAATAAGCTTCGACCTCGCTGGTAGCGGCGTTGCCGGTGACTGTGGGTTCCAGGTTGATCTTCCAGGACTTGTCCGGCCCGAACGCCTGGTCGAACTTCTGGAACGAGCACCCGCTCCCGAACTGGCGCCGATCCGAACTCCACTCCGCGCCACTCTTGTAGTACAGGTGGTACGCCCCGCCGATCCGGGTGATCGCGGCTGCCTTGCCGGCCCGGATGTACGTCATCACGTGCGGATCGCGCGGCGGCTTCCCGTCGGTGACGACCGAGATCGCGACATCCTTCGACGTACCGTTCGTGATCGACAACCGTCCGATCCCGGTCTCCCCATGACGCACCAGCGTCTCGCCGTTCTCGGGCCGCTCCGGCTTCGGAGCCGCGCCCGGGTTCGGCAACGTGCTCCCGAAGTTCAGCTTGAGCTTCGTCAGCGCCGCCAACGCCGGGGCGAGGTCGGTGCGTAGCCGCCGCTGAACCTTCTGCGAGGTGTATGCACTCCCACCGCAGCGCGCATCGAGCTCGGCCTGCTCCGAGTCGGACAGCTTGTACGCCGCCACTCCGATCCGGTCCTGCAACAGCTGATGTACGGCGGACAGTCGCCCCTCGACCGTCAACGCGGCCAATCGCCCGGAGGCACCGTTCAACGCCTTCGACAGCTCGCCCATCGCCTGGGCCAACCCCTCGGCCGTCTGCGCCCGCGAGAGCGTCCGAAGGCTCACCGCCAGCGACTTCTCGGCCTTGGTCAGCTCACTTTGGTACGCCGCCTGACCCAACGGTCCCCGTGGTGTCACGGACGCGGCCGCCGCCGTCCCTCCGCTCGGCGTCGGCGATACCGCACCGTCGACCGGTGTCGCCGAACACCCCACGAGCACGCACAGCAGTGCCCCAACTACCGCAACCTGCCTCATCCACCCCGCCCCAGTATCCCCAGCCCCGCGCCCTCCTCCAGGCTACGGGTCAACCCAACTAGGGACGACCCGGCACAACGTTAAGAATCCCGCGGCGCGGGCCGGACGAACGGGAATGCGAGCGTGGAACGGATGTTCTGGCCGGTCAGCATCATCATCACCCGGTCGATGCCGATGCCGAGTCCACCGGTCGGCGGCATCGCGTACTCGAGCGCGCTGAGGAAGTCCTCGTCCAGTGACATCGCCTCGGGATCACCGGCCGCGGCCTTCAACGACTGCTCGGTGAGCCGCCGCCGCTGCTCAACCGGGTCGACAAGCTCCGAGTACGCCGTACCGATCTCTGCCCCGAACGCGACCAGGTCCCAGCGCTCGGCGAGCCGGGGCTCGGTGCGGTGCGTCCGGGTCAGCGGTGAGGTCTCCAACGGGAAGTCGGTGTAGAACGTCGGCAACGTGGTGTGCGGTTCGACCAACTCGTCGTACAGCTCAAGAACCAGCTCACCAGCGGAAAGATCGAACGTCGTGTGCACACCGTGCTGGTTGCACAGCTCCCGCAGCGTCTCCACAGAAGTGTCGGGAGAGACCGGTACGCCGGCCGCCCGGGCCACCGCATCGTGCACAGTGATCACCGGCCAGTCACCGGAGATGTCGATCTCGCCGTCCGGCCGCTTCACGATCGGCTTGCCGAAGACCGCGGTCGCCGCCTCGATCAGCAGCTCCCGGGTCAGCTCGCGCATCACGTGGTAGTCGGCATACGGCTGATAGGCCTCGACCGACGTGAACTCCGGGTTGTGGGTGGCGTCCGCGCCCTCGTTGCGGAAGTTGCGGTTCAGCTCGTAGATCTTGCCGAGCCCGCCGACGCTGAGCCGCTTCAGGAACAGCTCCGGCGCGATCCGCAGGAACAGATCGGTGTCGTAGGCATTGATGTGCGTCTGGAACGGCCGCGCGTTCGCGCCACCGTGGACCGCCTGCAGCATCGGCGTCTCGACCTCGATGAACCCGCGCGTCTCGAACCCGTTGCGCAGGGCCCGTACGGCGGCGCTGCGGTGCCGCATCATCCGCAGTGAGTCCGGGTTCATCACCAGGTCGATGTGCCGCTGGCGGACCCGCGCCTCGGGGTCGGTGAACCCCTTCTGCTTGTCCGGCAACGGGTGCAGGCACTTGGCCGCCATCATCCACTCGGTGGCGGCGATCGACAGCTCACCGCGCTTGCTCGTCACGACCTCGCCGGTGACGCTGACGTGATCGCCGATGTCGACGAGCCGCTGCCAGTGATCCAGCGCGGCTTCGCTGCAGGCGTCGGCGGACAGCATGACCTGCAGCTGGACCAGCCCGTCCTGCAACTGGGCGAACGACAGGCGGCCGTGGTCCCGCATTCGCAGTACTCGGCCGGTCACCGAGACGATCTGGCCGGTGTGGTGGTCGGCGGGCAGGTTCTGGTGCAGCTCGCGGATCCGCTCGATCGTCTCGGTCCGCTTGACCGAGACCGGGTACGGGTCGATGCCGGCGGCAACAAGCCCGACCAGCTTGGTACGGCGGATCTGTTCCTGCTCGGTGAGTTTGCGCTCCGGCAGGGTCGGCCGCAGCAGCGTCTCCTCCTGCTCGTGGACCGCCGCCGCGAAGTGGTCACCGTCGCCAGCCTGGATCGCATGCCGCTCCCCCGCAGTCGCGCTGTCGACACGGGTCCAGGGCCGCGGCGCGGGCAGGAAACCCTCGGCTGTCCCAGCAGCCAGCAGCACCTGAGCCAGCGAGGCGCCACGGGCGTAGCAGACCAGGCGTGGTGACCAGCGCGGCAGATACTTCTCGTTCGACTGGTAGAGACTCTCCAGTTGCCAGAAGCGCGACGCGGCCGTGAGCAGTGCATTCGTCAGCCGCAGGACCGGGCCTGCGCCCACCCGCTCGGCGTCGCTGAAGATTTCCCGGAACATCGCGAAGTTCAGCGAGATCCGGTGCAGGCCGAGGTCACCGCACGCCTCCACCAGCGACGTGACCATGAACTCCATCAGGCCGTTCACGGACTCCGGGTCGCGGCGCATCAGATCCAGTGAGACTCCACGCACACCCCACGGCACGAAGGACAGCAGCCCGCGTACGGCGCCGTCGGCATCGCGGGCGATCACCATCACGCAACGCGCGTCGGCGGGGTCACCCAGTCGGCCCAGCGCCATCGAGAAGCCGCGCTCGGTCTGTGCACCACGCCACTTCTCGGCAAGCTCGACGTACTGAGCGAGGGCCTCGGGGGAGAGGTCGCCGTGCCGGACGACCTCGGCGCGGTAGCCGGCCCGCTGGGCTCGCGTCACCGCCTGCCGGACCGGACGCATCGTACGGCCCTCAAGACTGAAGTCGGCGACGTCGATGATCGCCTCGTCGCCCATTGCGAGGGCGCGCAGCCCGGCATCGACGTACGCGCGAGCTGCCTCTTCGCTGGCCGACAGGACCGCCGGCGTCCAGCCGTACAGGCGGGCCTCTTCGGTCCAGGCCTCGATCGCTCCGGGCCAGGCCGTCGGATCGCCGAGCGGGTCACCGCTGGCCAGGCTGACCCCGTTGACCACGCGGTACGCGATCGCCGAGTCGCCGGCCGTGGAGAAGATGACCGCCTTGTCGCGGCGGGTGGCGAAGTACCCGAGGGAGTCGCGCTCGCCGTTCTCGAGGAGCAAGCGCCGTACGCCGAGCTCCTCGGGCTGCGTGAGGTAGCGGACCCGGCGGGCCGACCGCAGGAAGATCGCGAAGGCGATCACCAGCGACGCGGCCGAGATCGCGCTGACGACCAGTCCGACCCAGGCATGTCCTTTGTGCCCGCTGAGCTTGCTGTGCTGCTGGCCGAACGCGGCCACGATCGCCCAGCCGATCTTCTGCCGCTGGCCGGTCAGTGTGTTCGGGAACACCTGGCTCAGCGAGACGCTGACGGCGACCGAGATCAGCATGCCGGTGATCAGGGCGCCGATGGCGAGCCGCCGGCTACCTGGTGCCAGCCGGGCCGGGAACGCGCCGCGGATCTTCCACAGCAGCACGATCAGCGCGCTCACCACGATGACCTGCAGGATGCCGAACTCGAGATCCTTGATCGTGATCCGGTCCAGGTCGTCGACCCAGTCGGACTCCGGGTTGGCCAGCAGCACCGAGCTGAACGTCACATACGCGATCAGGCCGAGCAGCCAGAGCCCCTCGAAGACCCAGAGCACCCAGAGCAGCGCGGCCCGTTTTCCGCGCAACAGCGCGCTTCCGACCACCGCCAGGTACACCGCCGGGAAGAAGGTGTGCCCGGCCGGAATGCCGACGAAGTCGAAGGCCTGGTCGACCCGTCGCACGTACGCCGGAGCGAACAGATGCAACACAATCGCAAGGAACGACCACACCGAGGCGAGCACGACAACGCGCCCGACCCACACCGCAGCGCGGTGCTGCCACGCCGGAATCACCTTCGTCTGTTCGGACCGCACGGTGCGATCATCCCACTCCCGGGGCCATCTGACGGTCGACTTAGGTCTACTCCAGGGGTATACCTGAGTAGGCAGTCAGCGGGTGGCCGGGTGTGGAAGAGTTGCTTCCATGTTCGCCGTACCCGCCGGATTCCCGTACCGACTGACCCGGAATCTCATGATCGCCGCCGGGGTCCTCTACTGCAGCCTGATCCTCGAAGCCGCCGCGGGTTACCCGCTGAACATCCACACTTCGTTCCTCAGTGAGCTGGGTGCGTTGGATCAATCGACCAGCCTGCCTGCGCGGGCAATGGACCTGGGCGCGGGCGTGCTGGTGCTGGTCGCCGCGGTGCTCGCACGGCCGGCAGCGCGGATGCACCGCGATGTCATGGGTCTGATGATCAGTACGGCGTTCTTCGGCCTCGGCACGTTGGCCGACTCGTTCTTCCCGATGGACTGCGCGCCGTCGGCCAGTGCAGCGTGCCGGATCGCGGAGAAGCACGGTCATGACGGTGCCGAGCTGGTGATCCACGAAGTGACCTCGACGCTGGCCGGGCTCGGAACCATCGCGATCGGGCTGTTCGCCATCCTGGTCCTGCGCCGGATCGGGTGGGCCGGTCGCCGGGGCCGGGCGGTCGCCGTACTGGCCGCAGCCGTCTCGCTGACGAACGCCTGGCTCGGCATCGAGACCGGGCTGGAAGTGATCAGTGGCGACGACCTGCACCCGCCGGGCGTCCTGCAGCGCGTGGCGATCTTGCTCGTGTGTGTTTTGCTCGCTGTACTACTTCCCGCTCTGAAGCGAGGTTTCAGCGATGACCATCTGGCTCGTGCTGCCCGGAATGGCCGAGACCGCGGCGGAGTTCGAGTCGCTGCGTGACCTGCTGCCGGGGATCGACCTGCGGGTGATCGATCCGGCACAGACCGCGGTGAACGCCGATCCCGCCGTACTGCGGGAGGCTGCCGGCGTACCGGCCGAGGTGGCGATCGGTCTGATCGGGCACTCGATCGGCGGGCTCGCGGCGTTGCGTTGGGCCCTGACCCGGCCGCAGGAGGTGGCCCGGCTGGTCCTGGTCGACTCCACGCTGCCGTCGGAGACCGGGCGGCGTTGGCTCTATCCGGGGACCGGGGCGGAGCGGGTGGTTCGTAGGGCGCTGGGCTTCCTCGGCCGGACCGGTCTGCCGCGCCTCTTCGGTCCGCTGGTCCGTCGCTCGATGATCCGGGTCGGCAGTGTGACCAATCACGATCCCTTGCCTAAGACAATGATCAGGAAGCTGTACGGCGATTCTCGTTGCTGGCAACGGTTCTGGGTCGAGCTCACGGCCAGCTGGATCGCGGCGGTTGATGTCGGCAAGCTTCTGCCGGGCGGCGGCGTACCGACTGTGTTGCTCGTGGCAACTGGTGGCAGCTCGAGTGTGGGTGCCGACACCTGGTTGGCTGATCAACGCGAGCTGGCTGCAGCCCTGTCCGGAACCGTTGAGGTGCTGCCGGATTCGGCGCACCTCGTCCACATCGACCGCCCCGACGCAATTGCCGAGGCGGTACGGACGTTGCGACCTTAGGTGGTGCTGGTCAGGGTCGGCGTCGGGAGCTTGCGCTGCCACACCTCGTCGAGTGCCATCCGCATGGCGCCGGTGACGACCGCGTCCTCGGCCAGAGCGGACAGCTCCAGCTTCGGGTGGTTCAGGGTGAGCAGCCGCAACTGGTCGGAGATGGCATCCAGCAGGACTGCACCGGCCCGAGCCACACCGCCACCGATCACCACAGCCGTCGGGTCCAGGACCAGTACGGCGGGCGCCAGCGCGCGGGCGAAGTCGCGGGCAACCTGCTGCACGACGGCCTGAGCCACCGGATCACGCTCAGCCGCAGCGGCGAAGACGTCGGCAGTATCGAGCTGGTCACCGCCGAGCTCAGCGAGTCGGGAGTCCGGGTGATCCAGCGCAGCCTGGCGGCCCAGCGCGGCGATGGCCTCCGAGCCGACCGCGCGCTCCAGCGGGCCTCGGCTGTCCTCGGGGTTGATCACGTCGTCCGGTGCGGTCGCGATGAAGCCGATCTCACCGGCCGCGCCCGTGCCACGGTGCAGACGCCCGTCGATCACGATGCCGGCACCGAGCCGCTCACCCCACTGGACCGCGAGCAGTGTGCCCGTGCCGCCACGGGCAGCCGCGATGGCCAAGGCGGCCAGGTTCGCGTCGTTGTCGAGGATGACCGGGCAGTCGAGCAGGCTGCGCACGTGCTTGGTCAGGTCGATCGCGGACCAGCCCGGCACACTCGGGACCAGCTGGACCCGGCCGGTGTGCTCGTCCACGATGCCCGGGCTCGCTGCGACGGCGGCAGCGATGTCATCGGCCGGCACCTCGGCCTCCGCGAGCGCCTCGGTGATCACCTCGCTGATGACCCCGAGCAGCTCCTGAGCCGTCCAGCCCGGACCAGAACGCCGTACCAGCGAAAGCTTGCGACCGGCTAGGTCGGAGACGCCGACGGTCACCCGGTGCGGGCCGACGTCCAGCCCGAGAACCGGCGCCGCGCGGCCCCGCAGCGACACCCGGATCGCCGGTCGCCCCAGCGAGCGGTCCGCGGAATCGGGCCCGTGCTGCTGCAGCCACCCCGCATCCAGCAGCTCGTCGACGGCCTGCGCGACGGTCGGCCTCGCCAGCCCGGTCCGCTCGACCAGTTCAGCGACGCGCAGCGGCGCGGGCGCGGACCGGCGGACCGCGTCCAGCACCGCGGCGACGTTGATCCGCCGCAGCATCGTCGTACCGCCGCCGCCGACCGTTCCCTTGCTCATGTCCGACCCCTTGCCTGCCACTCGCCCACTCTATATACAAAGCGAGCGTTCATAAATTACCTGCTGGGGGTCAGTCTTGCAGCACGGTGCGCGCGAAACTGCTCAACGCCTCCCGATCGGGCTGTTGGGTTTTGGTCATCAGGCTCGCAACGTGCTTCTCCACCGTCCGCGGCGAGATGTGCAACCGCGACGCGATCGACTTGTTCCCGATCCGATCGACCAGCAGCCGGCACACCTCGTACTCACGCGTAGTGATCCCCAACCGCCGCAAATCCGCCGGCACCTGATCACTGCCGGTACGGCGCTGTGAAACCGTCGCCCCGAGTTGCCGGAGCAGGCTGCGGCAAGCACTCGACACCGGCTGGATGTTCGCCCCGTGAAAGTACTCCTCAGCCTGCCGCAACCACCCGATCGGATCGCCCCACCCGTCAGCATGAGCAGGCTCAGCCACCAATCGCATCCCCAGATGCCGGGCCATCGGATAAAGCGACGCCGACTCCATCGCCTCAGTCATCTTCGCGTTCGCAGCAGCGACCTGCCCATCGCGGCCCAGCAGAACCGCATGAGCCATCTGCACAAACTGCCTGTTCCAGCGCATCCCGGCCGCGGCCGTCGCGTTGATCAGCTCGAAGTGGGGCCAGCTGTTCCGGCCGGCCAGCACCCCGAGAAGCAGGGCAAGGCCGCTCTTACCGGAGGTGTGGAACGCGGTCGGGTTCTGTGCGTCGTAGGCGAGTGCCTGCGCCTGGTCGGATTCCGCGAGCTCCCGGTTCTCCTCCAGCAGCGCGCAGAAGGCCCGGCCGAGCCCGTAGGTGACCGGCAACTCGTACGGCGTGTTCTCGCGGGCCAGGCTGGTTGCTTCGTCGAAGGTCTGCTCCATCGCGTTCCGGAGGCCCCGATGGCCTGCGAGGATCCCCTTGTAGGCCAGGAAGAACGTTGCGATGCCGTTGAGCCGGAGGCGGCGAGTCACCTGGAAACCCTCGTCGAGGGTCGTGGCCGCGAGACTGTACTCCCCGCGCAGGACCGCCTGCAGAGCGAGGACGCAGTTGACCTCGTAGACGAGCGCGATCGCGCCGATCCGCAAGGCCTGCTGGCGAGCCCGCTCCACCTCGACGACACTGCCGGTGGCCAGACAGATGCTGCCACCCTCGTACACGTGCGCCAGCACCCGCTGCAGGGCCATGCCGTGCTCTTCGGCGACCTGGCGAGCGCGCTGGAAGTAGGCGATCGACTCGTCGAGATCCCGCTCGCGGGCCAGCATCCCGAGCATCTGGTAGGCCTGGCAGGCCACCTCTGGCAGATCGGCCTGCTCGGCGGCGGCGGCGGCCCTGGTCGCCAGTTCGGTCGCAGTGCGCAGGCGGCCGGGGTTCGTCCGGTCCAGTTCGAGATTCGCCGCCAGAATGTCGACCGGTGCCGTGTCTGCCGGGTCGGCGCCGTTGCCGAGCAGTGACCGAGCCACGGCCAGATGCGTCTCCGCGGCCGCTTGGCGACCGGCCGTGTGCTCGGCGAAGGCAAGGTGCACGTGCAGCTTGGCTACCTTGCAGTGGTCGAGATTGCGGTCCGCCATGTCATCGACGGCAGCCGCGTGCAGGACCAGGTCGTCGAACTGCCCGGCCGTTCTCAAGGCCACCAGCAGCAGCCCGAGCACCTCGGCGCGCCGCTCGAGGTCGGCATCCGTGGCGAGCAGTGTGTTCGCGCGCTCGAGGAGCTTCACCGCGGAGCTGATGGATCCCTCCTCGAAAGATCGCCGGCCGGTCTGCGCGAACAACTGGCCCGCTCGGCTCCGGTCGCCGCCGGTCTCGGCCAGCTCGGCCACCATCGGCGACCACTCGCCGGGCAGGCCTGGATGCAGTTCCTCGATCGCGTCCGCACACCGCCGCGCCAGTTCGGCGCGCTCGGTCGGCGTCAGGCCGGCCAGCAGCGCGTCCGCGGTCAGCGGATGGCAGAACGCATACCAGTCCGGCACCGGTTCGTCCGGCCCGACCAGCTGTGCCGCAACGCCCGCCCGGAGGGTTGCCAGCAGCAACCGTTCGTCCGTGCCGGTGGCTTTGCGGACGACGCTGAGCGGAAACCGGTGCCCGATCACGGCGGCCAGGACGAGAATGTCGCGAGACTCGCTCCCCAGTTGGTCGGTGCGGCTCGTGATACTGCGGACCACCGCGGCCGGCACATTGGTTCGCAGTCCGTCGACCACTTGGAGGCTGCCGTCCGGCCTCGCCAGGAGCTGGCCGGACCGGCTGGCCTCCTGCAGCAGTTCCTCGACGATGAACGGGATGCCGGCGCTGTCTTGCCACAGGCGGTCACCCAGCTCTTGCGGCAAGCCGTCGACCGGCACCTCGAGGCAGGCTGCCGCGAGCTCGACGACCTCGGCCGGCTGGAGTGGCTGGAGTTCGAGCAGGTTTGCCGAACCCCGTTGGGCGGCGATCCGCGCCAGTTCGGTGGCCGGGCAGTGATCCGGTCGCATCGTCGCGACCAGGGTGATCGGCTGGTCCTCGAGGTTGTCGAGCAGATACTCCACGACGGCCATCGTCTCCGGGTCCGCGTCGTGCAGGTCTTCGAGAACCAGTAGACAGCCGCGGCCACGGCCGACCAAGGAGAGCAGGCGCAGAACAGCCTCACCGAGAACAACCGGCGAGGCTGTGGCTTCATGGGCGGTCCCGTCGTCCCATTCGGGAATCAGCCGCCCGAGGACCTGCCGGTACGGGCCGAGGCTGTTCGGGTCGGGCATCTCGCCACGCCGGATCAAGGCCAGTAGCGCCTCAGCGAAAGGGCGGAAGGCAACGCTCGTTCCCAGAGCGCCGACCCGGCCGCGCAGCGCGGCCATGCCGTCGTCGAGGGCGCGAGCCGTAGCGAGCGCCGCGAGGCGGCTCTTGCCGATTCCGGGCTCACCGACGAGGAACACGGCGCCCCCGTGCCCGGCGCGTGCCGTTGCCAGCATCTGAAGGAGCTGGTCGATCTCCGGGTTCCTGCCGACCACCCTGGGCGAACGGGTCTGCATGGTGGCCACTGTAATCACCGATTCCTGATACCGCAGCGGCATCGGCGAAGTCGGCCGAACGGAATGTCCGGCCGACCCCACTGATTCAAACGCTCGCTGGATGGTGCGATCAGTAGAAGCTGATCGTGGTGGTGTTGATGATGGTGGTCGGGTCGCCGTTGGCGACGGCGGCTGCGGCCAGTCCGACCAAGCCGGTCAGCGCCAGCGCCCTGGCGCCGATGCGGGTGCGGGTGGGCAGGGCGATCGGACCCAGCGGGTCGGTCTCGGTCGCGGCCTGGTCAGCGTGGTCGCGACACTCGTCGTTGGTGCGGTCGTGGTTCTGGGCGGTCATGGTTCTCCCCTGGTGCAGATCGGATGATTCCAGCGACAGCTGGCGATCGCTTAGTGGGTGTCGCCGATCGTGGTGGTCTGGCAGATGGGCGATGCCACGGCCATCGCAAGCGTGGACAGTCCGACGAAGCCGGACAGCGCCAGCGCCCTGCCGCCGATCCGGATGCGGGCGGGCAGGTTGATCGGACCCAGCGGGTCGGTCTCGGTCGCGGCCTGGTCAGCTGGGTCGCGACACTCGTCGTTCTGGGTGTGGTTCTGGGCGGTCATGTTGTTCTCCCCTGGTGCTGATTGGATCTCAGCGGCGCATGGCTCGCTTCCATCCGGTGGTTGATTCCAGCAACAGCACGGAGGGCACGCGTTCTGGGAACGCCAGCCGGAGCAACCCATAGCCGATTCCCGCCAGACCGGTCAGCAGACCTGGAGATGGAACCGCACGAGGTGTACCGCACTGTGGTCCGTACTGCTGTACTGCGGCGAGCACCAGCCGGATACGGTTTTGCCGCACCCCCTCTACGGCTGGGTGATCGCTTTCGGTCAGCCACGCCAGTGGCTCGACCGCGCCGAGCTCGCCATGACACAAACTGAGGTCTGCGAGTACCGGACGTTCGGAGGCGGACCTCAAATACATCTCGAGGTCCACAGTTTTTGCCGCCGCCAGCTGCGCCAGGGTGGTTCCGGCGTCGCCGGAACACCAACCAGGGCTGGGCTTCTGGTCATTTCGGTCTAGATCAGCTGCGGTAGCGGCTGCAGCCGCGTACTTGTCGCCGGGCGTTGCGTAGCGGCCGAGCGCCCAGGCGATCCCCTGATAGCCGCGCGTGAAGCCGTGGTGGGGTGCGGCCTGATTGCTGCCGACTGCCTGGACCAGTTCATCGGCGTAGCGCTGAGCGAGCCGGACAGCGGCCGGTACGTCGCGGATCGCCTGCATGGCGGTGAGTCCGCCGGCTGCGCCTTCGGCGTAGTTCGGGAACTCGGCAGGGTCTGGTGTCAGCCGGGCCGCGAGGTCGAGCGACGCGTGCAGCCAGGTCGACAGGTCGGCATCGCCGAGCAGCGTGGACAAGCGGTCCAGTCCGTAACTGATCCCACCGAGGCCGTGCAGCCCCGGACCGATCAGCTGCGCTGACTCCAGGTCGGATTCGAGTGCCTGCAGCAGTTGCGGGATCGGGCGGATGACATCGCGGGCCAGCTCACAGTACTTACGCTCTCCGGTCAGGGCGCCGACCTGCGCGAGGAAGAGCGCCGTACCGGTGTAGCCATTGGTCAGGCCCGCGCCCATGGGGCGCACTGCCCAGTGGTTGTCATCCAGTAGTTCCAGACCGATCCAGTTCGCTGCACCGCCGGTCTTACCGATGACCTGGGCAACGATCTCGTCGGCGATGTCGGTGGCGGCTGCCAGTACGCCGTCCGGGTGCGCGTCCGTGGTGCCCAGCCAGGGCCGGGTTGTCGTGGTGCAGTGGCTGATCGGCTCCGGACGAGTCGCCAGCGTCGCGGAGATCAGCCACCGCTGCCGGTGCTCGTCGACATCGCTCAACGACGCGATCTTCTGCTCGACTTCGGCGAGCCCTTCAGCCGCAAGGACACCAGGGATGCGCGTGCCATCTGATGCCCAGACGTCGCGGCTGCCCGGGGTGACTGTGAACAGTGGGACGTCCCCTGCCCACAAGTCGTCCAGTTCGTGCGGGACGAGACTGTGCAACCAAGAGCCGGCATCCCACAACAGGTCGAGCAGCTGACTGCGTCCGGCTGCCTCGCGCAAGGCGTTCGGATGCGTCGCCTCCTCGAGCAGGCCGGCGTACAGGCTGCTGTTGCGTGGTACGAAGCGCACCTGGTCGCGTGCGCAGCGGGCCAGCATTCCGTCCGGCCCCAGGAGTTCGCGGCGATTCCGGGCGATCGCCTGGTAGGCGTCCCGGAATCCCATCAGCACGGCGGTCTCGTGGTCGCGCGGTTCGATGGCTACGCCGTCAAGGATCGGCCTGTTGTTTCCGGTGGGAACGGCCGCGGGCCGTCGAACCAGGTGCATCGAGTCCAGGCCTGCGTCGGCCCACTCGACGCGGACCGTCGCTGTTGCTTCGACATCTCCACCGAGCCCGGAGATGTCGGCCACTGAGCCCGTAGCACCGACGATGAGCAGCGGCAGCAGGGCGGTGCGGGAAACCGAGCTCCGAATGGCTTGGTTCGCCGGATCGTCGCTGGTCGGTCCAGGCGGAGTCAGCGACGGGTGGAAGAGGGTTTCGATGTCCACGAGGACCGGATGCTCGCCGGCGGCGATCAGGTTTTCGTAGTGCATGTCGGTGCCGTCGAGGACGTACAGCAGGGCGAGCAGGGCGCCTTGGCGGTGGTAGAAGCGGCGGACGGCGGCGGCATCGGCACAGGGCTCGGTGGTGACGAACTCCAACCAGCCGTATCCCGCGCGGCGAGCCAGGCGGACGGTGCGCAGGTCCAGGCCGGTTTTGCTGTTGAGCCAGTCGATGAGCTCGTTGAAGTGGTCGTGCAGGTCCAACGAACGTGGCTTGTAGATGAGGCGGCGGCCGTCGGCGAAGGTGAGGGTGGCGGTGCTGCGGCCGCGGCAGTGCGAGTCGCCACCAGGCTCTACGGAGATCAGGGCGCCGGGATCGCGGCCGTCCAGCAGGTCGGTGACGAGCGACTCTCGGTCCTCGGCGAGTCGTGCCAGCAGCTCGAGGTGGGCCTCGATGCTCTGTCGGCACGACTCGCCCAGGACCCGGGCCAGCACCGGATAGGCGGCCAGGAATTCCGCCAGCTCGCTCCCTCCAACGAGCCGGTGGGTGAAGTCGAGGAAGCGCAGCGCGGAGGTGTCGCCGACCAGGTCGCCGCGGTCGCGGGCCCGGGCCAGTTCGAGCACCAGCGTGCGGGTGGAGAGCCTGACCAGCTTCAGACCGAGGCGGTGGATGAACTGCTCGGTCAGGACGCCGGTGTGGCCGGCGGCGGTCAGGTCGTCGCGGGCGACGGTCAGCAACGGTTGCAGGCACTGCATGAGCGCCTGCCGCCAGTCGTCGTTCACCTCGGCGGACGGTGTGCCCGGGCCGGCGGTGCGGCTGCGCTCGACGTACTGGGCCCAGAGCGGTGCCACTGCGGACCGTTCGTCCGGACGCAGTGCGGCGGACCACCAGGCGGCGTCGCGCTGGTCGGTCCGGAGCGTTCCGGTGGTCACTGAGTTGAGCACTCGCTCAGGCTGCCACCGGCAGTTGGTGCTCGACATGGGTACCAGGCCCCCATATTTCCGGTTCGGCGGGCTACCTAGGGATGACAACGATGGGCAACTGCCGCGGGGCGACGACTGGGGGTTGATCACCCCGCGGCAGCAGCGCCCGGCCGGCCTTTGGTGGAAGGCGGGCCGGATCAGGGCGGGAGCGCCAGGACGTGACTCACAGGCCCACGCCTACTGCGCGGCACTCGGCACGGCACCTCGCCGCACTGGCCCGAAGGGCTAGATGCTCCGCATCGAACCCTCCGATCCAGCACACCGAGCCACCGCACCGAGCACCTGCTCGCTACGGCGCGGACCTGCGAGTCACGCCCTACTACGGCTCCCAGTTCGTTGTCTGCACTCGTCCTTGGCCTCCTCTGCCGCGAATTCTGGAAGGAACGCCGGGAACAATGCCTGACGGATCAGGTAGACGGCAAGGGATTGGTGCCCCCATCTTTCGGGGTACCGGCGGGCGAGAACATGGGGGCTGGACCCCCATGTGGAAACGCGTGCGCGCTGCGACGGTGGTCGGGTGTTATCTCCTCTGACTCCTGGTCTGCCGGTGTCTGCGCACTCGGTGCTGGACACCGTTCCGCAGCTGCCCGGTCAGTCGGCTGCGGCCGCTCTCCGGGAGACCGCGGAGGTCGCACAGGCTGCCGACGACCTCGGTTACCGCCGGTTCTGGTTGGGGGAGCAGCACGGCGTCCGGGGCGTCGGCAGCGCGGCACCTGCCGTTCTTGCCGCCGTTCTCGCAGCACGGACCGACCAAATCCGGCTGGGCTCGGCCGGCGTGCTTCTGACCAACCACCAGCCGCTGGTGATCGCCGAACAGTTCGCTGCGCTCGCTGCGGCGTACCCGAGCCGGATCGACCTCGGTGTGGGCCAGCAGTTCAGTCATGCACCCAGTACGGCGGCCGCACTCGGCGGTGGTGCCCGGGACACCTTCCCGCAACGACTCGACGAACTGTGCGGGTTCCTCCGCGACGGCATGCCTGGCCGTGCACCAGTTGGCGACGTACGGCTGTCGCTGGCCGGACTGCCTCCACCGGTACTCGTGTGTGCCGATCACCCCGGTGCGGCCGCAGTTGCCGCCGTACGGGGGTTGCCTGTTGTGGTGCAGCATCACAGTGCGACTGCGATGACCAGTGCGGCAGTGGCGGCGTACCGGGATCACTTTGAGGCCAGCGGGCCGACGGTGAAGCCTTATCTGGTCGTGACGATCGGAGTGGTTGCTGCGGACACCGAGCAGGAAGCCATCGTCCGGTTCGCCGAGTACGTGCGCGTGAAGACGCGGCTCAGTGTGGCGTCGCCTCGTGCGACCACAGCCGACCTCATGGCGTTGCTGGAGCCGCCACTGACCGGACGCGAGCGCGGTCGCGCCGAACGGCTCCTGGACGACCCGAGCCACATCGTCGGCTCACGGACCTCTGTGGTGTCGGCACTTGGTGATCTGGTCGCCGCTACGACAGCTGATGAGCTGATGCTCGTACCGCTCGCCTTTGATGGTCTGGTCCGCTCATCGATCCTGCGCACGATTGCCGCCGGTCTGACGCGGTCGATCCGGACAGTCCCGCGGCACGCTCCGCCGCTCATTGCCACCGCCTGACAGCGACCTATGGTGGGTACATGGACCAGGAGCAGGCTGTTGTCGAGGGTTGTCCGACTGAGCTGTTCATCGGGGGGAAGTGGAGAGCGGGTGAGGGCGGCCGGACACTGGCCGTCGAGGACCCCTCCACCGGTACGACGTTGTGTGAGGTCGCCGATGCGAGTCCGGCCGACGGTATGGCCGCACTCGACGCAGCCGTAGCCGCGCAGGCGGACTGGGCAGCCACACCACCACGTGAGCGCGGCGAGATCCTCCGCCGTACCTATGAGTTGATGACCGAGCGCGTTGACGAGCTCGCACTGCTGATGACGCTCGAGATGGGCAAGCCGGTCGCCGAGTCCAAGGGCGAGATCGCGTACGCGGCCGAGTTCTTCCGCTGGTTCGCGGAAGAGGCCGTGCGGATCGAGGGCAGCTATCAGGTCGCTCCGAACGGCAAGGGCCGCTTCCTGGTGATGCGGCAGCCGGTCGGCCCGTGCCTGCTGATCACACCGTGGAACTTCCCGGCCGCGATGGGCGCCCGCAAGATCGGCCCGGCGGTCGCGGCCGGCTGCACGATGGTGATCAAGCCTGCGGCGCAGACGCCGCTTTCGATGCTGAAGCTGGCCGAGCTGATGACCGAAGCCGGCCTGCCTGCTGGCGTCCTCAACGTGCTGACGACCAGCGACTCCGGTGGCGTGATGGAACCGCTCATCCGCGACGGCCGCGCTCGCAAGCTGTCCTTCACCGGCTCCACCCAGGTCGGCCGCAAGCTGATCGAGCAGGCCGCCGAGCAGGTGCTGAAGACCAGCATGGAGCTGGGTGGCAACGCGCCGCTGCTCGTGTTCGCCGACGCCGACCTGGACAAGGCGGTCGAGGGCGCGATGCTCGCGAAGATGCGCAACGGCGGCGAAGCCTGTACGGCGGCCAACCGGATCTACGTGGAGACGCCAGTGATGGCGGAGTTCTCGCAGCGCCTCAGCTCGCGGATGGGCGCTCTCACGGTGGGCCGCGGCACCGAGGACGGTGTCGACCTCGGGCCGCTGATCGATGCGACCCAGCGGGACAAGGTCAAGGACCTCGTCGACGACGCGATCGCGCATGGTGCGCAGGTCCTCACCGGTGGAACGGTTGCCGAGGGCAAGGGCTATTTCTATCCGCCGACCGTGCTGGCCGACGTGCCGCGCGACGCCCGGTTGCAGAAGGAGGAGATCTTCGGGCCGGTCGCGCCACTGACCGCCTTCGACACCGAGGACGAAGCGGTGGCGATGGCGAACGACACGGAGTACGGGCTCGTCTCCTACCTGTTCACCAACGACCTGAACCGCGCGCTGCGCATCTCCGAACGCCTCGAGACCGGCATGATCGGCCTCAACCAGGGCATCGTGTCCAATCCGGCCGCGCCGTTCGGTGGCGTCAAGCAGTCCGGCCTCGGTCGTGAAGGTGGGACGGTCGGCATCGACGAGTACCTGGAGACCAAGTACATCGCCATCAACCTGGATTAGCTGCGACCGGGGTGGTGGGGTGGGAAATGTGTTCTACTCAGCGAGCCAGCGCTGGACGGTCTCGGCATCAGGGCGCGGACTGGTGCCGATGGCGTGCGGGACGAACCGGGCGTAGTAGTCGGTGATCGGCCCGTCGGACTCGCGCACCATCATGCCGGCGGCCGAGCCGTCGACGATCCAGCTGCCCAGCACCGCCTGGTTGCCGTCGTACGACGGAAGTGGGTACCACTGCTGGTAGACCATCGTCGACATGTCGTACGGACCCTCCTGTGTGTGGTCCTGGTCGGCGGTGTGGATGACGATGTTGCTGCCCTCGCGGCCGTGCAGCGGTTTGGCTACCCACTCGGTCAGATCGCCCGGGTGACCGAAGTACGCGGGGAGCAGGTTCGGGTGGTCGGGGTAGAGCTCCCAGAGCACCGGCAGGATCGCCTTGGTGGACAGCATGGTCTTCCAGATCGGCTCGATCCACTGCACCGGCTGACGCTCGGTACCCGCGAGGATGAAGCGGCCGAACTCCTCGTCGAGCATGTCCTCCCACGGGTACAGCTTGAACGCCGTACGGATCTGTCGGTTGCCCCAGTCCACAAAGGCGCGCTGTGCGGCGTCCCAGCCCACGTCCTCGATCTGATGCCCGTACGTCGCCAATCCGGCCTGCGCGGCGGTGTCCCGCAGGTACGCGACCGTCATCTCCTCCTCACCGGACGTCTCCGCGGCCGAGTTGAAGAAGTGCGCCTCGTTACCGGGGAAGCGACCCGCTGCGAGCTGTCGGGCCCACCACTGCACCAGGCGGTCGTGCACGGAGTTCCACTGGTCCGCGTCCGGGAAGACGTCCTCCAGCCAGTTCCACTGGATCACTGCGGACTCGACCAGGCCGGTGGGGGTGTCCCCGTTGATCTCCAGCATCTTGGGGTCGGTGCCGTTCCAGGCCAGGTCGAAACGCGCGTACATCGACAGGTCTTCGCGCTTCAGCGACTGCTGGACCATGGGCAACGTGCCAGGTGCAAGGCCGAGCTGAGCGTCGGAGAACCGGTCTCCGGTCGCCATGACCTCGGCTGCGTGCCGACACATCGCGTAGAGCTCCTCGGTGACGCTCTCGAGGTGCAGGACCTCGTCCATGGTCACCTCGTACCAGGCGCTCTCATTCCAGTACGGGCGCTCGGTGCCGTCGGGCATGTCGGTCATCGGGAACACCAGACCCTGCTCGACGACCTTGTCCCGCCAGCCGGGGCGTGGCTTGCTCGCATGCCGCCACATCAGCCGCCGGACCTCCCATGACTGGAGTGGCCGAAGCCACCGCGCGAAATGGTGCCGATATCGCCACCACTCTTGGACAGTCCACCACGTTGGACCGTCGGCGAGCCACTACCGCCGCCGGTGCGCTCGTCGCGCTGCCGGGGCACGGTGTAGGTGCCGTTGCCCGCGTAGTACCGCCCACCGATGGCCGGCACGTACGCCGCGCTGCGAGTCGCCATGTAGAACCAGAAGAACCCTGCGCCCGAGCCGTGGTACTCCCGCTCGTCCTTGCAGTTGGTGTCGTCGACCCGGGTCTCCGTCTGCGGATCGACACAGATGGCCGCGTAGTCGGCAGTGTCGTCGTCGCTGGAGCACCCGGTCAGTGTGGCCGCGACCAGAGCGGTCAGGCCGAGCGTGATGCCGGCACTCCGCATCCGCCTGTTGTTCACAAGAAACTGACGGGACAGGCGTGTCAGCGGTTCCCGTTCATGAGCTGAGTCACAGTGACCAGCTGGAAGCCACGCGCCCGCAGCTTCTTCACGATCGGTATGAGCGCCTGTGCCGTGTACGGCGCGTTGTCGCCGCCATGCATGTGCAGTACGACGATTGAGCCGTTCTGCACGTGGGAGAGCACCTGCCTGATGATGGGCCTCGGTGACTTCGCGAAACCGTCAGCACCCGGTACGTCGAGCCCGACCGCGGTCACACCGGCCGGTGCGAGCTCGTGCAACGCCGTACCGTCGTAGCACCCACCGGGGAACCGGAACCAGCGGGTGGCGTGGGAGTCCAGGGCATCGAGCTGCTTGACCGCCTTCTGGACGTCAGCCAGCATCTCCGCGCGGGGCACCGTTCCTAGCGTGTAGCAGTGCTTGGTGAAGGCGCGGTGGTCGTAGGTGTGTGTGCCGAGCTCGAACTGCGGGTCAGCAGCCAGCTCCCTCGTCACCTCTGGATACTGCTCCATCCACATCCCGGTGAGGAACATGGTGGCCGGAACCTGTAACTGCCGGAGCTCTTGGATCAGAGTGGCGTTGTAGTACGACTTGACCTTCCCGCTCTGCAGCCGCTTCCGCATGACCGCTGTGAGGTCGGCGTCGAACGTCAGCGCGACCAGCTTCTTGTCACGCGGCCCATGGTCGATGACCCGCATCACATGACTAGTCGGTGGGGTGAACGGAGTGGACGGAGGCGGAGGCGGGGGCGTCGCCGACGGTGTTGTCTTAGGCGTCGTGGTCAAGGGCACGACGCCTGTCGACGACTGCTGATCGCCACAACCGGCCAACATCACTACGGCTGCCAGCAGCAGCGCAATCCCCCGAGCCCCAGTCACGAGCGACCAGTATGCGTCACTCCACGGTCAACGTGAGGCGCTGGATGCCCCAGTTGTCGGCGGCGGAGCCGGGCGGGAACCAGACGTCCACGATGTCGTCCTTGATCCAGCTGCCGATGTCAGCCGCGTAGCAGTGGCCGTAGCCCGGGACCCAGAGGCGGGTACCCCAGGGGATGTTGCGGGCGTCGACTGCACAGATGCCGGTCCCTGCGTTGTAGCCGAGCGCGGTCTGGGCGACGTCGTTGTACGCCGAGACGCGGTAGTTCAGCGTGGTGCCGACAGGCAGCGTGTACGCCGCCAGTTGGTTGGAGGCGTTCAGCCGGAACGAGGTGGTGATCTGGCCGATCGACGAGGCCGCAGTGTCCTCGGCCGACATCGCATACACCTGGTAGTGCGCACCCTGGCACGGACTGCTGTCAGTGACCGTGAGAGTCGTCTGACCCCAGTCACTGATCCACTGCAGCGCCTGACCGTTCTTGAACGCGCGGTACGCCTTGGCGCCGGTCACGCGGTTGAACGTGAACGTGACCTTGCCGTCCGTGCCGAGCCCACCGTTGATGCCGGTGGGTGCCGGCAGCCGACCGGCCACGCTGTACGCCGGTGCGGTGGTCCCGTTCCCGTGACCACCGGAGACGGGCCGGTCCGGGATGGTGCCGGTGTAGAAGTGCTGACAGACCGGCAGCGCGGCGTGTGCTTGGGCCGGAGCGACGAGGAGCGCGCCGAAACTCAGCAGCGCAAGGCTGATGACACGAAATCTGGGCATGACGACAAGACCTCCAAGGCGGGGCGGAACCTTGGGGTGTGGCTGGCAACTCCCCGCCTACTGCGCTGCACTCGGCACGGCACCTCGCCGCACTGGTGCAAAGGGCACGATGCTCCGCATCGAACCCTTCGCCCCAGCGCACCGATGCACCGCACCGAGCACATGCTCGCTACGGCGCGGAGTCACCAGCCACACCCAGGGCATTCATCCCCAGTAGGCGGCTCGCCCCACCCTTAGTCAAGGTCTCGTCGTAAGTCAGTTCAGCAGGTCGTTCGCCGAGCGCAGGACCGGTACGCCGACCTCGGCCGGAGCGTCTGCGCCGGTCACGTGGAAGGTGTGGGATTCCCCGGCGGACAGGGTGATCAGGCAGGAGTCAACCCGGGCTGCAGGGTCCAGGCGGTCCGGGAACAGCGCCAGGTCCTTGGCCAATGCGGTTGCCGTGACCGTGACGTCGTACCCGCTGTCGGTCGGCTTCACGGCTGCTGTGTAGGCGTCGGGTGCCAGCTGCAGCGTGGTGTCTTCGACGAAGTACCAGTACGCCGTCGATCCGTCGTCGCCGCGGACCTCCAGGTACTCGAAGGTCGAGTCCTCGCTGAGTAGTGAAACCGGGACCGTGTTAAGGGTCGCGGAGCGGGGCTCTACTTCGAGAGCAATGCTCTCCCGTGCGAACACCTCACCACCTGGCCCGGTCGACCGCCGGGTCAGCGTCAGCTGGGTCGACCACGGCACATCGGAATCGTTGTGCGCGGCAACGACCAGACCGTCTTCCCGCGGCTGCACGGTCAGCAGGCGCTCGGCGTACACCTTCTTCAGCGCGAACCAGAGCGGCTTGCGGATCCCGTGCCCGTCGACCGCGGCCCACGAGACGACCGGCCAGTTGTCGTTGAGCTGCCAGATGATCGCGCCGGTGTTCAACGGGAACAGGCTGCGGAAGTGCTCGATGCCGTAGACGATCGCCCGCGCCTGGTTCAGCTGCGTAGTCCAGTGCCAGTCATCCATTCTAGATACATTTCCCACCCCACCCCGGTCGGCTTTCCACAAGGGCAGGTGGTCACCGAGACCGCGCTCCAGTTTGAGGTTGCCCTCATACGCCTTCTGGTGCACCAGCATCTGCTCGCCGTACGGGTCGAGCGGCTCGTCGTGCACCACCGAGGTCAGCGTCGACCAGGCCGGCGGTCCCTGGAACCCGAACTCCGACACGAACCGCGGCTTGTACTTGCGGTACGTCGAGTAGTCCACCTGGTTCCACACATCCCAGATGTGCATGGTCCCGTTGCGTTCGTCGTTCGGGTGGATGAAGTGGTCGTACGAGTACGGACTGCCTTCCGAGTACGGCGTCCGCGGGTCGAGCTCGGCGACGATCTTCGGCAGCAGGTCGAAGTAGTAGCCCTCACCCCATTTGCGCCCGGCCAGCGGCGCGCGCCAGCCCCACTCGACGTACCCCCAGATGTTTTCGTTGTTGCCGTTCCAGACCGCGAGGCTGGCGTGCTTGCTCAGCCGCGTGACGGCCTGCTGTGCCTCCGCCTCGACCTCGCTCCACAGCGGCTCGTCCTCGGAGTACGCGGCGCAGGCGAACAGGAAGTCCTGCCAGACCAGGACGCCTTGCTCGTCGCAGATGTCGTAGAAGTCGTCGGTCTCGTAGATCCCGCCGCCCCAGACGCGCAGCAGGTTCATGCCGGCGTCGAGCGCGTCCTGGATGCTGGTCTCGTACGTCGAACGGTTCAGCCGGGTCACGAAGGCGTCGTCCGGGATCCAGTTCGCGCCCCGGATGTAGATCGGCTTGCCGTTCACCGACAGGACGAACGGACCGCCGTCCTTGTCGGGGGCAACGTTCATGGTGATGTCGCGGAAGCCCACGCGGCCGGTCCAGGCGTCATCGCCGGTCGCCACGCTGACGTCGTACAGGGGCTGTTCGCCGTGGCCGCGCGGCCACCAGACGGCAACGTCTGCGACGCTGTTGGTCAGCGTCACGGATTCGGTGCCGGGGGCAACCGTCGTCGACGCCGACGTGCCACCGACCTCGACGGTCACGGTCGTCTCGGCCGCGCCTTCGCGCCAGGCGAGCGCGACGTGTGTAGTGAGAGTGCCGTCCTGGCTTGCCAGCGGGCGGACCGTGTCGATCCGTACGCCGGACCAGGACTCGATCCCGATCGGCTTCCAGATACCCGCGGTGGCGAGATCCGGTCCCCAGTCCCAGCCGTAGTTGCTGGCCATCTTCCGGATCGCGTTGTAGGCATGCTTGTTGGTGTGCGGCCAGAGTCCGAGCGTCTCGGCCAGCTTCTTCGCGGCCTCCACCGGCGCCGCGAACTCGATCACGAGTTCATTGCCTTCGGCAACCAGCAGTGTGGTGACGTCGAAGCGGTAGCTCCGGTGCTGGTTGGCGGTCTGTGCGAGCTGCGTCCCGTTGAGCGTCACGGTCGCGACGGTGTCGAGTCCGTCGGCCACCAGTTCCTGAACGGCGTGCCCGTCCGCCGCCCAGTCGAATGTCGTCCGGTAGGACCAGTCGGTCGACCCGATCCAGGCCAGCTTGCTCTCGTTGTCCCCGTCGAACGGATCCGGAATCACACCGGCCGCCAGCAGGTCGGTGTGCACCTCACCCGGCACAGTCGCCGCGATCGGTCCATGACCGACCGCCTCAACGGTCCAGGCGGCGCCACCCTCGGTGGTCAGATTCTTGCGAGCAGTCACAGCGGATCTCCAGGAGAGCGTGAACCGGTTTAGTCAGAACAAACTACTTCCCCCGGAGTGAGGTCCGGGAGAGGTAGTTCAGGGAGCGAGAACGTACTGGCGCCACAGATCGGCGAGTGCCTGGTGGCCGGTCGCGCTGGGGTGCACACCGTCGTCGGCCAGAGTGGCCGCACCTACCGACAGAGCGAGCTTGTTGAGCTCGACATCGGCCGGCACCAGGATCGCGTCGTACTCGCGAGCGAGCTTGCGGACGACCTCGATCTTGGGATCGAGGTCCTCCCGCCACGCGGCGTGCTCCGGCTTCACCTGCAGCAGGAACGGCTCGACCAGCACGAGCGGGCAACGCAGCGGTTCGAGCAACTGCCGGTACGACGCCTCGAACGCCTCGACCGTGGTCGGGTCGTTCTTGTCGTAGCGCCGCCAGGTGTCGTTGATGCCGATCAGGATCGACACCAGTGACGGTTCGAACGCCAGTACGTCGGTGGACCACCGCGCAACCAGGTCGACCGCGCGGTTGCCACTCGTCCCGGCGTTGACGATCCGCGGCCGGTCGTCGCCGAGATCATGAGCGATGTCCCGGACGTAGGTGTCGCCCAGGCCGGTGGGATCGGTGCGGTGACCGCCGTCGGTGACGGAGTCCCCGGCGAACACGACGGTCCACCGGGGATCCAGTTCAAGTTTGTTCACGCGACCATCTTCACAGGGTCGCCGCGTGAACGTCCCAGTCCTCCGGCAGCACCGGCGCGACCTCGACCGTGCTCGTCACGTCGACGAACGCGCCGCTGTCGATCGACTGGGTGATGGACGACATCACGTCGACGATGTGGAACGCGAGCGCCCCGTTCGCCCGGTGCGGCCGGTCGGCCCGGATCGCCCGCGCCATCTCCAGTACTCCGGTACCGCGCTCGGCCGTGGCCTCGGTGGTCTCCAGCGTCTCCCAGTCCTCGGCGCCCCGGCGGCGGATCTTGATCTCGCCGGCGAACGCGTTCGGGTCGGGTACGGCGAGCGTCGCCTCTGAGCCGGTGATCTCGACGAACCCGGCCCGGGACAGCGGCGAGTCGAAGCTGAAGATGCTCTGCGACGACTGCCCCGACTCGAACCGTGCGATCGCGCTGACGTGCGTCGGAACCGTCACGTCGAAGTCGGTCCCGGCCAGCGGACCCGATCCGATCGTGCGCTTCTCCTTCGACTTCGACCCGATCCCGGCCACCGCCGCGACCGGCCCGAACAGCTGGACCAGCGTGGTCAGGTAGTACGGGCCGATGTCCCACAGCGGGCCCGCGCCCTCCTGGAACAGGAATGCCGGGTTCGGGTGCCAGGACTCCGGGCCGGGGGATTGCATCAGAGTGAGCGCGGTCAACGGCGTACCGATCTCGCCCCGCTCGATGATCCGGCGCGACTCCTGCAGGCCCGGGCCGAGGATCGTGTCCGGAGCACAGCCCAGTCGCAGACCAGCTGCTTCTGCGGCCGCCAGCAGCTTGCGGCCGCTCTCCTGGTCCAGCGAGAACGGCTTCTCGCTCCAGACGTGCTTCCCGGCGGCAACGGCTGCCAGCGCCACCTCGACGTGCGCGACCGGGATGGTCAGGTTGACCACGATCTCGACGTCCGGGTGGTTCAGCACGACCTCGGGAGCCCCATGGCTCTCGATGCCGAACTGGCTCGCCTTCTCCTTCGCCGCCTCCGGCCGCAGGTCGCCGATCGCGACGACCTTCAGGTCGGGGAAGCTCTGCATGCTCTTGATGTAGGCGTCGGAGATCACTCCGGCGCCAATGACACCTACGCCAACTGAACTCATCGTCGTCCTCGCTTCGCTCCGGGCGCCGCTGAGGCACGAAGCACACTGTGCTTTTTGATGACCTCGCTCCGCTCGCTCATGAGGGTGCGCCCTCTCCGGTGAGGAACTTGAAGCTGCCCTCGACGGCGTCGAAGATCTCGCCGGTGAAGTCGTCGAGCTCGACGACGCGCAGCGCCTGCGGGGCCGCGGCCAGGATGTCGGCGATCGCGATGGTGCCGTCACCGACAGCGGTCTGGGCCTTGTTGTTCAGGGTTCCGTCGCCGTCCTTGACGTGGATCGCCTGGACGCGGTTGCCCCACTTCTTCAGCAGGGTGGGGATGTCGCCGCCGCCGACGACGCCCCAGTAGGTGTCGACCTCGAGGATGACGTCGTCGTTCAGGTGGTCGACGAAGATCTCCAGCGGGTGGGCGCCGTCGATCTTGTTCTCGAACTCGAACTGGTGGTTGTGGTACCCGACCGTGATGCCGTGCTCGGCGGCCTCGACCGACGCCTGGTTCAGAGCCTCGGCGGTCGCCTTGATGTCGTCGGCCGACTGCCAGCGGGCCGGGTCGACGAACGGGTCGATGACGGTGCTGATGCCGAGCTTCTTGGCAGCGGCGTAGATCGGCGCGGCGTCGTCACGGAGCAGGCCGGCGTGCGTGGTGGGCGCCGAGAGTCCGTGCTTGGGCAGCGCTTCGGCCAGTTTGTCCGCGTTGCCCGGGATGCCGAACGGCTCGACCTTGGTGTAGCCGATCTCCGCGATGCGGGCCAAGGTGGCGTCGAAGTCCTCTTCGAGCTTGTAGCGGACGGTGTACAGCTGGAGGGACAGGTTGTCCACTGCGACCATGGTTTCTCCTCGTGACCGGTACGGCGCCCGCTGCCCTGGAGCCGCCGTACCGGCGTGATAGCCGAACCGGTTAAGTAACGCTGGCAACCGTATCCCACGAGAGCGCGCTCAGACTAGGGTCCGCCCAGACCTCGGGCAGCCGCGACCGAAACCGGCGAGTTCCGATATGTGAACAAAACAATCACTCTCCGCTCCCACTTGGTGACACGCCGTGGAAACGCGCGCACACTAGAGGATTCCGGACCGACCGTCAGCGGTCCGGCCGCCCGTGAGGAGTTAGTTGTGCCCCGAGTCACCATCAAGGAGATCGCACGCCGCGCCGGCGTCTCCAAAGGCGCGGTGTCGTACGCGCTGAACAATCAGCCCGGAGTGTCCGCGGCTACCCGTGCGCGGGTCCTTCGCGTTGCCGAAGAAATGGAGTGGGTCCCGAACCGCGCCGCCCGTCAGTTGTCCGCGGCGCGCAGTGAGACGTTCGGCCTGGTGCTTGCGCGGACCGCGCAGACGCTGACCGAGGAGCCGTTCTACATGGGCTTCGTGGGAGGTGTCGAGTCCGTGCTCGCCGAGCGCTCGTACGCGTTGGCCCTTCAGGTGGTGACCAACCTGGACGAGGAACTGGCGACGTACCGGAAATGGGCCGCCGAGCGCCGCGTCGACGGCGTGATCGTGGTCGACCTGCGCGTCGACGATCCACGGATCCCGTTGCTCCGCAAGCTCGGCCTCCCCGCCATCCTGGTCGGCGACCCTGAACTCGCTCAGGGTCTGCCGTGTGTCTACAGCGATGGCACCGCGGCGATGAACACCGCGCTCGCCCACGTCACATCCCTCGGCCATCGCCGCGTGGCCCGGGTCGCCGGCCCACCCGAGTACGGCGATGTCTGGATCCGCGACCGCGCGTTCGCGGCCGCCAGCAGCCGGTTCGGCCTGCAGGTCAACGTGATCCACACGGACTACTCCGCCGACGAAGGTGCCAGCGCGACCCGCGACCTGCTCGCCTCAGACCCGCGCCCGACCGCGATCATCTACGACAACGACCTGATGGCGGTCGCCGGACTCTCCGTCGTACAAGGCCTCGGCGCGTGCGTACCCCGCGACATCACGCTCGTCGCCTGGGACGACTCCACCCTCTGCCGCATCACCCACCCGCGCCTGACGGCGATGAGCCACAACATCGTCGGCTTCGGCGCCGAAGTAACCCACCGCCTCCTGGACCTCCTGGAAGGCGCCCCACCCCAACCCCACCTCTACTCCACACCCCTCCTGAACATCCGGGACAGCTCCGCCCCGCCCCCACCCACCGCCCCCACCTGCAACCGCCCACCCCGCTACGCCCCCCGCCCCCACCCCACCCCCTAACGCCCCGCCATTTCCCTGCCTACCCACCGAAATCGGGGGTTCCGCACCCATATCCACAGTGCGGAACCCCCGATTCGCCTGCCCAGCCACTCAAATCCCGGCACGCCGACCGCCCGCGCCCCCGGTCCCAGCCGCGGCAACCGCATTTGCCTGCCTAGCCACTGAGATTGGGGGTTAGGTACTCGCATGAGGGTGTGGAACCCCTGATTTGGCTGCCTAGCCAGGCAAATGGGGCGGGCGGGCGGGTGAGGGGTTGGGGGGAGGGGGCGGTGGCGCGGGTCGGTTGGTGGGGTTAGGCGGTGACGGTTACCGGTACGCCGTTTACGGCGGCGGTGCCGGAGATGGGGTCCGTGAGGGCGCTGTCGGTGAGGTCGTTGAGGGAGATGCCCGGTACCTGCGACGCTACGGCCAGGTGGATGCCGGGGCGGGTGTGGCCGAAGCCGTGCGGGAGGGAGACCACGCCGGGCATCATGTCGTTGCTGGAGGCAACTTCTACGGCGAGGGAGCCGGCGGCGGAGGTGATGGTGACGAGCTGACCTTCGGTCAGTGAGCGGTCGGCCAGGTCGGTGGGGTTCATCAGCAGGTGGTGGCGGGGTTTGCCCTTCACCAGGCGGGCCGAGTTGTGCATCCAGGAGTTGTTGCTGCGCAGGTGCCGCCGGCCGATCAGCAGGAGTTCGCCCTCGGCTGTTGCCTGCAACGAGTCCAGGCGGGGGAGGTCGGCGAGGATCATCGGTTGGTCGAGGTTGATCCGCTTGTCCTTGGTGAGCAGCGCCTTCGGCAGGGCCGGTTGCAGCGGTCCGAAGTCGATCCCGCCCGGAGCCTTCCGCAGCTTCCGCAACGACAGCCGGTACGGACCGATCCGCAGACCCGCGTCAACGATCCGGCGCGGCGCCAACCGCAGGCGCGCCTCGACCGTGAGCCGCTTCCGGCTGAGCGGCGTACGTCGTACCAGGGCGATGCCGAGGTCGCGGAAGATCTCCCAGTCGTGCCGAGCCGACGGCGGCTTCGCCAGTACGGCGTCATTCCAGCGAGCCGTGTTCCGAACCGCGAACTGGTGGAAGATCAGGTCGTAGTGTTCGCGCTCGAGTGGCGGAGCCGGCGGCAGGATCACGTCGGCGTGCCGCGTGGTCTCGTTGATGTACGGATCGACCGCGACCATGAACTCCAGCGACTCGAACGCCTCGTCGAGCTTGCGGCCGTCCGGCGTCGACAGCACCGGGTTCCCGGCGATCGTCACCATCGCCCGGATCTGCCCGTCGCCCGGCGTCAGGATCTCCTCGGCCATCACCGACACCGGCAGCTCACCGCCGAACTCCGGCAGCCCGCGGATCCGGCTCGACCACACGCCGATATGCCCACGGCCCAGCCCGATCAGCGCGTTCACCGCCGGTCGCGGGATCATCGTGCCGCCTGGCCGATCCAGGTTGCCCGTGATGATGTTCAGCACCTGGATCGCCCACTGACACAGTGCACCGAACTGCTGCGTCGACACCCCGACACGTCCATACACCGCAGCCCGCCCGGCCGTCGCGTACTCGGTCGCGATCCGCCGGATCACCTCCGCGTCGATCCCGGTCAGCGCGGCAGCGCGCTCCGGCGTCCACTCCGCGACCGCAGCCTCCACGGCCGCCAGCCCATCGACGTACGACGCCGGTCGCGCGTGCCCATCAGCGATCACTTGATGAATCAGCGCCAGCAGGAATGCCGCGTCCGTGCCCGGCCGGACGAAGTGGTGCTCATCGGCGACCGCCGCTGTCTCGGTCCGGCGCGGGTCGATCACGACGACCCTGCCGCCGCGCTTGCGCACTTCCTTGATCCGCCGGCCAAATCCCGGCGCGGTCATCATGCTGCCGTTCGACGCGAGCGGGTTGGCGCCCAGCATCAGCAGGTACGACGTCCTGTCGATATCGGGGACCGCGATCATCAGCTGATGTCCGTACAGCAGGTACGACGACAGCATGTGCGGCAGTTGGTCGATCGACGTCGCACTGAACTTGTTCCGCGTCCGCAGTTGCCGGACCGTCGTCGGCATGTGCGTCAGCGCGCCAAGGCTGTGCACGTTCGGGTTGCCGAGGTAGACGCCGACCGAGTTTCGCCCGTGCTTCTTCTGCACCGCGGTGAGCTTGGTGACGATCAGTTCGTACGCCGTGTCCCACCCGATCTCCTGCCAGCCGTCGGCAGTACGTCGTACCGGCGTGGTCAGGCGGTCCGGATCCTCCTGCAGGTCACGCAGCGCGACCGCCTTCGGGCAGATATGACCGCGGGACAGCGGGTCGGATTCGTCGCCCCGGATGTCGGTGACGTGGCCGTCCTCGACCGTCACCAGCACCCCGCAGATCGCTTCACACAGGTTGCAGGAAGTCCGCCGTACCGTGGTCGCCATCCCGCCAAACTACCCCCGAGTAGCGACGCTCGCCATCACTCGAAGCGTGCCTCGTCCAACCGGCCGAGAATCGCGTCGACGGTCTCGCCGGCGGACAGATCGGAGTTGTCCAGCCACAGACCGCGGCGCGGGCTGAAGGCGTGCAGCTCGTAGTCGAGCTCGTCGACCAGATGATGTGAACCACCGAGCCGGCCGGAGATCACGTCCGGCCGCGGCGTCAGTACGACGAGGTAGCGCGGGCGGGTGCGGATGCCGTCGAGGAACTCGCGGAGCAGCTCACCGATCACGACGTCCTGCAGTACGACGGTGAACCCGGCCTCGGCGAACGAGTCGGCGGCCTGGCAGGCGAGCCGGAAACCGAGCCGCATCTGCCGCTGGGCCTCGGTCGGATCGTCGGCCATCGAGGGGTGCCCGCTGACGATCATCCGGCGGAACGTGTTGCCGGGGATGTTGACGCCGTACTGGAAGCGTTCGGCCAGCAGCTGGGCGACCGCCGACTTCCCGGACGCCATGATTCCGCTGACGACGATGACGCCCGCGGACTCCATGCTGAGGATGGTGCCACGGTAGGCAATGTTTTAGTCAGGTTTCTGGCGAACTTGTCGTGCAGCTGGCGCGAAATCCTTGGTTTGGCCAAACTCCTTGGTTTGTAAGGGGTTTTGGGCCAGCAAGGAGTCGATGTGAAGGCGAAGCAGCCGTCGGAGCCGGGCCGGCGTGGTGCGCCCGGGCTGGATGGCGGCGTGCAGGGCCAGGCCGTCGATCAAGGCATGCAAACGCTCCACCTCGAGGCGCAGGTCCAGACCGTCGCGCAGTGAGCCGGCGTCGGAGAGCGCATTGATCAGCTCCGCGCACAGGGCGCGCAGGCCGTCGTGCACGGTCTCGACGTTGTCGTGCAGAGTGCCGGCGCCGGTCTCGGCCTGAGCCTGGACCGTGAAGGCGAGCCAGACGTCGAACTCGGCCATCCGCTCGGCGTCGAGGGGGAGGACCTCTTCGAGATACCGCAGGACGACGGTGGTGGCGCTGCCCTTGGTGCCGCCGCGCGCGGTCAGCGCGGTGATTCGCTCGCCGACGCGGCGGGAGACCAGCTCCATCGCGAACTTCAGCAGACCGTCCTGGTCGGGGAAGTAGTAGCGCACGGCGCCGGCGGACCAGCCGGCCTCGGCGGCGATGGTCCGGACCGAGGCGGCGCGGATGCCGTCGCGGCGGACCACCCGCCACAGGGCCTGGGCGATCTCCTCGCGGCGGGCGTCGTGGTCGACGATCTTCGGCATGTGCTCTTTTTAGCACACCTGTGTTATCGTCTTTTCACAACACAGTCGTACTAAAACAAGCTTGGGGTGAATCGCTGTGCTGCTCGCTGTGATCGCTGCGTGTGAGATCGGCTTCTGGGTGCTGCTCGCCGCCGGGATGGCGACGCGCTACCTGTTCCGGCTGCCGAAAGCCGGGATGGTCCTGCTGATGATGGTTCCGCTGGTGGACGTGGTGATGCTGGTCGCCAGCGTGATCGACATCCATCGGGGCGCCGCGCCGTCGTTCAAGCATTCGCTGGCCGCGATCTTCATCGGGGTCAGTGTCGGATTCGGGCACCAGACGCTCAAGTGGGCCGACGGCTGGGCGGCGTACAGGTTCGCCGGCGGGCCGCGGCCGGTGAAGCCGCCGAAGGGCGGCCGGGAGCGTGCCCGGCGCGAGCGGTCCGGCTGGTTCCACCACCTGCTCGCGTACGTCATCGGCGTCGGCATCATGATCGCGCTTGGTCTGCTGTCCGGTCAGGGGTACGACGCGGCGCTCGCCCCGGCGTGGCCGTGGACCATCGTGCTGGTGATCGACGGGTTCGTCTCGTTCAGCTACAGCTTCGACGATGACGACTCCGACAAGAAGCAGGCGCCGCGAGTGGAACAAGACGCCTGACCTCCCGGTTCCGCCCGTCCGGTCGTCGTAGATTGCAGCTATGACGACCGGACGAGTGGTGTCTGTGATCACTGCGGCTGTCGCCCTGGGGGGCGTGGTGCTCCAGTTGGTGGTGTCGCCGATCTGGAACGTCTTCGCCTACTTCACGATCCAGTCCAACCTGCTGCTCGGGGTGACAGCGTTGCTGCTGGGTCATCGGAGCACGCCGTACAAAGTGCTCCGACTGAACGGCGTTCTCTGTATCGCGGTGACCGGGATCGTCTACCACGCCGTACTCGCCGGCACGGACGACTTGTCCGGCTGGGCGGCGGTAGCGAACTTCCTGCTCCACACCCTGAGTCCACTGCTCGGTGTCCTCGGCTGGGTGTTCTTCGGCCCCCGCGGTCTGACCAGCTGGCGGATCGCCGGGCTGTCGGTCATCTACCCGCTGGCGTGGCTGGCGTTCACGCTGATCCGCGGTGCGGCCGACGGGTTCTATCCGTATCCGTTCGTCAATGTCACCGAGCACGGATATGGACAGGTTCTGCTGAACTGTCTGCTCGTCGCGGTACTGTTCCTGGCTCTGGCGGCCGGGGCCACAGCCCTGGATCGCCGGCTACGGACCACCGTCGAAAGGTAAGACCTTGCTGGTGACCTCTCGCTCGTACGCCGAGTACGAAGCGATGTTCGACCTGACCGAACTCCCCGCCTCCGTGCTCGACTGTTCCGCCGGCGGCTCGAGCTTCACCGCCGAGGCCGCCGCGCGCGGGGTCGACGTGGTGGCGGTGGACCCGGCGTACGCGTTGTCGATGCCGGAGCTCGTCGACACGGTACGGCGCAGTCTGCCGCACGGGATGCAGATCATCGACGCGAACGAGGACCGGTTCGTCTGGCAGTGGTACGGGACGCCGCAGCGGCGGGACGACCTCCGGCTCGAGGCGGCCGACCGGTTCCTGCAGGACATCGGCGAGGCACCGGACCGGTACGTCGCGGGCGGGCTGCCCGAGTTGCCGTTCGAGGACGGGAAGTTCGAGCTGGCGCTGTGTTCGCACCTGCTCTTCACCTGGGCCGACACCTTCGACCGGGCCTGGCATCTGGCCGCGCTGCGGGAGTTGATCCGGGTGAGCAGCAAGGAGGTCCGGGTGTTCCCGCTGGTGCTGCAGGGGACCGGCGATCCGGTGCCGTTCCTGCCCGAGGTGCTCGACGAGCTCGACGGCGTCCGCTGGGAGATTCGCAAGGTTCCCTACGAGTTCCAGACGGGCGCCGACGAGATGCTCGTCATCACGCACTCCTGAGGGGTCCGAGTGCGTGCCGGTCGGTGTTACGGGAGGAAGCGCCCGCAGACCGGCCACGGCGAGTTGCCGCGCTGCGCGTAGAGCTTCTTCGCGCGCATCAGCTGCTCGGCCGCCGAGGCCGAGGCCGGGCTGCCGCTGCCGCCGACGCTGCGCCAGGTCTGCTTGTCGAACTGGAACAGGCCGAAGTACTTGCCGGTCGGGTTGACGGCGCGGGGGTTGCCGCCGGACTCGCAGTTGGCGACCTTGCGCCAGGCGGCGCTCATGCTCACGGAGCCGCTGTTCGACGGGCGCTCGGCGGAGCGGTTGGTCCGCGGCTTGCGCACGGTCTGCTTCGCGACGACCTTCTTCTTCGTCACGACCTTGGTCTTCGGGGAGACCCGCTTCGGGGCGGTGGCCTTGGCCGTGCCGTCCAGCGTCAGGGTCTGGCCGATCAGGATGAGATCGGGGTCCTTCAGGTTGTTGAGCTTCGCCAGCTGGTGCCAGTCGGCGCCGTTCGCCTGCGCGATCTCGGAGAGCGTGTCTCCGGCCTTCACCTTGTAGTCGGTCGCGAACGCCGCGCCGGTGGCGGCGACGGTGATGCCGGCGCCGAGACCGGCGACGGTGAGAGTCCGGACCACCCGGCGGGTACTTCGCCGGGGGCGCGCATGTCGGGCTTTGGACATCGGTAAGGCGCTCCTTGTGAGCTTGGGCATGGTGGAGAACACCAGCCCCCCAGGCAGGGGAGGGGGCACCCGGACAGGTAACGAAAGGGAGTCCGGATGATCACGTCCAGGTCACGACGCGATGTGAGTCATCCTGTGGGACGACTGCCGGGAACGCAAGGCCAGATCGGGATCTGCCCCGATTTTTTCTGTCCCTTGACGTACCGAAAGCCCAACAACAGAACGGTTTCCGGGCCATAAACCGATCGGTTTTTAGCGGTGGAAATACCGCGCCGGGACGAGCTCGATCGTGAGTTTCCGGACCAGATCCCGGTCACTGTCCGGCCAGGAATCCCACACCTGGGCAGCCCAGATCAGCATCGCCCGCTCGACGTCTTCCGGACCGCCGGCCGCCAGTACGTCGTACGCGGTGAGCGGCCCGACCTCGTCTGGTGCGGTGAGCCGGGGCCAGTCGTCGAACGAGTTCGCCATGATGCCGTGTGCGGTGCGGACGTCGATGTTGCCGGAACCGCGCTCGAGGAACATGTACAGGCCGTTCAGCGCGAAGACCGGGCCGATCCGCGGAGCGTTCTGGTGTACGTGCTGAGCGTGATAGGCGTCCATCCGCAGCTGGTGCAGATAACCGAGCTTGACCTGGTGCTCGAGCTCGAAGCCGAGCAGGTCACCGGCGACCTTCAGACACGCCGCCGAAGCGTTCGACTTCGGGTTCTCCGGCCACGCAGTCACCGGCAGCTCGACCCGGCAGCCGGGGCAGCGGGTGGATTCGTGCGTGTCATCTGCGGAGTTCACTCGTTGATGGAAACACGGGCACCGCCGTCCGGCAGCTGGTTTTCGCCGTGCGGGTGGTGGCCGGCAGATGAGGCGACGGACGTGATGGGGGCATGCGTTGATCCGAGTGGCTCTCGGCCACCGCGGCACGATGGTGCGAGGCGCACTGGCCGCGGTGCTGGCAAGGGAGACGGACATGGAGGTCGTGGCCGAGCTGGACCGCTCGGAGGACGTCCTCCAGGTGGCCGGCCGACGACCGCACGTCGTGCTGCTCGATCCACAGCTGCCAGGACGGATCCGGATCGAAGAGCTCTGCCGCAAGCTCACCGGCCGCGGAGTGCTGGTGGTGATCGACCACGAGGCGATCGCCGCGACCAGTCTCGCGCTGGTCAAGCAGGCGCCACGGATCGGCCTGATCGCGACGGACTCGACCACCGACCAGTTGGTCCAGGCGGTTCGCGACGTGGCGAAGGGGCTGCCGGTCGTCGACGTCCGGCTCGCGGTGGCGGCGCTCAAGGCGGGTGACAACCCGCTCACCGATCGCGAGTGCGAGGTGCTCCGGCAGGTCACCACGGGGGCAACCGCGCAGGAGGTCGCGCGGACGCTCAGCCTGAGTGCGGGCACGGTGCGCAACTACCTGTCCCGCATCCTGGCGAAGACCGGTTCCCGCAGCCGCATCGAGGCGATCAACAAGGCTCAAGACGCCGGCTGGATCTGACTGATGATCGGGTCCCAGTTGCCGTGCAGATCGCGGTACAGGCTGGAGCTGCGCATCAAGGCGTGATGAGTGCCCAGCGCGGCCTGGTTGCCGTCGAGGACGAGGATCCGGCGGGCGCGGAGAGCTGAGCTGATCCGGTGCGCGATCACCACCAGCGTCCCGCCGCGCTGGGCGAACGCCTCCTCAGCCTGCCGCTCCGCCTCCGGATCGAGGAAGCAGGTCGCCTCATCCAGTACGACGAGTGGCGCCGGCGACAGGTAGGCCCGCACGAGCGCGAGCAGTTGCCGCTCACCGGCGGAGAGATCGCCAGGCTTGACGACCGCCTCAAGGCCGCCGATCCGTTCGATGAGTGCGGTCGCGCCGATCGTGTCGACGGCCGCATGCAACTCCGCAGCGGTCGCATCGGGAAGTAAGTAGGAGAGGTTCTCCGCGACGGTCCCGCTGAAGACATAAGCCTCCTGTGGAATCAGTACGCGCGTCTCCGCCAACTTGTCGGTGCTCACAACGGTCGGCGGCACTCCACCCAGCAATATCCGTCCCCCGGTCGGCGTCAGCATTCCGCAGATCAACGCGGCCAAGGTCGACTTCCCGATCCCACTGGGTCCGACCACAGCCAGGTGGTCGCCCTCAGGAATCGATAGCTCGAGCCGGTCGAGCACAGGCTCAGCCGCTGGCCCATACGCGAAGGTCAGCCGGTCGGTGCGGACGTCGTACCCGGAGGTGACGTCGACCGGCCGCAAGGGTTCGTCCGGCTGACTGATATCCAGGATCCGGCCCAGCGTGATCACGAACCGCAGGCCGCTGTCGCCCAGTGCGCCCATCACCTGGCTGAGTGCCGGTTGCAGTCCGATCAGCACGTAGGTGAGACCGCCCAGCAAGGTCCCGGTGCTCACGCCGCGCCCGACCAGCCACGGTCCAGCTGCGAGCAGAATCAGCAGCGGCAGCCAACCGCCGACCGCGAAGCAGAGCGTTCGCAGCGCCGCTACCTTGGCCAGCGCCCGCTCAGCCGATGCGTGCGCTTCGATCGGTTGACCGACCAGGAACTCGGCGTACTCCTCGGTGCCGGTCGCGGTGATGTCGCGGACCCCGCCGAACACCATCCCGGCCGAAGCGGCCAGATCCTCATCAGCCTGCAGCGACGCCCGGACCCGATCGGATGCCATCCCCAGCACTGCCACGGACAGCGCAAATCCCAGCAGGAACGGCGGTACGACGAACGCCGCCACCATCGGCGCCAAAGACAACAGACCCGCCAGTACGCCGAACAGGGTGACCGCGAAGCTCCTGATCACCAGCACGAGCCCGGCAAAGGTGTCCCGGACGATCTCGACCTGCCGGTTCAGCCTCGCGACCGCGCTGTCGTCTCCCGTCCGCAGGGCGCCGACCACAACCCGTCGTACCAGGTCGTCCCGAACCGGCTCGACCAGATCACCCAGCCGCGTGTAGACCTGACGCGCTCCCGCAGCGCCTAGACCGGCTGTCGCGACCAGTCCGCCGAGCCAGGCGATCCCCTGCCAGACATGACCGGCCAGGAAGTTGTCCGTCGCCCGCGCAACCGCAACCCCGTAGATCGCCGTCGGCAGGATCTCGGGCACCGACCAAGCCACCAGCTTGATCGTGGCCCGCTTCCGCAACGACGCGCCGCCGTACTTGAGTTCCCGCTTCATCCCGCCAACGCCTTCAGGCCCCACCGCGATGCGCGGAGGGGCCGGTCGGAGTGGAGGGGATGGGTCACCCGAAGACCTCCCGGTACGACGTGTCGTTCCAGAGGTCGGCGTGGGGAGCAACCGCGCGGACCTGGCCGTGGTCGAGCCAGACGACCAGGTCGGCTCGCGCGGCGGTGGCGGGTCGGTGGGTGACGATGAGGCGGGTGCGGTGGTGACGGTCCTCGGTGAGGGTTCGGCCGATCTGCCGTTCGGTTGCGGTGTCGAGGCTCGAGGTGGCGTCGTCCAGCACCAGCAAGCGCTCGGCCGGCCAAGCCCGAGCCAGGCCGAGCCGCTGCCGCTCGCCGCCCGACATAGGGGCCCTGCGCAACGAAGTGAAGTATCCGTCGGGCAGCCGACTGACGAAGTCGTGTGCGTGGGTAGCTCGGGCTGCGGCCAGGGTCCGGACCGGGCTGATCGCGTTGGGAGCGATCGACTCCCCGATCGTCCGGCCGACCAGTTGTGGTCGCTCGAAGGCGCAGCCGACGGCGCGCCGCAACGCATGCCGGCTGACGGCCTGGAGCGGTACGCCGTCCAGCGAGACATGACCGGTGGACGGATCACGCAACCGCGCGGCGACCGCGGCGA
Organism: Kribbella sp. NPDC058245; assembly: GCF_042882005.1. NCBI lineage: Bacteria > Bacillati > Actinomycetota > Actinomycetes > Propionibacteriales > Kribbellaceae > Kribbella > Kribbella sp. NPDC058245. Next base: position 163,774 of record NZ_JBHVWY010000001.1, read on the forward strand.
GCACCGACTTGCCGGCGCCGCTCGGTCCGACGACCGCAACGGTCAGCCCACCCGGTAGATCCAGGTTCACGTCCCGCAGCAGAATGTTGCCGTCCGCAACGACACTGACGTGGTCGAAAGTCAGATGCCCCGCACCACTCGGCAGAGCCAGCGATCCATGCGGCACCGTGGCGATCGCGTCCACCTCGGCGGACCGCTGAACCCCGGCCTTCGCCCGCGCGATCTCACCGATCACACCGGTCAGCGTCCCAAGGCCGGCACCGAGTACGGCGTACTGCGAAGCGGCGAACAGATCGCCAGTGGTGATGTGCCCGGCGACCAACTGAACCCCGCCGACGGCGAGCACTGCGACCAAGACGAGCGGACCGACAATGGCGGCCTGCGCTCCGGAACGCGCCAGGATGCGCCAGGTGACGACACCTTGTTTATGCAGCTCAGGCAGGAGACTGAGGATGCGTCGCTCCTCGCGCCCCGCCGTCCCGGCGGCGGCGATGGTGCGGATTCCGGTCAGCGACTCGGAGAGCCGCGCGGCGATCCGCCCCTGCGTCTCCTGATAGGCCAGGCTCACATCGGCTGTCCGCTTGGCGAAAGCCAGCAGAACCAGGATCACCAGCAGCACGCCACCGAAGAACGCGGCCGCCAGCCAAGGATCGATCAGGGCCAGCAGCACCAGACTGCCGATTGGCGGTGCGATGGCCGCGATCGCTGTCACCGCGGCGGGGCCGGCCTGCGCTGCGTCGTTCGCGTTGGCCGAGACCCGGGTGACGAGATCACCGGTCTCGAAGCCACGGCTGCCGTCGGGTCCACCGCGAACCACCTGCCGGACCAAGCGATGCCGCAGCCAGGCAGCCGTTTCGGCGACACAGGCAGCGCCGGCGAAGGCGTCGATCAGACTCGCCACGATTCCGAGACCGATAGCGGCCGAGGCGATGATCAGCCAGCGGGTGTAGCCGGTCCCGGCGATGATCGAGTCCACCGAGCGGCCGAGGATCGTCGGCAGAGCCAACGTGACCGCGCTGCCGATCAATGCGTTCAGCCCGATCAGCGGCAGCCAGCCGCCGCCGCGTTTCGCGACCGACGTGAAGGTGATCACGACGACACCCGAAGGCCGGTGCGGTCAGCAAGGAACGCGAGCATGTCCGCGGCCAGGCCGATGCCCTGACTCGCGGAGCCGCCGGCATGACCGGCATCTGGGTCCAGCCGCAGCATGACCGGCCCTTCGCTTGCCGTCGCGTGCTGCAAGGCCGCGCACAACTTGCGGGAGTGCAGTGGGTCGACGCGGGTGTCGTTGCCGAACACTGTGAACAGCACAGCCGGATACTTCACACCCTCGCGGACCCGGTGGTACGGAGAGTAGGACAACAGGTTCTCGAACTGCGCAGCGTCCTTGGCGGATCCGAACTCCGGCACCCAGCGCGCACCCAGCCCGGACAGCTCGTAGCGCAGCATGTCCGTGAGTGGCGCCGAGCAGACGGCAGCGGCGAACAACTCCGGCCGCTGAGTCAGTGCGGCTGCAACCAGCAAGCCACCATTGGATTCGCCGCACAACGAGAGCTGCTCGGCCGTCGTCCAGCCGGTAGCGATCAGGTGCTCAGCCGCTGCGATGAAGTCGTCGAAGACGTCCTGCTTGCGATCCAGAATCCCGGCTTGATGTGAGTCCGCGCCGCCGCGAGTGCCGGCGGTGACGAAGATGCCGCCGGCCTCGACCCAGGCGAGTGCAAACGCCGAGTACGTCGGAGTCAGCGTCTGCCCGAATCCGCCGTACCCGTAAAGGAGGGTCGGTCGCGGGCCGCGGTCGCCGGGCCTGGCGATCACCAGGAGCGGCACCTCGGTGCCGTCGGGGCTGGCCGCGACGAGTCTGTGCGACGCTGCCTTCGCGGTCACACCAGGAGCCTGCGACCAGAGTGTTGCCTGGCCGGTGATGTGGTCGTAGCAGTAGACGGCCGACGGAGTCACGCTGTCCGTGTAGCTGAACCAGGCCTGCGGTCCGCCGTCCGGGAGAGTGGTCAGCGAGCCGACCGAACCGGTACCGGGGAGCACAACATCGCTGACGTGCGCTCCGGTCTGCAGGTTGTGGACGGCGATCCCCGTCGGGCTCGCGAGCAGCAGTGCGTCGTCCAGAATCGCGAGGCCGGTGAGCGGCGCGTTCGGAGTGACCAGGTCCTGCCAGATCAGCGGATTGTGTGGGTCGCCGACGCAGACCCGGCCGGTTGGCGCGTCTTTGGTCGTGACGACGTACAAGCGGCCGTCCGGGCCGACCGACATCACGGTCAGCGCGTCGATGCACTGCTGGATCGGGCGCGGTGGTTCAGCGTTCTCGAGATCCTGCAGCCACAGGTCGTTCGCCCCGCCGCGAGCGGCGGAGATGGTCAGCCAGCGACCATCAGCACTGAGCTCCAGCCCGTACGATGCCTCGGTCGACAGCTCGATCTTGTCGTCGGGGAGGTCGAGGTGCCGGCGGCGAACCTGCCGGAAACGCACGTAATAGAAGGACTTCCCGTCGGGCAACCAGGCGACCGGGGAGTAGCGGCAGCCGTCGATCGGATCGCCGAGAAGCTCACCGCTGTCGACGTCCAGGACATACAGGACGGACTGTTCGGTGCCACCGCGGGAGACTTGATACGCGACCAGGGATCCGTCCGGCGAGGGCTGCCAGGCGTCCAGGGTGGTGAGCCCGGTGGGGTCGAGAGCCATCGGGTCGAGGATCGCGCGCCGGCCGTCGTACAGGACCGGGTGCTGTTGTCCGGGATCGCGGCGCAGCGTGAAGCAGCGCCCGCCGTGCCAGGACGGAGTAGAGACAGTGCCGACGTTCGAAAGGGCCTTCACCCGGTGACGGAACTGGAACCGGCCGGACAGGGTGGCCGCATGATTCAGCCAGAGCTCGTCCTGGGCCGCGAGCCAGCGCTTGGTCTCGGAGGACTCGGGGTCCTCCAGCCGGCGGTAGGGATCCGCGATGGTGTGGCCGTGCACCTGCTCCACGAGCGGTAGCCGCTCGGCGCATGGATAGGACTGCACGGAATCGGACAACAGAGCTCCTTCCGTCGGTCGGGACGGACCGGATCTGGAGACAGGTTCGGCCCTGGGTGGGTATGCCGCCCACCCAGGGCCTCCGGAACCTGGTCACCCAGGATCCGATCAGTGGCAGAGCAGAAGGCTCAGGTTGCTCGGGGTCTGCGACGCGCAGCCGAGCACCGTCAGCGTGGAGCCACCGTGGTGGTGACCGCCGCCGTAACCCGGGGTTTCGAGGCCCTGAAGGTCGAGAAGTGCCATGATTTACACCTCCTTCGAAGCATGTAGTAGGGATGGGGACTCGGACCACTGGGGAGGTCCGAGGAACGGGAGGGACGTGGGCGCCGCGTGCAGCGCCGATCCCAGGGCCAGCAGGACGCCGGCCGATCCGGTCGACAGGTCCATCGACAGCCGGAGCAGCTGCTGACCGGGGAACGCGAGGCCACCTGCGTAAGGCATCGCGTGCCAGCCGAGTCCGGACACGAGGTCGTCGACCGTTGCCTGCTGCGCACCGAGTGAGGCTGCGGTGAGAAGCAGACCGGCGCGACCCATGAACAGGCCGGGCTGGACGTAGAAGGAGCAGTGCGCCACCCGCTCGAGCTGGGCGAGGACCGCCTGCAGCTCGTCGGTCGGGCGGTGCTTCAGGTAACGCGCGAGAGCGAGGGCGATCCCGGCCGAACCTTCTTCGAGGTACGGCAAGGTCCGCCAGCCCTGGTTGACCTGGAGCATCGCTCCGTCGGGCGATACCGAGCAGCGCCGCAGATCCTGCCGGATCGCGATCTCGGCCAGGTCGAGCAGGCCGGTGTCACCCAGCTGCTCGAACGCTGCGATGAAGAGCAGCGCCGGTCCGGACGAGCCGTACATCAGCCCGGCGTGCGGATACTGCCCGCCGCTGATCTCCGGTACGTCGTTCACGTCGCCGAGCCGGTCTGCGACCAGATCGAGCACCCGGACCGCCTTGGCCCGCAGGGCAGGCTCGGTGTCGAAGTGCAGGAGGCTGAGGCCGATACCGGCCAGACCCGAGTGCAGCCCGAGCTCGCGAGTGCTCCAGTCGTCGGCCAGAGTGCGCTCGACCAGGTCAAGTGCGTGCTGACGATGACCGAGCTCGTCGAGCACATGCGCTACCCCGTGCAGGCCGTCGTACAGGCCGGGGCCCGCCTCGGTGCTGAGGCTTCGCTCGCGCAGCCAGTCTTCGTACTGCTCGAAGCGGCCGGCTCCGGACTTGGCCAGTGCGTAGAGGACACCGGCGGCGCCGGTCGCGAGGTCGATTCCGCCGCCACCGTGGAATTGGGCGATGTCGCCGGGGAACAGCCGGTCGGTGCGCTCGGGCGTTGCCGAGGCCACGATCGCCTTGGTCAGCGCGGCGCGGACGTCGGTCCACGCGGCCTTGCCGGGCAGGGCGAGCTCGGCCATCTCCGGGTCGCCGATGACATCGGGACCGACGACGGCGCGGACGGCCGCGTCGATCGTTGCCCTCGGCACCGGGAAGGTCTCGGTGATCATGTCGGCGAGCTGGAACGCCTTGCCCCGATGGAGATTGAGCAGGATCGTCGTCTGCGGTGCGTAGACACCGAGGCCGATACAAGCCAGCGCGTAGCGGTCGACGTCGACACCCTGGCGATCCGCCGGTGCGGCGTACCCGGGGTGGGCCAGCGTGGAGCGGGCCTGGTCCTCGGCGAGTGTCGCCACCTCGAAGTCGATCAGCACCATCCGGCCGTCGACATCGAGCAGCACGTTGTCCGGATGCAGGTCGCAGAACACCACGCCACGCTCGTGTAGCTGGGCGACGGCCTGACCGACGCGCTCGACTGCCTGCGTCGCCCACTCGGCGAAAGCAGCGCGGTCTTCCTCGGTGGCATCCGGCTTGCTCAGGGGGTAGCGACCGACCAGCTCGCGTTGCAGCGACACCGAGTCGATGTGCTCCTGCACCATGAAGTGGTGCTCGCCGAGCTCGAGATGCTCGTAGACCTTCGGGACGACGTCCAGGCCTTCGAGGCGCTGCAGGATCTCGTACTCATGGGCGATCCGGGTGACTGCGTCCCGGCCGGCCAGGTCGAGGCCTGCGTACGGACGGCCTTCCTTCAGGACGACGCGGTCACCGGACTCCTTGTGGTGGCCGAGGTACACGCCGCCGCCGTTGGAGAACTGGATGACGCTCTCGATCGTGTAGGCAAGATCGTTGGTGGAGACCGCGTTGCGGGCCTCGAGATGCGGCTGCAGGAAGCTCGGCAGCTGTACCCAGGACGGCAGGCTGAACGTCGGGCCGCGGTGATCCGGCACGAGCCGGCCGTGGTCGTCCTCGAGAGCGAGCACCCGCTCGCCGCTCGGCGACAGACAGAAGCGGCTCACGAAAGCGCCGTACCGGACGAAGAGGGCGCCGTTGCCGTAGCGCAGGTCGCTCAGGATGTACGGGCCCTGGACGCCGTCGAGGACGTCGTCGAGCTCCTTGAGGACCAGCTCCAGCTGCGCCTCGTCGGTCGGGTAGATCGTGACCAGCTTGCCGCTGGAGCCCCGCGGTGCGGCCTTCGAGTTCGCCATCACCAGCACGGCCTCGTTGCGGAGGAACTTGAACGCGATGCCGCGGGGTACGCAGTACTCCCAGACGGCCTCGAGCGTCCGCTCCACATCCGCGAGCCGGGCCGAGACGTGGATCTTCCAGCCCTGCGCCGGCAACTGCAGACCCTCAGGTGCGTAGTGCATCCAGGTGTCGCCCGCGACGTGCTGCCAGCCTTCGGGCACTGGCCGCGTGGCCGGCTCGAAGTCCGGATGCTCCACGCTCCCCCCGATACCTTCCCCGCCCCACCGCCCCGATCCAGGGGTTGGTGTGTCATAGAACGTCCGGTCTGCCAGGCAGTAGAACTCGTAGCTTTCTTGCGCTCTGTCACGCATAACTGATCAACCCCCCTCTCGCGGTGCACCGCCATCTTGGGCGGCTGGAGAGGGGGCGGCGTAGTGCACGATGTCATGACTCTGATGTGAGGAATGCATGCACTACGAGTGGGTAAGTAAACACTCCTTGTTACCTGCCCGCGCGTTCTGAGCGTGAATCGGGCTGTTACAAGATGTCAATTCGTGGCAGTGACGTCACGGCGCGTAACTTCGGCCAGAGTGTGTCGTCACTGCCCATTCATACGTTCGAGCCGAAGAATCCCGCGACCAGGAGGCCGGCGACCAGGACCACCGGGAGGTAGCCGGCGAACGGCCACCTGAAGGAGCTGACCCGGGCCAGGACGGCCACCCCGACCGGCGCGAACAGGAAACCGCCCATCACGGCCACGGTCGGCATCACGTCGGTCACGTAGGCCAGGACATACAACGGCATCCCGACGATGCCGGCCGCGGCGTAGGCGCTACCGAACGCGCGGCCGCCCGGGTTCGCCGGCTGCCATAGCTTCCACCCGGGCGGCGGCGGTCCCCAGCTCGGATCCGGCTGCCAGCCGGGTTCTGGCCGCCAACCTTCGGGTGGTGGCGGCCAGTTCGGTGGCGGGTTGTAGATCATCCTCGGCTCCTGTCGATCTGCCTCGATGACCCGAGTCTCCGCACCCTTCATGACTTTTCGATGACCTAGTGACCCGAGTCCGAAGTTCCTTGACGTAGGCGGCGCCCAGGCACGCACCTCGCGGCACCGGAGAAACAGCCACGATAAAGAGCATCGAGGCAGCTTCTCCGTCACCACGATGCACGCACCTGAACACCGCCTACTGTCAACCAACTTCAGACTCGGGCCACTAGTGGATCGCGTCGCTGCAACCGCTCCAGAGGACAGCGTGGTTGTCGTCGAACGCGCCGATGGTTCCGACGGCGTCGGGCTCCGGGCCGGTAACGGGGTTGCGGTCCATCAGCGTGGCGATCCGAGTGCGCTGCGGGAACTTCCACCGCGTCGTACCGTTCACCGCAACGACCACCTGGCTACCGTCCTGCTCGTCGATCGTGACGGCGTCCCCGACGTTGTTGATCGACTCCGGATCGGTCGGGATCGGGTAGTACCGGCCGTGCAGGTCGTCCCAGACCATGCCGGCGAAGGTGTCGCCGCCGGCGTCGATCTCGGAGCCGCCGCTGAAGTTGCCGCGGATCTCCGTGAGCACACCCCGGTTCTTGCCCCGGCCGTACACGTACTCGCCCGGCTCGGTCCAGTCGGTCCAGCGCAGACTGATGTCACCTAGTCAGACCCCCACCCGACCCGATTACGGCCTACGCCGCAATCCCTTCGACCACCACGCAATCCCGCTAGAACCCCCTAGTGCAGGTCACACCGGGTAGGTGGTTACTTCGGTGGCTTTGAGGGTGGCGTGGAGGGGGAGGCCGGGGGTGGGGTGGAGGTCGGCCAGGGCGGCGGGGGTTATGTCGGCGAGGAGGGTGGGTGGGCCGGTGGGGGTGGCGTCGAGGGTGATGCGGACTGTGTGGGCGTGTTGTTCCAGGGCGGTGACGGTGGCGGGCCAGGTGTTGCGGGGGCTGCCGGTGGGGGGCGTGGGGTAGAGGCTGACGGCGGTGGGCGGGAAGGCCACGTGGACTGGGCCTTGGGCTGGTTCGGCGAGGGTGATGGTGCCGCCGGTGGGGAGAGTGACTGTGGTGCCGTTGGCGGTGCCTCGATAGAGGTTGAGGCCTACTAGTTGAGCCACGTAGTCGGTGCGGGGATGACGGGCTATGTCGGTGGGGGTACCGGACTGGACGACGCGGCCGTTCTCGACGATGACCAGGCGGTTGGCGAGGACCATGGCGTCCAGGGGGTCGTGGGTGACCAGGAGGGTGCGGCCGGGGAAGCGCTCCAGGTGCTGGCCGAGTTCGGCACGGACATGCAGCGTGGTGCTGGCGTCCAGCGCGGCTAGAGGTTCGTCCAGGAGCAGTACGTCGGGGCTGGTGGCGAGGGCGCGGACCAGGGCTACTCGTTGAGCTTGGCCGCCGGAGAGTGCGCGCGGGCGGGTGCGGGCGTAGGAGGAGAGGCCTACGGTCTCCAGCCAGCGGGCGGCTTCGGTGCGGGCTTGGTGTTTGTCGACGCCGCGGGCGCGGAGGCCGAAGGCTACGTTCTCCAGGCAGGTGAGGTGGTTGAAGAGCAGGTAGTCCTGAAAGACGACGCCGATGGGGCGCCGGTCCGGTGGTCGAAACGTGTGAGGAGGTTCGTCCCACGTCTCGTCACCCAAGGCGATGCGTCCAGCTCCCAAGGGGAGTAGACCAGCGATAGCGCGCAGTGCGGTGCTCTTGCCGGCTCCGTTGGGTCCGAGCAGGGCAACGACCTCACCGGGAGCGATGGTGAGGTCCAGATCGAGGCCGAAGGATCCACGGGTCACCCGGAGGTCGGCGTACAGGGTCATCGCAGCCCACTGATCCAGCGCTCGCGCAGCGACGCCAGGACGACGACAGACACCAGCAACAGCACCAGACTCAGTACGACGGCCACATCCGGATCCGTCTCCAACGCCAGATACACGGCCAACGGCATGGTCGTCGTACGGCCAGGGAAGTTGCCGGCGAACGTGATGGTGGCGCCGAACTCACCTAACGCACGGGCCCAGCACAGAACAGTGCCCGCAACCACACCAGGCGCAATAGAAGGCAGGGTGACCCGGCGGAACGTCAGCCAGCGCCCAGCGCCCAGTGTTGCGGCCGCCTCTTCGTAGCGCGGGTCAGCAGCACGCAGCGCACCTTCAACGGAGATCACCAGGAACGGCATGGCGACAAACGCCTCGGCAACGATGACTCCGGCGGTCGTGAACGGCAATGAGAAGCCGAACCACGTGTCGAGGTGCTCACCGACTAGTCCGCGCCGTCCGAGTACCAGCAGCAACGCAACCCCGCCAACCACCGGCGGCAGCACCAGTGGCACCGTCACCAACGCCCTGATCAGCCCGCGCCCCGGGAGCTCACCCCTAGCCAGCAACCAGGCCAGCGGAATCCCCAGCAGTAAACACACCACCGTCGCCGCGGTCGCACAGACCAGAGACAGCCGCAGCGCCGTCCACACGTCCGCACTGAACAACTTGCTCGGCAGAGTCGACCAAGGCGCTCTAGCCAGCAGTCCGATCAGGGGGATCAGCAGAAACGCCAGACCGATCAACGCAGGCAGCAGGAGCACGAGAGGCAGTCGCCCCGTCGTGCTCCTGCTGCGACGGCTCACGGTGCGCCGAAACCTGCGGCCGACAGGACAGCCTTGCCCTTGTCGGACAGGACGTATTCCACGAACGCCTTGGCGCCGTCCGCGTTCGGTGCCTTGCTCAGCGTGGCGATCGGGTACTCGTTGATCGCCTTGTCCGCCTCAGGGAACTCGATACCGTCCACCTTGTCCTTGGCCGCGAGTACGTCGGTCTTGTAGACCAACGCCGCATCGACCTCACCGAGGCTGACCTTGGTCAGCGCGGCCTTCACGTCCTGCTCCAGGCTGTCCGGCTGCGGCGTCAGACCGACCGCCTTGAACACCTTGTCCGCCGCGGCCCCACACGGCACCTGCTCCGCGCACAACGCGATCTTCTTGCTCTTGTCGGTGAAGTCCTTCAGCCCGGTGATCTTGCCCGGGTTGCCCTTGGGTACGGCGATCTCGAGCGTGTTCTGCACGAAGGTGGTCGGAGTGCCCTTGTCGGTCACCTGGTCCATGTTCTTCGACGCGGCGGACGCGAACACGTCAGCCGGCGCACCCTGGTTGATCTGCTGCGCCAGAGCCGAGCTGCCGGCGAAGTTGAACACCACCTTGGTGCCCGGGTGGGCGGCCTCGAAGTCCTTGCCCAGCTGGGTGAACGTCCCGGTCAGGGACGCCGCCGCGAAGACGGTGACGGTCCCGGACACTGCGGCCGTACTGGAGCTGGAGCTGGACGGGGAGGACGCGGCCGGCTGGTCGGACCCGCAGCTGACCAGGGTCAGTGTGGCAACGGTGGTGAGCGCGGCGAGCGCGGTACGGCGGAACATCAGGCCCCCGGGATCTCTACGACGACGTGCGTGGACTTGATCGAGGCGACGGCGACCACGCCCGGTTCCAGGCCGAGCTCGTCGGCGGCCTCGCGGCTCATCAACGACACGACGCGGAACGGGCCTGCCTGCATCTCGACCTGAGCCATCACGCCGTCCTTGACGACGCGGGTGACGATTCCGCGCATGCGGTTGCGTGCCGAGGCCGCGGTCGTGTTGCCCGGCTCCGGGGTGTCGGCCAACTCCTGGGCGAACGCGGCCAGCGCCTGCCCGTCCACCGCCATCCGGCCACCGTCCTGAATCGACGACAACCGGCCCTGATCGATCCAGCGCCGGACGGTGTCGTCACTCACCCCGAGGAGCGCTGCCGCCTCACTGATCCGCAAATTCGGCACGGTCGACAGCATACAGCCGCAACTACGCCTGCCGTGGGGGTTCTCCGAGTTGTCCACAAGCCGTAATCGGTCACCGAAAGTGGGCACGAATCCGCATATGTTGTGGGTATGAGGACATCGGGGATGCGGGACTACCTGGACGGGCCGCACAAGGCTGCCCGCGACGTGGTGCGCGCCGGACTGGCGGCGAACACCGAACTGTTCGAGTTCGCCGTGCGGCAGCCGCGCGACGAGTATCGCGAGACCGTGCTGGAGATGCTGCAGGCGATCACCGCCGAGGGGCATCCGGCGCGCGGTTTCCCCAAGGAGTACGGCGGCGAGGGTGACCTCGGCGGCTACATCGCCGGCTTCGAGACGCTCGCGTTCGGGGATCTGTCGCTGATGGTGAAGGCCGGTGTGCAGTTCGGCCTGTTCGCGGGAGCGATTCTGCACCTCGGCACCGAGCGGCACCACGAGGCCTACCTCGCCGACGCGATCGGCGGCCGCCTGCTCGGCTGCTTCGCGATGACCGAGACCGGGCACGGCTCCAACGTCCAGGCGCTCGGCACGACGGCGACATACGACGCCGGGACCGACGAGTTCGTCATCCACACCCCGTCCGAGGCGGCCCGCAAGGACTACATCGGCAACGCGGCCCGGCACGGGCGGATGGCGGCCGTGTTCGCCCAGCTCGTGGTCGGCGGCGAGACCCACGGCGTGCACTGCCTGCTGGTGCCGATCCGCGACGAAGCCGGTACGGCGCTGCCGGGCGTCACGTTGTCGGACTGCGGACCGAAGCTCGGGCTGAACGGTGTCGACAACGGGCGGATCGTCTTCGACCAGGTCCGGGTGCCGCGCGACGCCCTGCTCGACCGCTATGCCCAGGTCGATGCCGATGGCAACTACCACAGCGAGATCGAGAATCCGGACCGCCGGTTCTTCACGATGCTCGGCACCCTCGTCCAGGGCCGGGTGTCGGTCGGCGGCGCCGCGATCACCGCGAGCAAGGTCGCACTCGAGATCGCGATCCGGTATGCCGCGCAGCGGCGGCAGTTCGGTGCACCGGGGAGCAACGAGGAGACGCTGCTGCTCGACTACCGCATGCATCAGCGCCGGCTTCTGCCATTGCTCGCGCGGACCTATGCGCTGCACTTCGCCCAAGGCGAGTTGGTCGAAGAGTTCGTCCGGGTGTTCGGTGACGGCAGCAGCGAGCACGACCGCCGGGCGCTCGAGGCGCAGGCCGCCGGGACGAAGGCGCTCGGGACCTGGCATGCGACCGAGACGATCCAGGTCTGCCGAGAGGCGTGCGGCGGCGCCGGCTATCTGGCGGAGAACCGGCTGGCGACGCTGAAGGCGGACACCGATGTGTTCACCACCTTCGAGGGTGACAACACGGTCCTGCTCCAACTGGTCGCGAAGGGGCTGCTGACCGACTACCGGGAGTCGTTCGGGAAGCTCGACCCACTCGGTACGGCGCGGTTCATCGCGGCGCAGGCGGTGGAGATCGCGGTCGAGAAGACCGCGCTCCGACCGCTCATCGACCGGCTGCGCGACGTCGTACCGAATCGGAACGATACGAGCGATCCGGATGCCGGGCTGCGTGACGATGCGTACCACTCCGGGCTGCTGCGGTTCCGCGAGCAGCACATGCTGTCCGGGGTCGCGCGCCGGCTGAAGGCGGGGATCGACGCCGGGGATGGCGCTTTCGAGGTGTTCAACCGCTGCCAGGACCACGTCATCGCGGCCGGTCGGGCGCATGTGGACCGCGTCGTACTGGAGGCGTTCCAGGCGGGCGTCCGGAATGCGCCCGAGGACCTCCAGGAGGTGCTGAAGGACGTCTACGACCTGCACGCCCTCTCGGCGATCGAGGCCGAGCGCGCGTGGTACCTCGAGCACGGACGGTTGTCACCAGCCCGGTCGAAGGCGATCACGGCACTGGTGAACGAGCTGTGCGGCGTCGTCCGGCCGGTCGCGGTCGAGCTCGTGGCGGCTTTCGGCGTACCGGGCGCGGCGGTGGAGGTGCCGATGGTTGTACCGTCACAGCATGAGTGAGTCGATCGAACCCGCCTCGGCCGCCGAGGCCGCCCGCGAGCTCGCCCGGGTCCTGCTGGAGCAGGCCGATGCCCTCGACCTGCACGATCTGCGGGCCACCACCGCGATCGAGAACGTGCGCGTCCAGGCCAGAGTGCTGGCCAACGCTGTCAACGAACGGGGCTGGGGCGACATCTTCCTCGGGATCGACTCGTACGACCCCGACGAGCTGGACGACATGCCGCTCGGGCCGGACGACTTCGACGATCCCGAGGACTACCGGGAGATCGTCGCGGGCGACGATCTGGACGAGCTCGAAGAGGTACTGCTCCCCGAGGACGGCGTCCGGGTCAGCTACCAGGCCCGCTACGACTTCGTGGTGACGGACCCCGAGGCCTTCGTGCGCTACGTCCGGAGCCGCGCGGACGAGGCCCAGAACGACGAGGTCGTCGACGACATCGAGGACGCCCAGTCGGCGTTCGAGCTGCTCTGCTACCTCGACGGCCTCGGCTCCAAGGACTACGACCAGGCCGGCCTCACCCCGGCCGGCGGCGAGGAGTCGCACAAGATCGTCGAGTTCTCCCTCTGGGACCTCGACCCGACCCGCCGCGACGACACCTTCCCCTACTGACCGATCAGAGGCCCTGCAGGCGGTCCTGGATGCGCTTGCTCTCCGCCGCCTGCGCGGCCTCTTCGGCAGCGAGCTCAGCCGCGCTCTTCTCAGACTTCTCGCTCGGGCTCGCCACGCCGTCCAGCGCCTTGCTGATGCTGCGCTGAGTCTGGTGCGCGGCGTTGTCGCCACTCTTGTGCGTCTCGTGCGGATTGGGTTCGTTGGCCATCGAGCCAGCGTAGGCAGCACCCCGGGTCTTGTTGTTGCGGAAGGCAACATATCGACGCAGCGTAGTTGAAAAAATACTCAGCGTTGCCTTGTTCAAAGGCAATGCAAATGTTTGAACCGACCAGTAGTCCGTTCTGGTACTCCCGTGACAACGTTCAGTTGTCAGCGACGGACGGGTCGCGGACACAGGCTCCAGGCGGAAAACCGATGTACTCCCGTCCGCGACCGGAAATGTACCTCCCCTGCCGGTTACGGAATGAGACGACGGTTCCGCCCTCCTTCGGGCCGACTGCCCTCTCGGGGCAACAGCAGGACGCCGGTCGTGCCACAAAGGTGCCGGTCGCCAGTGAGGTGGCGACCGACACCCGGCACGACCGGCGTTTCTTATTCCGCGAAACCCTCGTACGGCGTACTGGTGCAACTGGGGACCAGTACGCCGCACAGGGCGAGCCGGGACCGGTCCATCACTCGCCGACGGCTCGCTCCAGAGCCTCGCGGGCGAACTGCGACACCGTCATGCCCCGCGCTTTGGCCTTTGCCTCGGCGCGGGCCTGCAGTTCGTCCGGCACCCGGAATGCGATCTGGGGTGAGGCTTTCCGGGAGCCGCTCAAGGATGGACGGCCCGCGCGCACTCGAACGACTGCTTCCTCGGCGAGTTCCGCGGCCCGCTGCTCGGTGATCCGCTTTCCCTGCTTGTCGCGCACCACCTCGGCGTCGAGATCGACGTCTTCGCCGTACTCGTGCTTACTCATTGCGTCCTCCCGTCCGGTACTGCGTCGGCATCACGTGAATGACGAGCCAGTACTCCGGCAACACGAGAGCCACGATCTCCAGTTCGACGCCTCGATCGTCTGGTCCGATCCAGACGATCCGTTCGTCGGCCGAAGCTGTGGCTGGGATCACTGTCGGGTCCGCTGTCTCCAGCACATACTTCGCGTGCGCCCTGCCGATGCGGTGCTTGCGCGAACCGCGAGTGAACTTGATGAACACCCTGCCCCCGATTCTGTCAGACAGAATTAGATCTGTCCAACAAAATTGCTCACTATCTGTCGAGGGCAGTCTGCAGGGCGTCACCGACAGAAATCGGTTCGTCTGTGGTGCCGAGCGTCAGGCGAGTTCCAGGAGGGTGTTCGAGCGCTGGGTGACTTCGCCGTACGTCGTGGTGCGTTGGCGGGCGGGGCGGTTGGCGGCGGTGGCCATCGCGGTGAGCTCTTCGATGGACTTGCGGGAGCCGTGCTTGGAGCCGGCCATCCGGCTGATGGTCTCTTCCATCAGCGTGCCGCCGATGTCGTTGACGCCGCCGTTGAGGACAGCGACACAGCCGTCGACGCCGAGTTTCACCCAGGAGCACTGGATGTTGTCGATCCGGCCGTGCAGCATGATCCGCGACATCGCGTGGACAGCGCGGTTCTCGTCGTACGTCGGGCCGGGGCGGGCGACGCCGGCCAGGTAGATCGGCGAGTTCTGGTGGATGAAGGGGAGCAGGACGAACTCGGTGAAACCGCCGGTCTGGTCCTGGACGGCGGCGATCGTGCGCAGGTGCTGGACCCAGTGGTGCGGGGCGTCGACGTGGCCGTACATCATCGTGGAGCTGGAGGGCAGCCCGACCTTGTGGGCGGTCGTGATGACCTCGATCCAGCTTGCCGTCGGCAACTTTCCCTTGGTGAGGATCCAGCGCACGTCGTCGTCGAGGATCTCGGCGGCGGTGCCCGGGATGCTGTCCAGGCCGGCCTCCTTGACCGAGATCAGGAACTCCTCGATCGACAGGCCGGTGCGGACCGAACCGTTCAGGACCTCCATCGGCGAGTACGCGTGGACGTGCATCTCCGGGACGCGGTCCTTGATCGCGCGCACCAGGTCCGCGTACGCCGTACCGGGCAGGTCGGGGTGGATGCCGCCCTGCATGCAGACCTCGGTCGCGCCGATCACCCACGCCTCTTCGGCGCGCTGGGCGACCTCGTCCATCGAGAGCGAGTACGCGTCGGCGTCGGTACGGCGCTGCGCGAACGCGCAGAACCGGCAGCCGGTGTAGCAGACGTTGGTGAAGTTGATGTTCCGGTTGACGACGTAGGTGACGTCGTCCCCGACGACCTCCTTGCGCAGGTCGTCGGCGATCCGGGCCAGCTCGTCGAGCGCCGGGCCGGTGGTGGTCATCAGGGTCAGCGCTTGCGCGTCGGAGAGGCCGGCCGGGTCGTGCTCGGCGGCGGCCAGTGCGGCCTTCACGTCGGCGTCGATGCGGGTCGGCGCCGAAGTTCCCAGCCCTGCGTCGATCGGGAGAGAGGTGCCGGCGGCACGACGGGCGGCGACGTCCTCGCGGACGGCGTCCCAGTCGCCGTACGCCGCGTCGAAGTCCGAACGCGTTTCGGTACGACGGCCTTCGGTGTCGATGGCGGTGTGGAGGTCGGTGCGGCCGACGCTGTCCCAGCCGCCGTCCGGCTCCTGCCATGGCAGACCGACCGGCATCGCGGACTCGTTGGCCAGGCCGGTCTCCGGGTCGACGAGGGCCTCGACGTGGGAGATCAGGCGCGGGTCGAGCCAGGGCTCACGGAGGTACTCGGGGTGCGCGGTCAAGCGCTCGCGCAGCGTGAAGCCGGCGTCCGCGGTCACCTTGGCCAGGTCGTCGATCTGCGGCCAGGGACGCTCGGGGTTCACGTGGTCCGGGGTCAGCGGGGAGACCCCACCGAAGTCGTCGACACCGGCGTCGAGCAGCGCGCGGCACTCGGCGAGGTCGACCAGGTTCGGCGGTGCCTGGACCCGGACGCCCGGTCCGAGGACGACTCTGGTGACGGCGATCGCGGCGAGCCACTCGTCCAGCGGAACGTCGGCGTCGTTGCGCATCGCCGTGTCCGGCTTCACCCGGAAGCCCTGGATGATGACTTCCTGGATGCCGTTGTACTGCCGGGCGATCTTGCGCAGCGCGAAGATCGAGTCGGCCCGCTCGGCCAGGTTCTCGCCGATGCCGATCAGCAGGCCGGTGGTGAACGGGACGTTCGAACGACCCGCATCCTCGAGCACGCGGAGCCGGATCGCCGGGTCCTTGTCGGGTGAGCCGTAGTGCGGCTGGCCCTTCTCCTCGAACAGACGACGCGAGGTGGTCTCCAGCATCATGCCCATGCTCGGCGCGACCGGCTTCAGTCGCTGCAGGTCCTGCCACGACATCACGCCCGGGTTCAGGTGCGGCAGCAGCCCGGTCTCCTCGAGGACCCGGATCGACATCGCCCGGACGTAGTCCAGCGTGCTGTCGTAGCCAGCCTCTTCCAGCCAGACCCGCGCCGCGTCCCAGCGCTTCTCCGGAGCGTCGCCCAGCGTGAACAGCGCTTCCTTGCAACCCAGGGCCGCGCCCTGCCGGGCAACCTCGAGCACCTCGTCCGGCGACATGAACGGCGCGTGCACGCGGCCCGGTGTCGTCGCGAAGGTGCAGTAGTGGCAGCGGTCCTGACACAGGCGCGTCAGCGGGATGAAGACCTTCTTGGAGTACGTGATGATGCCGGACCGGCCGGCGTCGGCCAGCCCCTGGTCGCGTACCCGGGCCGCGGTCGCCATCAGGGTGGTCAGTGCCGTCCCCGAGGCGGTCAGCAGCACCTCCACCTCGGCCGGATCGAGGGTCTTCCCGTCGTCGGCCCGCTTCAATGCGCGACGCATCGCCGTACTCAGCTCGTTGGTTGTCACGTCACCAAAGCCTAGAGGCCGGAACCCGGCCGATCCCGCGATTCCGAGGGCCAAAAACAATCCGTACGGCTGTCCTGATAGTTTGCGATGCATGACCGCCGACGGCCGCCGAATCCGCGGTGACCTGCGGCGCAGCGAACTTCTGCAGGCTGCCGTCGAGGTGATCCGATGCGACGGAGTCGCAGGTGTGAGTCATCGGGCGGTCGCCGCGAGGGCCGATGTGTCGGTTGCCTCGATCACCTATCACTTCGCGACCCTGGACGATCTGCTTGTCGCCGCGCTGACCTGGGCCGCCGATGATCTGGCCACCGAGCTGCACGGCTGGGGCAGTGAGCTCGGCCCCAGGCCGACCGACGAGCTCGCCCGGCTGATCGAACACAACCTCGTACGGCGCCGCGGCCGCACCCTCGCGCTCTACGAGCTCTACCTGTACGCCGCCCGCCGCCCCGAACTCAGATCCGCCGCAGCCGCCTGGCTGGAACCGATGACTGATATCGCCCGCACCTTCACCGCCGACCCACGTAAGGCGCAACTCCTCGTCGCCGCCCTCGACGGTCTCCTGATGCAGTGCCTGATCGGCGCGCGCGAAGTCGACCGCGCCGACATCGCAGCCCTGCTCGACGTACTGCGGTAGCGCGCGAGCTACCGCCGCCCGGGTGTACAGGCCACAGCGGTAGCAGCTGCAGCCCTGTTGGGTTGTGATCATGCTCAGGTTGTCGGTCGGTGCCGTGCGGGACAGGTGGCAGTTGTTCGCCGGAGCGGTCGTTGCGGTGGCTCTCGGCGTCGGACTGGTCCAGTCGGGTCTACAGATGCTGGCTGCGACCGGACGGCCCGTGCTGCCGGCCGGACTGTCGGCGTACGAGCGTGCACAGATCCGTGAGGGCTACGTGGGCGCCGGAACACTCCTGGGGATGTCCGTCATGCTCGCGGTGTTCCTGACCGTGTTCATCGTCAGTACGACGTTCGGCTTCACCGTGGTGCAGCGTCGTCGTGAACTCGGGCTGCTGCGGCTGGTGGGTGCACAGCGCGGCTACCTGTGTCTGATGCTGGTGTGCGAGGCCGCACTGCTCGGTGTGCTGGGTACTGCGGTCGGCGTACCGATCGGGCTGCTCGCGACCTGGGCCCAGTCGGTGCTGATGATCAAGCTCGGCATGCTGCCGGACTGGTTCGCCGCACCGTGGAGTCAGGGCGCGATGTGGGCGGCCATGGCGGTTGGAATCGGTACTGCGCTCACCGGCGTGCTGGCAGCGGCCTGGCGGGCGTCCCGGGTTAACGCGCTGGAGGCGTTGGCCGAGAGCCGTGAGTCGCACCGGGTGATGACGGGCTGGCGCTGGTTCTGGGGACTGTCGGCAGCGGCCGCCACTGTGGCGATGGTGATCGCGGCCCAGGCCGCGCGGGACCTCGTGGCTGGTCTGCTGATCGGGCTGATGGTGTTGGTCAGTGGTTCGGTCGCACTCAGTCAGCTCAGCCCGATCGTGGTTCCGTGGGCCGGACGACTGCCCGCGGTGGTCCTCCGCGGTCACCTGGTCGCGGACCTCGCTCGGGCCGGCGTTCTCCATGCAGTACGGCGGAGTGCGGCGACTGCGGCACCGTTGATCGTGCTCGTTGGGCTGGTGGTCGGGTTGTGGGGAACGTTCGGTTCGCAGGCGAAGGCAGTCGGGGTCGAGCAGGAGCGGCTGATCACGGCGGACCTCGTGGTCGACCGCGCGGTCGCGGCCGGGCCCGGGATCGCGGTCGTCTCGCCACAGACCGCCGTACCGGTGGTGGTTTCGCGGGGAAAGAAGGCGGTGTATTCCGAGGCGGTGGGGATTGATCCGGCTGCTTATCAGCAAACGCATGTGTTGCGGCCGCGGCAGGGTTCGCTGGACGACCTGACCGGGCGGACGATCGCGATCGGGCCGGGGATGGCGGTCGAGGGGTACAAGCTCGGGTCGACGCTGACGGTTGCGATGGGCAAGAAGAAGGTCGCCGTAAAGGTGGTGGCGATCATGCCGGAGACGTTGGATGTCAGCGAGAACTTCTTCGTCCCGCTGTCGTTGCTCCCGGCCGGCGGCCGGACCGAGACGTTGGTGAAGGTTGCCCAGGGCACCGATCCGGCAACGGTCGCGGCGCGGCTGAAAGGTGAGGTGCGGACAGTTGGCGAGTGGGCGAAGGCACGAGGGGATGCGCAGCAGCGCAACAACACTGGGCTGTTTGCCGCGCTGATGGGGTTGGCGGGGATCTTCACCGCTGTTGCTGTCGTCAATGCGGTGGTGATGTCGACCGCGGACCGGCGCCGTGAGTTTGCGCTGGCCCGGATGGCGGGGCTCACGAGGCGGCAGGTCATCGCCGTTGCTCTGACGGAGTCGGTGACGGTGGTGCTGACCGGCGTACTGCTTGGTGCGGTTGTCGCTGGTGCGGCACTGGCTGGAATCGCGGCTGGGCCGTATGGACTCGCCGCGGTGGCGATCCCGTGGCGGTTGCTCGCCCTCATCCTGGCCGCCGCCCTTGCCGTAGTCGGCGCCGCCAGCACCCTCACCGCCCACCAAGCCACCACCCAACGCCCCATCGCCCTACTTGCCACCCGCTAATCCACCCCCCACCTCCGCCATCTGATGGGTTAACCCATCCCGTTGTGGGTTCTGCACCCTCATGCGGGTGCAGAACCCACAAGCTGGTGGGTGAACCCATGAGATGCCGTCGCCGCGGTGGTCAGTTGAAGGGGAGGGTGGTGCCGGGGGTGAGGGTGTCGGCGGTGACGGTGATGGGAGGTTCGCCGGGGAGGCTGAGGGAGGTTAGGTAGAGGGTGCCTTCGCGGACGTGGAGGCCGTCGGCGTCGAGGGTGCCGAAGGCGTTGCCGGTGGACCAGAAGTGGGTGCCGGGGGTGGTGAAGCGCATGGCCCCGGTACGGCCGTCGTAGTCGAAGCCGGTGAGGGCGATGACTGCGCCCCAGCTGGCCATGGCGCGGGCGTAGTGATGACCGCATTCGGCTTCGTCGTACGGGTTGCGGCGTTCGCCGTCGTACCGGGCGCGGATGTCGGTGATCACCTGGAGGCCCTCGTCGACCAGGCCTTCCTGGATGAGGCCGACGGCGAGGATGTGCTCGAAGCCGGTCATCACTTCGCTGAAGTACGGGAACGGGCGCTCGGGGCGGTTGCCGCGGGGATAGCTGCACATCAGTACGGCGGTCTCGTCGCCGAGCACGTAGCTGCGCATGTGGTTGAAGTGGCCGTGGAAGTCTTCGAGACGGTTGTGGCGGAGGATGCTTTGCAGGGTCGTCTTCACTCGCTCGGTGTCGACGAGGGTGCCGAGGTCGGCGATTCGGGCGAGGTGCTGGCCGGCCAGTTGGTCGATCAGGCAGCCGTCGCCGAGCTGGAGTTCGGGGTGGGTCGGGTCGGCGGCACCCATCCGTTCGCGCAGGCCGGGGGCGACGTCGTCGGCGGAGGCCGGCGGACGGATCTCGTGGCGGTAGTACTCGCCGTTGAACAGGTGCTCGTCCATCCAGGCGCTGCCGTAGTCGAAGAGCCGGCGGCAGTCATCTGCGAGATCGTTGTCGCCAACATGGCGGGCCATCTCTTCGGAGGCGCGGAGGGCGGCGAGGTACCAGGACTGCATCTGCGGGTTGGGACCGTAGTACTCGACGTCCATTGTGTTGTGCTGGCAGCCCTCCATCACGCCGTCGCGGTCGGCGTCCCAGCCGCCCTCGATCCAGCAGAACTCCAGCGCGCGCCGGGCTGCGGGCCAGAGT
This sequence comes from Kribbella sp. NPDC058245, assembly GCF_042882005.1. Taxonomy (NCBI): domain Bacteria; kingdom Bacillati; phylum Actinomycetota; class Actinomycetes; order Propionibacteriales; family Kribbellaceae; genus Kribbella; species Kribbella sp. NPDC058245. The sequence continues at coordinate 184,316 of NZ_JBHVWY010000001.1, forward strand.
GACTGCAGCAGTTTGTCGTCGCCGCTGAGTCGCCAGTCGCGGTACAGCTTCACCAGGCAACCGAGCTGCCCGTCGGCGGCGGCGACTCGCCAGGCTTGGGCGTTCGTCTCGAGCGGTAGGCCGACGCGGAAGCTCATCAACCCCTGGTCGTCGGTGGCGTGCGCGAACTCGACCTCGCGGAGTGAGCGGGCTATCTCGCCGAACAGGTACGGCGTCGCCTGCTCGTAGTTCCACACGTGGGTGCAGCTCCCGAAGCAGCTGCCGACGTGGTCCGAACACCCTTCCCAGCCGAAGAACCGGCCGTCCGGTGTGCGGAAGACGGTCTGCGTGCGCAGCGTGCTGAGGTTGAACAGCGCTGCTTCTTTGACCTGCTCAGGAAGGTCGCTGGCGAGGAAGTCGGAGACAAAGGCGACGGTACGGCGTTCCAGCGCGTCGAGCTGTGCTGCGAACCGGCAGACCGTGGTCCACGCGTCGTCGGCGAGCGTCGTGTAGTGGTTGCCGACCACCTGGTCGGTCGTTTCCCACGCGATCCGGTTCGGGAAGTGCCAGCCGAGCAAGAACGTGAAGTGCTCGGTCGCACCAGCAGCCACGGTACGGCGATCCGCGACGGAGGCGATGGGGGTAGCGGACTCGCTCTCCCGCTCGTCGAGTCGCCCGTCCGCACTGAAGTCATCCCAGAAGTCGAGCAGACTGTCGCCCCACGTCCGATCCGCCCACCCAGTACGCCGGCTAACGTCCTGCCCGTCCACCACAGCAAGCGCAATAGTCCCGAACTGCTCGGCGTCAGCGGAAACCCCGCGGCTGCCGAGCAGTACCCCATCTACGCTCATGCTCGGGCCCTCGGCGCCCGCGTGCTCCTCCAGCCCATCGGCGCTCGCGTGCAACTCAGTGTTGTCGGAGCCCATGTGCCACTCGCTGACCCCGGCATCATCGACAGGCTCGGCGCCCCAGCTGGGTCGGCGCTCGGGGAGGAGCCCGCCGCCCAGTCCGATGCCGCCGGTGGCGGCGATGTTGTAGTTGCCTTTGGCAACGTCAGTCGTTCCGTCGCGGCCGATGAAGTTTTCCAGGGAGCCGGCTAGGGAGACGGTGAGCGGCTCGTTGGTGGTGTTGGTGACGGCGTAGCGGAGGACTGCGATGGGCCAGGAGCTGGCTTCTACGTCTGTGGGGACTAGGGGAGTGAACGCCTCGACGGCGAGCTCTACCGGTACGTCCGGATCGGTGAGGGCGAGCCGGGCGAAGGGGTACGCCGTACTGAAGGTTGCTTCGCGGAAGCGGGGGAGGCCGTGGGACTGGGCGGCGCTGCCGTGGGCGCCTTCGTAGTCGCTCAGGTCGAGGGGACCTTCGGCGGCGCGGGTGGTGACCACGCCGTCGGCCGATTCGGTGCGGATCGCGAAGAACGCAGTACCGGGGTGGAAGCCCTTGGCCGGGCGGTTCACGATCTCCCAGTCGCGGAGGTTGCCGCGGCCGCCGAAGCTGACCGTTCCGGTACCGATCCCGCCGAGCGGGAGGGCGATCCGGCGTAGCTGGCGGCCGGTGTAGGTACGAAGCAGGGGCCACGGCGAGGTCGTCATGCTTATCGACCCTAAATGCCGTGGCCCCCGGGTGGAACGGAGTTGTTTAGACCACTCAGGCGTCGGCGACGGTGAGGGCTTCGGCTTCGGTCGCCGAGTGGTTGGCAGGGATGCGCAGGTGGGCGAGCGGCTTCCAGCCGGAGGCGAGGACGCCGACCGCGAGCAGGACGGCGAAGGCGCCGACGTAGAACGGCAGCTGGATATTGACCTCTTCGCCGAGCTTGCCGGCCAGCCAGGGGGCGACGGCACCGCCGGAGAAGCGGACGAACGAGTACGCCGCGGACGCCGTACCGCGCTCGACCGGGGCTGCGCCCATCACGGCCTCGGTGATCAGGGTGTTGTTCACGCCGAGGAACAGGCCGGCCACGATCACGCCGATCGCGAGGACCGCCTTGTGGTGGGCGAAGACGCCCATCAGCGCGAGGTCGGCGCCGAACAGCAGCAGCGATGTCATCACCACCGGCAGCGTGCCGAACCAGCGCTGCAACCGCGGTGCCACGAACACCGAGGTGACCGCGAGGCCGATACCCCAGCCGAAGAAGATCAGACCGATCTGCCGCGCGGACATCGCCAGCGGGAACGGGGTGAAGGCGAGCAGCGTGAAGAAGCCGAAGTTGTAGAGCAGCGCGGTGACGGCAACCGTCGCGAGGGAGCGGTGCCGCAACGCCTTCAGGGGCTCAAGAATCGACGTACGGCGGGCTTCGGGCGGCGTCGAGGGAAGCAGGAAGGCGGTCGCGCCCAGGGCGATCGTCATCAGGACGGCGACGCCGAAGAACGGGCCGCGCCACGAGATCGTGCCGAGCTCACCGCCGACCAGGGGACCGGCGGCGATACCGACGCCGAGGGCGGCCTCGTACAGGATGATCGCCTCGGCGACCGAGCCGGCGGCCGAGTTCACGATGGTGGCAAGAGCAGTCGCGATGAAGAGCGCGTTGCCCAGACCCCAGCCGGCCCGGAAGGCGACGATCATGCCGATCGAGTTCGACAGACCGGCAAGCGCGCTGAACACGACGATGATGGCCAGACCGATGAGCAGGGTGCGCTTGGCGCCGATCCGGCTCGAGACCGCGCCGGTGATCAGCATCGCGACACCGATCACGGCCATGTAGCTGGTGAACAGCAGCGACACCTGCGACGGGCTGGCGTGCAACTGCTCGGCGATCGGCTTCAGGATCGGGTCCACCAGGCCGATGCCCATGAACGCGATCACACAGGCGAAGGCGACCGCCCAGACGGACTTGGGTTGCTTCAGAAACGACGACGTACCGCTCACCGGGGCGTGTCCTCCAGAACTTCGAGGGTGAGAATCTTGTGCATAACCGCGGCCGCGGCCTCGAGGGTCTCGAGGTCGGCCGCCGGAAGGTGACGGAGTCTGGCCGCGAGCGCGGCACCCGCCTCCTGGCGGGCGCGCTGCAGTTCGGTCAGGCCTGTCTTCGTGAGGCTGATCAGGCTGGCGCGCGAATCGGACGGATCCGGCTCCCGCCGCACCCACCCCTGCTCCTCAAGGCGCTGCACCAGCGTGGACATGGTCGGCTGCGAGGTCCGGTCGGCCTTCGCCAGATCACTGATCCGGGTCGGTCCCAGCTCGTCCAGCCGCCCGAGCAACCGCATCGCCGCATGCGGCAACGCACTCACATCCCGGCTCGCCAGCCGCGTCAACCGCGCAGCCGCAACCACGACATCAACACCCAGCTCGGTCAGGTCCACACCTTTCAATATACATAGGAATGCTATGCATCTCCAGGTGAGGCGCGTCACTGGATGCGTGGTGGACCGGTTCTGGACCGGTCACCTCTAGCGTCGGCAGGTATGAGGAGACAGCGGATCGCAGCCGTGATCGCCGTGCTGGCGGTCGGCGCCGTACCGGCCTGTTCCGGCGGCGCCGAGCGGCCGGTCGCGGCTCCGCCGACGAGCAGTAGTCCGACGCCAACGCCGACTCCCACTCCGACGCCGGCGATCTCCGAGGAGCAGGTCGCGAAGGCGATCGGTGACTACTTCGCAACGCGGAACCAGGCTGCGAGCAAGTACGACGACGCGCTGATCAAGACCGTCACGAGTGGACCGCTGCTCGAGCAGCGCCTGAGCGACCACAAGATCAACCGGATCCTGAAGACCAAGATCCCCGGGATCAGGATCAAGAACACCGTCGGCACGGTGACGCCACCGGGAGTCTCACCGCAGCGCCTGGTCGTGGAGACCGAACTGCAGACGGAGCGCTACCCGCGGCTGGTCGCGATGGCCGAGCGGAAGCGGGCGAGCCTGCCCTGGAGCTGGCGGTATGCGGTGAACCTCGGGGACGAGACCGTCATGCAGTTTCTGACGACGAAGCCCCGCCCCGGTGACTCCCCGCTGCGCACCCCGACGAAGGCCGAGCTCGCGCGCCTGAAGATGTCTCCCATCGCCGCCGTCCAGAAGGTCGCCGCACTACTGACGACCAAGACGATGGACCTCAGTTTCGCGCCCTTCCACACGTCGGGAACTGCCGATTCGTACTTCGGCGAGTTCATGTTGGCTCAGAGCAATGGCGACGACAAGCCCAGCACGCTTGCGTCTGTCGACGGTCCGATCGTCGCTTTGCAATCGTCGTACGACAAGGTCCTGGTCTTCGCCACGATCAACATCGGCTGGAGCTATTACGCCGAGCCTGGAACCACCGTGCAGTGGCCGCCCGGACCACGCGCGGCCCTTGCTGTGAAGGGCCGCGCGTACAACACAGCGGTCATGTACTTCGAACAGCTTCAGGTGGTGATCGGGCTCCCACCGAAGGGGCCGGGGATTCCCGATGTCTTCGGCATCGAGGCTCAACTCACCGGCGTCGGCGGGTACTGACCGGTCCGGAAGAGGGTGACCGGGAGGGGGCCGCGGTGGAGGATGTGCGGGATGTCGGCCCAGGGGAAGAGCGGCTCGGTGGAGTTGAGGGTTCGTAGGCGGTGGAGGGCTTGCACGGACGGCTCGGTGAGGGTGGCGACGGTTGCGGGTGAGTAGGGGATGAAGTCCTCGGGCGGCTGCGGGCGAAGTGAGGGGTCGTGGCGCTTGAGCAGGATGCAGGTGTTGGCCGGCTCGAGGAGTTCGGCGTCGAGAGTCCAGTAGTCGACGACGACGCGGCCGATGCGGCCGGACTCGTGCATGGCCTCGAAGAGTGGCGCCGGATGGACCGGGGAGAGGAAGACGACGTCGGTCCAGGTGCAGTCCAACGGATAGACCGGGTAGCCCATCGTCTCGGGACGCATGGCGTACTTGGCGGCCTCGCGTTCGTACAGGTCGGGGTGCTGTTCGCGCAGCATGTTGAGGGGCAGGATGGCGTCGCCGCGGAGATCGTGGATGGCGGCTCGATACAAGAGTGTCGGCATAAGCGAAAGCCTCCGTCCGCAGGAAGTCTGCGTCGGAGGCTTTCACACATTCTACCGGCGCTTGAGGTCGCTGGCGAGGACTTGGGCGATGTTGCGTTCGGCCAGGGCGGTGATGGTGACGAAGGGGTTGACGCCGAGGCTGCCGGGGATGAGCGAGCTGTCGGTGACGTAGAGGCCGGGGTGGTTGCGGACTCGGCCGTAGTTGTCGGTGGCCTTGCCGAGCAGGGCGCCGCCGAGCGGGTGGTAACAGAAGTCGGCGGCGAAGGCTCGGTTGCCGGTGAAGAGGTCACGCCGGTACGTCGTACCGATGGCCTTGTTGATCTTGTCGAACAGGGCCTGGGCTGAGCGGATGGACGGCGTGCTCTGGTCGACGGACCAGTGCAGGTCGGCGCGATCGGTGCCGTGGTTGTAGGTGAAGCGGCCGCGCTCGGGGTTGACCGTGATCGCGAGGTAGAGGCTGGCCCAGGTCTCCAGACCGATCGGCAGTGGGGCGATCTCGGCGAACGCCGGATGCTTCGGGTCGTTCCAGTTGTCGATCGCGAGCGTGGGGATGGTCGACTGGAGGGAGCCGGTCGGATCCCAGAGGTGGTTGGCGCGGGCCGTCATCACGTTGCCGTTGGTACCCCAGCCGTTACCGATCGCGGCCGGTAGGTCAGGTAGCGTTCCGGTTTCCCTTGCCCGCAACAACAATTCCGTCGTACCGACGCTGCCGGCGCCGAGGAACAGTGACCCGCAGGAGATCTCGCTACGCCGAATCACCTTGCCCCAGGCATCGATCTGCTCAAGACCGACCAGGTATCCCTTGCCCTGCTGGTGAATCGTGGTCACTCGGGTGAGCGTGCGGATGGTGACGTTGCCGGTCCCGAGAGCGTCGGCGAGGTAGGTCTTGTCGAGTGACTGCTTGCCGTGGTTGTTGCCGTAGATGACCTCACCGGCGAGTGCCGACCGTGTTACCTGCTGCTTCTCCTCGCGACGCAGGTAGTTGAAGTCATAGACGTTCGGTACGACGCTCGTCGTGAAGCCGGCCTGGTGAGCATGCCGCCGCGAGACCCGGGCGTACTTGTACACCGGCGTCTGCTCGAGATAGCGCGGATCGATCGTGTTCACCCCGAGCATCCGCCGGGCCAACGGGAAGTACCGCTTGTACATCGCGTCCGCATCCACCTGCGGCAGGACCTTCTCGAAGTACGCGCGTTGCGGCGTCGGCGCCATCCCGCCGTTCACCAGTGAACCGCCGCCGACCCCGCGGCCGACGTACACGCCCATGTTCGGGAAGTCGAGCCGATCCAGTACGCCGGCGTACGGCGTACCGAGGTCGCGGTTGACGACGTCGAGCCAGAGGAAGGTGTCGAGGGGTGCTTCGGTACGGCGGTTGAACCACATCGACCGGCGGTCCGGGTTCAGGGTCGAGCAGAACACCTTCCCGTCCTTGCCGGGAGTGGTCCACAACTGGCCCATCTCGATCATCGTGGTCTTGATTCCGGCGGCCCCGAGGCGCAGCGCGGTGACGGCAGCGCCGTACCCGGTGCCGACGACGAGGGCGGGAACGTACGGCGCTGCGGCGGCGGGCCCGATCCGGGTGAGGCCGGTGGCGGCCGCCGCGGTGAGGGCGGTCAGGCCGGCGAACCGGCGGCGGGTCAAAGCGGACGGATTGGTCTCGAAAGTCACTGACGCACCGTAGTCGAGCAATTACTCCAGTGCAGCGGAACCGGCATGTCGCCTACCTTTGCCGCCATGGACAAGCGCTTTCTCGGTCGGACCGGACTCGAAGTCAGTGAACTGTGCCTCGGCACGATGACCTTCGGACCCGGGACCGACGAACCGACCGCCCACCGCATCCTGGACGAGTTCGTCGCCGCCGGCGGCACCTTCATCGACACCGCCGACACCTACTCCGCCGGAGTCTCCGAGGAGATCATCGGCAGCTGGCTGAAGAACCAGAACCGCGACGACCTGGTGATCGCCACCAAGGTGTACGGCGAGGCCGGGCCCGGACTGCCGGTCCGCGGTACCGGCCGCAAGCACATCCTCGCCGGGGTGGAGGACAGCCTGCGCCGGCTGCAGACCGACTTCATCGACCTCTACCAGACCCACGTCTTCGACGACGCGACGCCGTTGGAGGAGACCCTGACGACGTTCGACAAGCTGGTGACCAGCGGCAAGGTGCGCTTCATCGGCGCGAGTAACCTGACCGGCTGGCAGCTGCAGAAGGCGATCGACCTCTCGAACCACCGCGGCCTCGAGCCGTACGTCAGCCTGCAGCCGCTCTACAACCTGCTCGACCGCGATGCCGAGCTCGACCTGATCCCGGTCGCTGTGAACGAGGGCGTCGGTGTGATCGCGTGGAGCCCGCTGGGTGGTGGCTGGCTGTCCGGTAAGTACAGCAAGGACGCGGGTGGTCCGCCGGCCAACAGCCGGAGCAGCCAGGAGGACTGGGACTCGCACGACAACGACCGCACCTGGCGAGTTCTCGACGTACTGCGCACTGTTGCGGACGAGGTCGGCAAGACGCCGGCTCAGACCGCCCTGCGCTGGGTGCTGCAGCGGCCCGGGATGACCGCGCCGATCATCGGGGCGCGGACGCCGGAGCAGCTCGCCGACAACCTCGGCGCCTCCGGCTGGGCGCTCAGTGACGAGCAGATGGCCCTTCTCACCGAGGCCGGCGACGGTCCGTTGCCGTATCCGCACAACGTGCTCGCGCTGCCCCAGTTCCATCGCCGGAAGTAGCCGGATCGTGCCTCTAAGTGCAGTGGTGCAAAAGTGATCGACTAATAGTTTGCAGTGAGTGCAAGAACCTGCCTACGCTGATCGGGTGAGGCAGGGTGAGGGTGGGTTGCGGGAGCGTAAGAAGCTCCAGACCAGGGCGGCGCTGACGGAGGCCGCCCTGCGGCTGGCGTTGGAGAAGGGCCCGGACAACGTCACGGTCGAGGAGATCGCCGAGGCGGCCGACGTGTCGGTGCGGACCTTCTTCAACTACTTCCCGCACAAGGAGTACGCGATCCTCGGGCGCAACCCCGCCCATCTGGAGGCCGCGCTCGACATGATCGCCACGGCGCCGGCGGAGCAGTCGCCGCTGACCACGATGTGGCTGATCGTGCACGACGTCCTGCAGGACCTGCTCAGCGAGGGGTCACTGACCCGGCGGGGTGAGCTGATCATGACCTCGCCGAGCCTCCTGTTCCACCTGATGCTGTCCAGCCTGGACGACGAGCGGCAGATGTCCGAGGCGCTGACCGAGCGGATCGGTGATCCGTTGCGGGCCAAGCTGATCGTCAGCGCGGCCGGGACCGCCTGCCGGGTCGCCGTCGAGCTGCACAAGGACACCCCGGACAGCGCGCCCGGCGACCTGGTCGACGCGGCGTTCCAATTACTTGCTCAGGGCATCGACCCTGACTATCAGAAAGGTCACTCATGACGACGACCTCGGCCGAGGGGACCGGAACTGGCGCGGCGCTGACGCCGCGGCAGACCGTGCAGGCCATGTCCGGTCTGATGATGGGGCTGTTCGTGGCGATCCTGGCCGGCACCGTGGTGTCGACCGCGTTGCCGCGGATCATTCACGACCTGGGGGCGAGCCAATCGTCGTACACCTGGGTCGTCACGCTCGAGCTGCTCGCGATGACGGCCACCGTGCCGTTGTGGGGCAAGCTCGCCGACCTCTACAACAACAAGCTGCTCGTCCAGCTGTCGCTGGGCTTCTTCGTCGTCGGCTCGCTGGTCGCGGGCTTCGCGCCGAACATCGAGGTGCTGCTCGGAAGCCGGGTGCTGCAGGGTCTGGGCGGTGGCGGTCTGACCGCGCTCGTCCAGATCGTGATGGCGGCGATCATCCCGCCGCGTGAGCTCGGCCGGTACTCCGGAATCTTCGGTGCCGTGTTCGCGTCCGCCACCGTTGGTGGACCGCTGCTCGGTGGATTCCTGGTCGACTCGCCGCTGGGCTGGCGGGCCTGCTTCCTGATCGGCGTGCCGTTCGTCCTGGTCGCGATCTTCCTGTTGCAGCGCACGTTGCACCTGCCGACCGTGCGCCGAGAAGTGAAGATCGACTGGTGGGGCGCGTTCCTCATCACCGCCGGCGTCAGCACCCTGCTCGTCTGGACCACCTTCGCCGGCAAGCGGTTCGACTGGGCCTCCGGCTGGAGCGTCCTGATGGTCGGCGGTGCCCTGATCGCCCTGGTGGCCGCGGTGCTCGTCGAGCGCCGGCACCCCGAGCCGATCATCCCGATGGACCTGTTCCGCAACCGCACGGTGACCCTGGCCATCGTCGCCAGCGCACTGGTCGGTGTGGCGATGTTCGGTGGCTCGGTGTTCCTCGCGCAGTACTTCCAGACCGCGCAGGGCTACTCGCCGACCAAGGCCGGCCTGATGAGCCTGCCGATGATCATCGGCATGATGGGCGCCTCCACCGTCGCCGGTGGGCTGATCACCAAGTACGGCAAGTGGAAGATCTTCCTGGTCATCGGCAGCGTCCTGCTCCCGATCGGACTGGCACTGTTCGGCACCATCGACGCCCACACCTCGAAGTACATGCTGTGGGGGTTCATGCTCGTCCTCGGTGTCGGCATCGGCCTCGTCATGCAGAACCTCGTGCTGGCCGCACAGAACGACGTACCCGCTCGTGAGCTTGGTGCAGCGACCTCTGCCGTCAGCTTCTTCCGCAGCATGGGCGGCACCATCGGCGTCAGCGTCCTCGGTGCGATCCTCGCCAACAAGGTCATCGACGGCCTCGGTGGCGGCGGCGCCGGCGGTGGCGGCGGTGCCGTCCCGAACGTCGCGGAGCTCCCGCCGCCCGTCCGCGCCGTCGTCGAGAACGTCTACGGCGACGCCACCGCGGACCTCTTCATGATGTCGGTCCCCTTCGCCGTCCTGGCGTTGATCGCCGTCGTCTTCATCAAGGAGAAGCCCCTCCTCACCACCACCGGCGCCGAACGCCGCGCGGCCGAGGACGGCGCCCCGGCGCGTCCGCAAGATCAGGTCGGTGGCACGCTGGATGCATGATCGTCGCATTCAGCATCAGCCCACTCTCGGGTGACGAGACCGGAGGCGTGAGCGAAGCGGTGGCCGAGGCCGTCCGCGTCGTTCGCGCCTCCGGTCTTCCCAACGAGACCAACGCCATGTTCACCAACATCGAAGGTGAATGGGACGAGGTGATGGACGTCGTGAAGCGGGCTGTTGAGGCGGTGGCTGCTGTTTCGCCTCGGGTGAGTTTGGTGCTGAAGGCGGATATTCGGCCTGCGTTCACCGGGCAGCTGACGGCGAAGGTGGAGCGGATCGAGCAGGCGCTGGCCGACTAATGCTGCTTTAGCCCGGTCATCTGCCAGAGCCGCCTTGGGCACCCATCAACCGCCTGACACCCTCCGAAACGGTTGAACCGTGCTCAAGGTCCCAGCACCAGCTCACCTTGAGCACCCGTCAACCATCTTCGGGCCGGGCAAGTGACTGAACCGTGCTCAACGTCGTACAAGCCCGCACCCGAGCGCAAACCACTCCGCTCTCGGGGCTGATCCCCACCATGCCAGCTCCAGGCCGGTCCCCAAGTCATGACGTCCGAAGGTTCGGAGGGCGGGTCTCCGGTTCTTCGGACGTTGTCGGGAGTAGTTGGTTGCGGGGTGGGAGTTGGCGCGGTTTGCGGAGTTGTGCTGCCGCTCTGGGGCAGTAGGTCCACGCAAAGGTGGTGCGGGGGCGAGGCGGTGGGCTAGTGGGTGTTGAGGGCTGCGACGGCTTCGGGGTGGCGGTTTTCGCGTTCGGCGGCGCGGAGGAAGTGGACTCGGTCGACGAGGATCTCTTCGACGTCGGGGTGCTGTTGGAGGATGGCGATCGACTCGTCGGTGTATTCGTCGAGGGGCATCCAGGACGGGTCGGGGGTGCTGCCCATCAGTTCCGTTTGTACGGCGGGTGGGACCAGCTCGATCACCTGGACGTCGGTGCTCGCGAGTTGCAGGCGCAGGCTTTGGGTGTAGCTGTGGATGGCGGCTTTGGTGGCGTTGTACGTCGGGGTGAGGGCCAGCGGGACGAATGCCAGGCCGGACGAGACGGTGATGATGGCCGGGTCGGATTGCTGTTGCAGGTAAGGCAGAAAGGTCGTGATCGACCGGATCGTGCCGAGCAGGTTGATGTCGATGGTCGCCTCGCTCGTGGCCAGGTGGGCCGGGTCCTGGAGGTCTTCGGGGCGCATGATGCCGGCCATGGTGATCAGGACGTTCACGTCGTGCCGGGCGGTCACGTCGGCGAAGGCGGCGGCGATCGACGCCGGGTCGGCGACGTCGAGGACGATGCCTTCGAGGTTGTCCTCGGCGGCGAGCTGGTCGAGCAGGTCCTTGCGGCGGCCGCTGATGATGACGGTGTTGCCGAGGTCGCGGAACCGACGGGCGAGCTCGAGGCCGATACCCGACGTACCGCCGGTCATGAAGATCGTGTTCCCGGTTGTTTTCATGGCTCCAGCCTGGAAGCGGATGCCGAAGGCAACCAGGCTCGGTGCGACCACTGCTCGGCAAGCAGTGGATAACTGTCCGCAGGCGAGGACACTGGAGCCATGGAGTACGCCGATCTGTCCGATTTCCTCCGCAAGCGCCGGGAGGCCCTGCAGCCCGAAGACGTCGGGATGCCGCGCGGGCGACGACGCCGTACGCCGGGACTGCGGCGCGAGGAGGTCGCCGTACTGGCGTCGATGTCGACCGACTACTACAGCCGGCTCGAAGGCGGGCGGGGACCACAGCCGTCGGTGGAGATGCTCGGCTCGATCGCCCGTGCGCTGCGGCTGACGCTGGAGGAGCGCGACTACTTGTTCGTGCTGGCAGGGCACGGTACGCCGCCGCGTACGACGCGGGCGTGTCACGTCGATCCGGGGATGCTGCGGATCATGGATCGGCTGCAGGACACTCCGGCGTTGCTGATCAACCGCTGCGGCGAGGCTGTCGCGCAGACGCCGGCGCACGTCGCGATGGCCGGTGAGCTGACGAACTTCGAGGGGATGGAGCGCAGCGAGCCCTACCGCTGGTTCATGCATCCGGAGACGCGGATTCTCTATCGCGAGGACGAACAGGACAGGCACAGCCGGTTGCTGGTCTCGATGCTGCGGATGACCGCGACCGCCGACGGGCCGAAGTCGTATGCCGCCTCGATCGTGACGGCGTTGCAGAAGGCCAGCCCGGAGTTCGCTGAGATCTGGGAACGGCATCAGGTGATTCCCGCGCACAGCCGGACCAAGCACTTCCGGCATCCGCTGGTCGGTGAGTTCGACCTGTATTGCGAGCTGATCAACAACGCCGACCAGCAGCAGACGCTCGTCGTCTTCACCGCCGAGCCGGGCAGTGAGAGTGCGGAAAAACTGCAACTTCTCGGTGTTTTGGGAAGCCAGACGATGAGCCCTGGACAGGACTTTCGTCGGGAGTTAATTTAAGTCCTGGATCTCGGAATGCCCTTTCCGGGATCGACTCTCCGGAAAGGACCGCCCCATGCCTTCCGATCGTTTCCGCCTGCCTGCCTTCGTGCTGGCCCTGCTGCTCGTGATCGCTGGATTGACGAGTACCGCGGCCGCTCAGGTCCAGGCGACGTTCAACGTTCTGGCCTTCTACAGCGGCACGTACGACGCCGCGCACATCGACTTCGAGAAGGAGGCCGCCGAGCGCTTCCCCGGGTTCGGGGCGCAGAACGGCTTCACCTACACCCAGACCAACGACTGGAACCGCCTGAACAGTCTGCAGGCCTCGCAGTACCAGGTGGTGATGTTCCTGGACGACTCGCCGCACAGCGACGCGCAGCGGAACGGGTTCCAGAGCTACATGAACAACGGCGGCGCGTTCTTCGGCTTCCACGTCTCCAACTACAACGACGCGAGCGGCGGCTGGCCCTGGTTCAACAACACGCTGCTCGGCACCGGCCGGTTCAACTCGAACACCTGGCTGCCGTCCGCGGTCACGCTGCGGACCGAGAACCGGTCGCACCCGTCGCTGGTGAACACGGGCGCGACGTTCCGCTCGTCGGTCAGCGAGTGGTACAGCTGGCAGAACGACCTGCGGCAGAACCCGAACATCCAGGTCCTCGCGTCGATCGACCCGTCGAGCTTCCCGGTCGGTAGCCAGCAGGGCAACATCTGGACGTCGGGCTACTACCCGATCGCGTGGACCAACAAGAACTACAAGGTCATCTACGCGAACTGGGGCCACAACGGCATGAACTACCAGACCAACACCCGGACCTCGTCGACGTTCGAGAGCCCGGCGCAGAACCAGTTCATGATGGACGCGCTGAAGTGGCTCGGCGGCGGCGGTACGACGACCCCGCCGGTCGACCAGCCGGAGCCTGCCACCTGGTACTCGGTGGCGAACAAGGCCAACGGCAAATGTGTCGACGCCCGCGCGGCCGGCACCGCCAACGGCACGGTCGTCCAGCAGTACAGCTGCAACTCCACCACGGCACAGAACTTCCAGTTCCAGCCGACCACGGACGGGTTCACCCGGGTCAACAACCGCAACGACGCCACCAAGGTCATCGACGTCTCCGGCGTCTCGACCGCCGACAACGCCGGGTTGCAGCTGTGGACCTACAGCAGCGGTACCAACCAGCAGTGGCAGGCGGTCTCCGAAGGCGGCGGCTATTTCCACTTCGTCGTCCGGCACACCAGCAAGTGCCTGACCGTCCCGGGTGGGTCGACCGCTGACCAAACTCAGCTGGTCCAGTTCACGTGCAACGGTGGAACTGCTCAGTCGTTCAAGCTGACGGCAGCCTGATCGCCCCGTAGATTGCGGCCCATGAGAATCCTGCGTGTGGCCGCAATCGCGGCAGGAGGTCTGCTGGTGATGTCGCAGTTGCTACCAGCTCAGGCGACCGGCGGACCGTCGTACAGGTGGAGCATGACGCCGACCGGAAGTACGGCGCAGTTCCGCGGGTTGTCGGCGGTCAGCAAGGATGTCGCCTGGGTTGGTGGGTCGGCGGGTCAGGTACTGCGCACCGTGGACGGGGGCAAGCACTGGCAGAACGTTAGTCCGGCCGGAGCGGAGACCGTTCAGTTCCGCGACGTGCAGGCGTTCGATGCCCAGCGTGCGGTGGTCCTGTCGATCGGGCCGGGGACGGACTCGCGGATCTACCGGACCGTGAACGGCGGTAAGAGCTGGACCCAGACGTTCGGCAACACCGATGAGAAGGCGTTCTACGACTGCTTCGCCTTCAATGCCGGCGGGCACGGGCTCGCGTTGAGCGACCCGGTCGATGGGAAGTTCCGGATCGCGGCCAGCACGGACGGCGGCAAGTCGTGGAAGGTGCAGTCCAACGCCGGGATGCCGGCCGCGCTGCCCGGCGAGTTCGCGTTCGCCGCGAGCGGCACCTGCCTGGTTGCGGGACCTGGCCGTACGGCGTGGTTCGCGACCGGCGGCGGTGATCGGCCGCGCGTGTTCCGCACGTTCGACGGCGGTCGGCACTGGAAGGTCGGGGACTCGCCGATGGCCAGTGGTGAGGCCGCTGGCATCTTCAGCCTCGCCTTCCGTGGCTCACTGTTCGGTGTCGCGGTCGGTGGTGACTTCCTGAAGCCGACCGAGGCGGTCAAGGCTGCTTCGGTCACGTACGACGGTGGTCGCACGTGGAAGCTCATCCCGGCTGACAAGGCGCCGAAGGGGTACCGCAGCGGATCGACGTTCCTGCCTGGTTCTTTGGCCACGGTGGTCGCGGTCGGCCCGTCCGGAAGTGATGTCAGTCGTGACGGCGGTCGAAGCTGGAATCAGTTCTCCGACGCCAACTTCGACAGCGTCGAGTGCGGCGGGCACGGCGTACAGGCTGGATGCTGGGCGTCGGGTGCCAAGGGTGCCGTCGCGCGACTGGTGGTCGGCCGATGAGGCGCGGACTGGTGATCCTGGTCGCGTTGCTGATGGCGATCCCGACGATGGCAGCCGCACAGCCGGACCGCGGTCGGCCTGGCCGCGACGTGACGGTGATGACGTACAACATTCACCATGGCGCCGGAATTGACGGCGTACTGGATCTTGAGCGGATTGCGGCGTTGATCGAGCAGAACGACGCGGATGTCGTCGGGCTGCAGGAAGTCGACCGGCATTGGAGTGCGCGCAGCAATTGGGTCGATCAGCCGGCCTGGTTCGCCAAGCGGTTGAAGATGCATTACGCGTACGCCGCGAATCTCGATCTGCCGCCGCTGAACCCGGGGGAGCCGCGCAGGCAGTACGGTACGGCGATCCTGTCGAAGTACCCGATCAAGGACTTCACCAACAGTCTGCTGCCGCTCTACCCGACCGGTGAGCAGCGTGGACTCGCGGTGGCGACGCTGAAGATCCGCGGCGCGGAACTGCGCTTCGCGAACACGCATTTGACCAGCAACAACAACGCGGAGCGGCTCGAGCAGGCAAAGAAGGTTGTCGAGCTGTTAGGGGAATCGCGGAAGGCGACCCTGCTGGTCGGTGACTTGAATGCGCGACCGGATGCGCCGGAGATCAAGACGCTGACCGCCGTACTGAATGACACCTGGGCCGAGGTCGGTGTCGGGCCCGGCTACACGATCGAGGCGGACAACCCGACCGCCCGGATCGATTTCCAGCTGCACAGTCAGCAACTGGTTCCGTTGAAAGCTGCAGTCCCTGTGAGCCTTGCGTCGGACCACCTGCCGGTGGTCGCCTCGTTCACCCTGCGCTGACCGTCCTTCAGCGGAAACATCGGCCTGGGCTTCGCAATCCCGATTGCGCTGAAGCGCCCGTCAACTTCGGTTGGCGGGCGCTCACCGGCGCAAGCACTCCGCTACTGGTGCTTCTCGGGATCTACCTGGTCTTCGGCATCTTCGTCGGCATGATCAACCCCTGGTGAGTACCGCCGTCTCCAAGATGTCCGCCTCCGGCAATTTGAACGGATAACCCCTGAAGTTGACCCTTCTCCCCTGAAAATTCGAGGGGAGAAGGGTGCATTTGAAGGGATATCCGTTCAAATGCGGTTAGGGGATCGTGGGGGTCGTGGGGGCCGGGAGGCGTTGGCCGGTACGGCGGGAGTGGTTGCTCGCCGATCCGTCTGCGGCGGGCCGGTACGGCGGGGGTGGTTGCTCGCCGATCCGTCTGCGGCCGGGGATGTGGGTTTGTGGTTGCTCGCCGCTGCGGCCGATTTACAGTGGCGGGTGGCTGGGCTGGGCGCGGGGCTGAGGGGGATGGTGCGGTTGGTGACCACGGTTGCCGTTGCTTGGGCTTCCGGGTTGTGGCTGGGGTCCAAGATCTGCGCCGAGTAGACGGTTCTGGTCGCCATTTGGACACAACGTTCCACCCAGCGAACGGGGCGACCGGTGTGGGGCATGTTCCGCGTTATCGGTGAACTTTTCGGGTCCATGCGCCGAAAAAGTCACCGATAACGAGCAGGCGGACCGGAGCGCGGGGTCGTTCGCGCTAATTGGTGAGTTTTAGGGACTCGGTGACGAAAATCCACCAATTAGCGAGCCGGGCGGACCGGAGCGCCGGGTTGGGTCGCGTTAGTTGGTGAGTTTTAGGGACCCGGTGACGAAAATGCACCAATTAGCGAGGGTTGCCAGGCGCGGCAGCCCCCCAGCACCCCCGGGCCCGGCCATCTGATGGGTTAACCCATGAGGTGGTGGGTTTTGGACTCGCATGCGGGTGTAGAACCCACAAGCTGGTGGGTGAACCCATCAGATGCGGAGGGGGCGGGGGGCTGGGCGCGGGGGCACCCCCAGCGACCTGATCCGCTGCCAGCCACTGCGGACGGTCACTTTCAGGCCTCGTCAGTACTGGCCGCAACCGAATCCCGGAAGCTCAGGCAACGGCAACCGTGGTCGCCGACGGATCCATCCCCCTCAGCCACGCGCCGGGCGCCGACCACCCGTCACTGTAAATCGGTCGCAGCGGCGAGCAACCACACGCCGTACGAGACCGGCCGCAGACAAGGCAGACGGAAGAGAGAGAACATCTCGACCTGGAATTACAAGCTTGTAGTTTGTCAAGTCGACACGCAGGTGAAACAAAGATACTTGTGGGAAAAGTGTTCCCAATGGGGCCAGAGGCAACTAGTGTCACGTATGTGGTCCACGGGGACCAAAATGGCGGAAGGGACGACCTGATGACGGCCACACCGAAGTCCGGTAGAGCAGCGCTCTCCGGTGTGCTGGCGGTCTGTCTGGCCGGCGGAATGCTGATGGTTCCGGTCATGGCCGAGGCCAAGCCGAAGCCGCCGGTGATCCCGTCGCAGGCCGCGGTCGAGCGGGCCAAGAAGGCCGCCACCGACAAGGCCGGTCAGGTCAAGGCGATCGAGCAGCAGTTGGCCGCGGCCGAGGCCCGGCTCGAGCAGCTCGGGATCCAGTCCGGGATGGCCGACGAGGCCTACAACGGTGCGGTCTACCGGCTGCAGCAGGCCAAGAAGGATGCAGCCACTGCTGCGGATCGCGCAGCCAAGGCCGAGAAGTCCCTGACCACTCAGCGGCAGCAGATCGGCCGCTTCGCGGTCGCGTCGTACCAGGGTGGTGGCGACATCGCGAAGCTCGGGCCGCTGTTCACCGCGGAGGGGCCGCAGCAGCTGCTCGACTCGGCCGGTACGGCGCACACGGTGTCGAGTGCGATGCAGGGTTCCTACCTGCGGTACTCGGCGGCCCAGGTGGTGACCAACCTCTTCAAGGTCCAGGCCGACCAGGCCGTGGTCAAGGTGAAGCAGGCGACCGACGAGGCCGCCAAGGCCAAGAAGGCCGCCGAAGCCGCCGAGGCCGCGCAGTCGGCCGCGGTGACCGCGATGGGTGTCCAGCGGCAGAAGTCGATCGCCCAGCTGGCCGTCCTGCAGAACACGTCCATCCAGGTCGCCAACCGGCGGCAGCGGGGGCTCGAGGAGCTTGCGCGACAGCGCGCCGCCGCACTCGCCGCCAAGAAGGCGGCCGAACTACGCCGCAAGATCGAGGCCCGGGAGGCCGCCGAGCGGGCCCGGGAACGCGCCGAAGAGGCCCGCGAACGCCAGCAGGGTAAGAAGAAACCGAAGAAGCACAAGCCGAGCACCGGTGGCGGCAACAGTGGCAATGGCGGCAATGGCGGCAATGGCGGCTCGGGTCGCGGCGCGAGCGCGGCGATCAGCTTCGCGCTCTCGCAGCTCGGCGACATGTATCTCTGGGGCGGCACCGGACCCTCGCGCTGGGACTGCTCCGGTCTGATGATGGGCGCCTGGCAGCGGGCCGGCGTCCAGCTGCCGCACTACAGCGTCGCGCAGTACGAGCAGACCAGGCACATCGACGAGGATGAGCTGCGGCCGGGCGACCTGATCTTCTGGGCGCTCAACCCCAACGACCCGGGCACCATCCACCACGTCGCGATGTACATCGGCGGCGGCCGGATGATCCACGCCCCGCGGACCGGCAAGCCGGTACAGATCCAGAGCGTCTACTACTGGGAACCGCCGGACTTCTTCGGCCGGCCCTGAGTCAGTTGCTTGCGGCAACTGAGGCCTGCCGGAAGCGTCCGCAACCTAGATCAGCCGGTGTCCGCCGTCGGCGTGCAGGACGGTGCCAGTGATGAATCCATTGCGTAGCAGGGCAATGATCGCTTCCGCGATGTCCTGGGTACGGCCGATCCGGCCGACCGGCAGGCGGGCCGCCATCGCGGCCAGGGTGGCGGGGGCCTCGTCGCCAGCGACGTCCTGCCAGATCGGGGTGTCCACCCATCCGGGGGAGACCACGTTGACCCGCAGCGGTGCGAGCTCGACCGCCAGTGCGGCGGCCAGCGAGGCCAAGGCGCCGTTGAGTGCCGCCAGCAACGAAGCTCCCGGCCCGGGCCGGTACGCCGCGATGCCCGAGGTGAAGACGATCGAGCCGCCGGGCTCGAGTACCGGTGCGGCGTGTTTAGCCAGCAGCAGCGGACCGAGCAACTTGGAGCCGATCGCGGGCCAGGACAACTTCACGTCGTACTCCCTGATCGGCTGGTAGGCGCCGCCGACGTCAGCGGCCGTCGTGACGACGTGCTGGACGGGGCCGGTGCTGGTGAAGAGCCTGGCGATGTCTTCCTCGACGGCGAGATCCATCGCGACGGTGTGCACGCCGAGCTCGGCGTGGATGGCGGCGAGGCGGTCGGGGGAGCGGCCGGCCACGGTCACTTCGCTGCCTTGGGCAACGAGTTCGGCAGCGAGTGCGCGACCCATTCCGGAGCTGCCGCCGATGATCACTACATGTTCTTCGGGCATGCTCCGAGCCAACCAGTACGGCGCTCAGTCATCCACGACTTGTTGCCTCACCGGCGTTAGTCCCGGGCTAACGATCATCGCCTGCAGGACGGGGTTCGGCGAATCGGTCCGCCAGATCGCGGCGTACCGGGCGACCAGCGGCCGGCCGGCGAGGGGTCGCCAGACGACGTCCGGTGTGGCTGCACGCCGCGAGCTGAGGCTGATGGCGTCCCGCTTGACCAGGAGCGCCGACCGGAGCTGCGAGTGGCTCATCGTGATCTCGCTCAGCCGCAGTTCGCCGCCGAGTTGCCGCAGCGCCTCGTCGTGGAACTCGGGAGCCGCGGCGCGCGGAATCCAGATCAGCTCCAGGTCGGCCAGATCGTCAGTGCCGATCTCGGCGACGGCCGCCAGCGGATGGTCGGCGACCAGCAGCACGCCGAGCTCTTCGGCGGCCAGTTCCATCGACATTGTTGCTGGGGGCAACGTCAGGGGCAGTCGGACGAGGCCGAGGTCGATCTCGCCGGCAGTGAGCATCCGCACCTGATCGGTGGTGGTTCCGGCCTCGAGCGTGACGGTGCCGGCTGGGAAGCGTTCGGTGGCGAGTTGTTCGAGGGCCGCGGGCAACCAACCCGGTACGCCGTTCAGTAGTCCGAGCCGGAGGATCGGCTCGTCCAGACCGGCCGCCCGGCGAGTGTCCTTCACTGCGAGCCCCGCTGCCTGGATGGTCTCCCGGGCGCGGGCCAGGAAGACCTGGCCCGCCGGGTTCAGCTCGACTCCACGGCTGTGCCGGATCAGCAACGTCGTACCGACCGTGCGCTCCAACTGTTTGATCTGCTGGCTGAGCGTTGGCGTGGAGATGTACAGCCGCTCGGCGGCTCGCCCGAAGTGGAGCTCCTCCGCGACAGCAACGAAGTACCGCATCTGCCGAAGCTCCACGGCTGCAGTTTAGGCGGTCAGGGGACTGCGACGAGGCGGCCGAGCGGGGTTCGGGCGTCGAGTTCGCGATGGAGATCTTGTACGGCGGCCAGCGGATGGCGGGCGTGGACGGCCGGTTGCAGCTCGCCGGTCTGCCAGCGGCGGGTCACCTCGGCGATGTCCGCGCGAGCCAGCGCGGGACGAGCGGTTCGCCAGCCGAGCATGGAGACGCCGGTCACCGAGCGCATGCCGAACAAGGCTTGGACCGGGATGGTCGGCAGTTCGCCGGAGATCGCGCCGTAGGTGACCATCGTGCCGAGCGGTGCGACCAGGTCGAGGCCTTGGTCGAAGACCGTGCCGCCGATCGAATCGAGCACGGTGTCGACGCCGTTCGGGGCGAGTGCGCGGACCTGGGCCGGCCAGTCGGGGTCGGTCAGGTCGACGGCCTCGGCACCGAGTGAGCGGATGAAGTCCAGTCGCGCGGGAGAGGACGCCGTACCGATGATGGTCTTGGGGTCGAAGGAGCGGGCGAGCTGGACCGCCAGGTGGCCGACGCCGCCGGCGGCGGACTGGATCAGGACCGTGCCGCCGGCCGGGACTCGTCCGGCTTCGAGCAGGCGCAGCGCGAGTGGCCCGGTCATCGACATCATCGTGGCGGCGCCGGCGTCGGCATCTTCGGGGATCGCAGCGAGGAAGTCGGTGTCCAGTACGACGTAGTCGGCGAAGGCGTCTTCGGACACGCCGGCCACTCGGTTGCCGACGGCAAGGTGTGATGGGCTGCCCGGCCCGAGTCGAGTGATCCGGCCGACCACCTCTCCCGTGAGATTGCCGGGCAACGGGCGCGGCCAGGGGCTGTTGCCGGATCGGAAGAGGGCGTCGATCGCGTTGGCGCCGACCGCCTCGACCTCGACCAGTACTTGGCCGGTCGTGGGTTCCGGTCGGTCGACCTCGTCGAGCTGCAGAACTTCGGGGCCGCCATGGGAGTGGTAGCGCACTGCGCGCATCAGGACTCCAAATCGTGGGGTGTAGAAATAATGGGTGATACCCACGATAACCCCGAAGTCCTACAGTGGGTAGGTGCAGAAGTCGTCGAACCATCGCCTGTCCGACCGGGTGCTGTGGGCGTTGGGGCGGGCGAGTCAGCAGTCGCAGCGGCTGGTCCGGCAGCACATGGTCGAGGCCGGCGTGCGAACGCAGCACTACCACGTGCTGGTCAGCCTGGACGGCGACGGGGAGGCGGCCCAGACCACGCTGGCCGACCGGATCGCCCTCGACCGCAGCGACCTGGTCACGGTGCTCGACGAGCTCGAGGAGCTGGAATACGTCGTACGGCGGGTGGATCCGGCGGACCGGCGGCGCAAGATCGTGGCGATCACCGCCGCCGGGCGCAAGCAACTGGTGTTGATGGACCAGCTGATCTACGCCGCGGAGGACGAGCTGCTCACGCCGCTGAGTGCGGCGGAGCGCAAGACGCTACTGGGGCTGCTCGGCCGGCTGGCGGGGGAATGACGAAACCGCCGGGGCGCATCTGCTGCGGTCCCGGCGGTTGAGTTGAGGTGTCAGTGGCCTTCGGTCTTCAGGCGCTCGAACGAGGCGATGACCTCGGCCTCGGCGTCGGCGCGGCCGACCCAGCTGGCGCCCTCGACGGACTTGCCCGGCTCGAGGTCCTTGTAGACCTCGAAGAAGTGCTGGATCTCGAGGCGGTCGAACTCCGGCACGTGGTGGATGTCGCGCAGGTGCTCCTGGCGCGGGTCACCGGCGGGGACACAGAGGACCTTGTCGTCCGGGCCCTTCTCGTCGGTCATCCGGAACATGCCGATCGCCCGGGCCTTGATCAGGCAGCCCGGGAAGGTCGGCTCGGTCAGCAGGACGAGCGCGTCCAGCGGGTCGCCGTCCTGGCCCAGGGTGTCCTCGATGAAGCCGTAGTCGGACGGGTACTGAGTGGCCGTGAACAGGGTGCGGTCGAGCCGCAGCCGGTTCGTCTTGTGGTCCAGCTCGTACTTGTTGCGGGTGCCCTTGGGGATCTCGATGAAGACGTCGAACTCCATACGGCAGATACTGTCACGGTTCGGACCGACCAAATGACAGGAGCAGCCCGGTGGCCCGTCCTCCTCGTGCGGCGTTCGTCACGCTGCTCGCCTCATCGCTGTGTCTCGGCCTGGCGGGTGGAGCGAGCGACGTACCGGCTTCTGTCCAGGCAGCGCCGCCTGTGCTCGCCCCGGCGAAGCCAGAGGGTGCTGCCCCGACTACGGCCGGTGTGCAGAAGGCGCTGGCCGGAGTGCTCGCGGATCCATCGCTGGGCAAGCACCACGGCGTCTACGTGTACGACGTCTCCCGCGACGAGCAGGTCTACTCCAGCGGTACGGCGACGCCGTACACGCCGGCTTCCACGCTGAAGCTGCTCACGACGGTCTCGGCGCTGTCGACGCTCGGCCCGGAGCACCGGTTCACCACTCAGGTGGTGAGCGCGGGCAAGAACTCGATCGTTCTGGTTGGTGGCGGTGACCCACTCCTGGCGGTGAAGCCCGGTCCGGCCTATCCGACGCGCGCCACCCTCCAGGCACTTGCTGCGAGTACGGCGAAGGCTCTGAAGGCGCAGGGTGTCACCAGCGTCACCCTCGGGTACGACGCCTCGCTGTTCACCGGTCCGGCCGGTAATGCGAACTGGGAGTCGAACTACCTACCAGAGGGTATTGCTGCGCGGACGTCGGCGCTCTGGGTGGATGAGGGTCGGCTGTCGGCCGGAATGGCCAAGCGGGCCGACTCACCGGCGCTGGCCGCAGCAACTAGCTTCAGCAAGCTGCTGGTCGCCAACGGCATCAAGGTCGCCGGAGCCGCCAAGCCGAAGGTCGCTCCGGAAGGCGCCGAGGCGCTGGCGAAGGTGCTGTCGCCGACCGTCGGCCAGATCGTCGAGTACGTGAACCTGCACAGCGACAACGACGGTGCCGAGGTGCTGCTGCGTCAGGTCGGGCTGGCAACCAAGAACGGCGGCTCGTACGCCGGAGGCGTCACCGGGGTCGAGCAGACGCTCACCAAGCTCGGACTGCAGGTCGGCAAGGCGCAGATCTTCGACGGTAGCGGTCTGACCCGGTCGAACAAGGTTCCGCTCGACCTGCTCGCCGGTGCGGTCCGCGTGGCGGCTTCGAAGGACCACCCGGAGCTGCGGCACCTACTGACCGGGCTGCCGATCGCAGGCTTCAGCGGGAGCCTCGAGGAGCGCTTCAGCGCCGGAAACGCGGGCGCTGGGACCGGACTGGTTCGAGCGAAGACCGGAACGCTCACCGGAGTGCATGCCCTGGCCGGAATCGTCAGGACGCGGAGCGGGACGGTGCTGGCATTCGCGGTGGCCAGCGACAGCGTCCCGGTGCCGAAGACCCTCGACGCTCGCGCGGCCCTGGACCGAGTCGCAGCCACACTCGCCAACTGCGGGTGCTGAGCTTGCCCCTGGGACTAGGGTCGACTTATGAGTACGGCGGCAGGTGGGACCGAGGGCAGGGCCACGACCGAGATGGTCGATTGGCAGCTGGCGACCGGTGTGGCGCGCAAGCTGCTGCGCCCGGGGCCGGTGGTCAGCCGGGCCGAGGCGGACCAGGTCGTCGCCGAGCTTCGTCAGTTCGCGGCCGACTCCGAGCATCACGTGCGCGAGTTCACCGGTCTGCAGGCCACGTCGGCCACTGCGCCGGTCGTGATCGTGGACCGGCCGGGCTGGGTCCAGGCGAACGCCGATGGCTTCCGGACCGTGCTCCAGCCGCTGGCTGACAAGCTGCAGGAGAAGGCCGACCGGACTGGTGGGCTGTCGTCCGCAGTCGGCTCCCGGGTGACCGCGATCGAGGCCGGTGCGCTGCTGGCGTTCATGTCCTCTCGCGTGCTGGGCCAGTTCGACCCGTTCTACCCGGCTGAGCCCGATCCGGCCCGTCCGGGTCTGACCGGCCGGCTGCTGCTCGTCGCTCCGAACGTCATGCATGTCGAGACCGAGCTGGGCGTCGTACCGCGGGACTTCCGGTTGTGGGTGTGCCTGCACGAGGAGACGCACCGGGTGCAGTTCACCGCGGTTCCGTGGTTGCGGGACCACCTGCGGTCGGAGATCGGGTTGTTCCTCGACCAGGCCGAGCTGGACGCGTCGGCGTACGCGGCGATGTTCCGTGAAGCCGTGCAGCGGCTCGGCCGGTCGGTGCGTGGTGAGGCCGAGCTGAGCTTGATGGACCTGATGCAGTCGCCGGAGCAGCGTGCGGTGCTGGACCGGCTGACCGCGGTCATGTCGTTGCTGGAGGGCCATGCGGACTTCGTGATGGACGGGGTCGGGCCGTCGGTGATTCCGACGGTGGACGCCATCCGGTCGAAGTTCACCTCGCGGCGGCAGAGCGGGAACCCGCTGGACCAGTTGCTGAAGAAGCTGCTCGGTCTGGACGCCAAGCTCAAGCAGTACAAGGACGGTGCCGCGTTCGTACGGCGGGTCGTCGAGCAGGTCGGCATGGAGGGGTTCAACCGGGTCTGGACCGGGCCGAACACGCTCCCCACCAAGAACGAGATCGCGAACCCCGATGCCTGGGTCACCCGACTCCACGGTTGAGTCCGGCGGCAACGCTGCCGAGGAGCTGGTCGCCGAGCGCCGCGGCCGGCTGCACCCCGCGGTCGCCCGGACCCGCGAGGCGGTGCGATCCGCACTGTCCGACCTGCCAGCCGGTACGACGGTTCTCGTCGCCTGCTCGGGTGGGACCGACTCACTCGCGTTGGCGGCCGCTGTCGCCTTCGAGGCGCCGAAGCTGGGACTGCAAGCCGGCGCGGTCATCGTGGACCACGGTCTGCAGGCGGACTCGGCACGGACTGCGGAGATCGCTGCGGAGCAGTGTCGCGGACTAGGGCTCGACCCGGTCCAGGTCAGCGCGGTCGAGGTCGGCAGTGAGGGCGGTCCGGAGGGCGCGGCTCGAGCAGCCCGGTACGACGCGTTGCGGGCGGCGGCCGACGAGTTCGGGGCGGACGTCGTACTGCTGGCGCATACCCGGGACGATCAGGCCGAGACTGTCTTATTAGGGCTGGGACGCGGTTCTGGCGCCAGATCGCTCGCTGGGATGGCCGCGGTCGCCGGACTGCTCCGGCGGCCGTTCCTGGAGGTCCCACGCGCGACCACGGCGGCAGCCTGTATCGCCTCCGGCCTGCGGCCCTGGCATGACCCGCACAACGACGACCCGTCGTACACGCGAGTCCGCGTCCGCCACGAGGTGCTTCCGGTGCTCGAAGAGGCACTTGGACCCGGTGTGGTCGAGGCGCTGGCCCGGACGGCCGGACTGCTCCGGGCAGACGCTGATGCGCTCGACATGTTGGCGGCAGACCTCGCGGAGACGGCAGTACGGCGTACTGACGATGAGGTGCACTGTGATGTCGGGATGCTCGCCGACGAGCCGGCAGCCCTCCGCACGCGAGTGCTGCGGCAGGCAGCTCTGGAAGCCGGCTCCCGGGCCACCGACCTGAGCGCCGGTCACGTCGCCGCGGTCGACGCGCTGATCACCGACTGGCGCGGCCAGCGCTGGATCGACCTGCCCCAAGGAGTCCGGGCAGTACGCCGGGGCGGATTCATAATCCTCGGCCCGAATGTGACAGGCTGACGCCCGTGGATGCGGCGGACATCGAGAAGGACCTGACCCAGATCCATTACACCGAGGACCAGATCCTGGCGAAGCTGCGGGAACTGGCCGGTCGGATCGAGGAGGACTACCAGGGCAAGGATCTGTTGCTGGTAGGCGTTCTGCGCGGGGCGGTGATGGTGATGGCCGACCTGGCCCGGTCGTTCACGCGGCACGTGGAGATGGACTGGATGGCGATCTCGTCGTACGGGTCCGGGACCAAGTCGTCGGGTGTGGTGCGGATCCAGAAGGACCTGGACACCGACATCACCAACCGGCACGTGCTGATCGTCGAGGACATCATCGACACCGGCCTGACGCTGAGCTGGCTGGTCAGCAACCTGGAGTCGCGCAAGCCGGCCTCGCTCGAACTGTGCACCGCGTTCGTCAAGCCGGGTGCGGCCAAGATGCAGGTCCCGGTGAAGTACGTCGGTCTGGAGCTGCCGGACGAGTTCGTCGTCGGGTACGGGCTGGACTACGCCGAGAAGTACCGCAACCTGCGCTGCGTGGCCACCCTCGCGCCGCACGTGTACTCCTGAGACTGGGGCGGGGAAGGTATCAGCACTGCTCGTCCGGGCAGAGTTGGTGACAGCCTGTACAACAGGTCGTACCGTCTATCGGTGACCCTCGTGGTCGGCAGGCTTGCCCGGCACGAGACACTTGGACTGGTAGTACCGTCTCAAGCCCGCGAAACCCGGGCCTGCCGAGCTAGGAGGGACGGGGCGTAGGCCTCGATCATGGACGTGAAGCGCTTCTTCCGCGGACCCCTGTTCTGGATCATCCTCGCCTTTTTGATGGTGCTGGTGATCGGACAGCTCCTGACCGGCTCGACCGGGTTCAAGGCCGAACCGACCGGTGAGGTCGTCAAGGTGATCAAGCAGGCCACCGACGCACCGGCCGGCCAGAAGGTGATCAAGTCGATCGTGCTCGTCGATCCCGACCAGGAGATCCGGGTCGAGAAGGCCGACGGCACCAAGATCCGCGCCTTCTGGGTGGACGGCCAGGCGAACACGCTGGGCACGTCGCTGCAGGACCTCTATCAGAACGGCAAGATCGAGAAGTACAACGTCGAGAACCCGAAGCCGAGCTTCATCGGCCAGGTGTTCCAGACGCTGATCCCGTTCCTGCTGATCGCGGTGGTCTTCATCTTCTTGATGAACTCGATGCAGGGCGGTGGCTCGCGGGTGATGAGCTTCGCCAAGTCGAAGGCCAAGCTGATCACCAAGGACACCCCGAAGACCACGTTCGCCGACGTGGCCGGCTGTGACGAGGCGATCGAGGAGCTCGGCGAGATCAAGGAGTTCCTCCAGGAGCCCGGCAAGTTCCAGGCCGTCGGCGCCAAGATCCCCAAGGGCGTGCTGCTCTACGGCCAGCCCGGTACCGGTAAGACCCTGCTGGCCCGTGCGGTCGCGGGTGAGGCCGGGGTGCCGTTCTACTCGATCTCCGGTTCGGACTTCGTCGAGATGTTCGTCGGTGTCGGTGCCTCCCGGGTCCGCGACCTGTTCGAGACCGCGAAGACCAACGCCCCGGCGATCGTCTTCATCGACGAGATCGACGCCGTCGGCCGGCACCGTGGTGCGGGTCTCGGCGGTGGCCACGACGAGCGCGAGCAGACGCTGAACCAGTTGCTGGTCGAGATGGACGGCTTCGACGTCCGCGGCGGTGTGATCCTGATCGCCGCCACCAACCGGCCCGACGTACTGGACCCGGCCCTGCTGCGGCCCGGCCGCTTCGACCGGCAGATCGCCGTCGACGCGCCGGACCTGCCCGGCCGTGAGCAGATCCTGAAGGTGCACTCCCGCGGCAAGCCGATGTCCCAGGACGTCGACCTGCGGGCGGTCGCCCGCCGGACGCCGGGCTTCACCGGTGCCGACCTGGCCAACGTGCTGAACGAGGCGGCCCTGCTGACCGCCCGCTCGAACATGCAGGTGATCGACAACAAGGCGCTGGACGAGGCGATCGACCGCGTGATCGCCGGGCCGCAGCGTCGTACCCGCTTGATGTCGGACAAGGAGAAGGTGCTCACGGCGTACCACGAGGGCGGGCACGCCCTGGTCGCCGCGGCGCTGCCGCACTCCGACCCGGTGCACAAGGTGACGATCCTGCCGCGCGGTCGCGCCCTCGGTTACACGATGGTGCTGCCGGACGAGGACAAATACTCGACCACCCGCTCGGAGATGCTCGACAAGCTGGCCTACATGCTCGGTGGCCGCGCGGCCGAGGAGATGGTCTTCCACGACCCGACCACCGGCGCCAGCAACGACATCGAGAAGGCGTCGGCGCTGGCCCGCGCGATGGTCACGCAGTACGGCATGACCGAGCGGCTCGGTGCGATCAAGTTCGGCTCGGACAGCGGTGAGCCGTTCCTGGGCCGCGACCTGGGCAGCCAGCGCAACTACTCCGAGGAGATCGCGGCCGCGGTCGACGAGGAGGTCGGCAAGCTGATCCTGAACGCGCACCAGGAGGCCTTCGACATCCTGGTCGAGAACCGTGCGGTGCTGGACCACCTGGTCGAGGAGCTCCTGGAGAAGGAGACCCTGGACAAGGCCCAGATCGCCGAGGTCTTCGGCCCGATCGTGAAGAAGGAGCGCCGGCCGGCCTGGACCGGGTCCTCGACCCGGATCCCGTCCGACCAGCCGCCGGTGATGCCGCTGCCGACCCGGGCCGAGCAGAACGGCTCGCTGTCCGACGTACTGCCGGGTGGTTCGGTCGGTCCGGACGAGAACGTGAACCCGCCGAACTACGGTGGCGGCCCGACCCCGCCGCTGCCGAGCGAATGATCTGATCCGCCAGAGCCCCGCCATCCACCCGGATGGCGGGGCTTCTGCTTAGGCTGACCGGATGACGTCGCCGAAGTTCGACCATGCCCGGGCGGAACGGGCCGTGCGGGAGCTGCTGATCGCGATCGGGGAGGACCCGGACCGCGACGGGCTGCGGGACACCCCGGCCCGGGTGGCGCGCTCGTACGCCGAGATCACCGCGGGGCTCGGTCAGACGGCCGAGGAGGTCCTCAGTACGACGTTCGACCTCGGGCACGACGAGATGGTCCTGGTGAAGGACATCGAGGTCTGGAGCGTCTGCGAGCACCACCTGGTCCCGTTCACCGGGGTCGCCCATGTCGGCTACATCCCGAACCGCGACGGCCGGATCACCGGCCTGTCCAAACTCGCCCGCCTGGTCGATGTCTACGCCAAGCGCCCTCAGGTGCAGGAACGTCTGACCACCCAGATCGCCGAATCCATGGTCGAGCTGCTCGAACCCCGCGGCGTGATCGTCGTGATCGAGTGCGAACACCTCTGCATGACCATGCGCGGCGTCCGCAAGGCCGGCGCCAAGACCATCACCTCCGCGGTCCGCGGTCAGCTCCGCAACCCCGTCACCCGCGCCGAGGCGATGAGCCTGATCGTCGGCTGAGTGGTACCATTTGTCGTACCATTAGATGAGGAGGGGTAGATGGCGATCACGGCCTCCACGGCACGCAAAGATCTGTTCCCGCTGATCCAGCAGGTGAACGAGGATCACACTCCGGTCGAGATCACCTCGAAGGGCGGCGATGCGGTCTTGATCTCGCTCGACGACTATCGGGCTCTGGAGGAGACGGCGCACCTGCTGCGTGTCCCTGAGAATGCACGGCGGCTACTGGAGAGTCTGCAGCAAGCGCAGCGAGGCGAGCGCGAGGAGCACGAGCTGACGTGAGGCTCGTCTTCACTCCCAATGGCTGGGAGGACAGCACCTACTGGCAGCAAGTCGACCGGCAGCAGTTGAAGCGGATCAATCGGCTGATCGAGGATGCTCTGCGGGATCCGCAGAGCGGTATCGGGAAACCCGAGCCGCTCAAACACATGTTGCAAGGTGCCTGGTCGAGACGGATCGACTCCGAGCACCGACTGGTCTATCTCATCGACGGCGACGATCTGGTCGTCCTTCAGGCACGCTTCCACTACAGCAGATGACTCCGCGCGTAGCTCCTTGGTGTTTGGATCGTTGGGGATTGTGAGCTGGTAGCTGTGGACAATCCGTTGCAGAACGTTTACTTTCCGTAAGGGCGTTCGTTCGACGGGGACCGGGCGCCGGCGGTGAGGAGGACAAGGAATGTCGGGGCGTTATCGGGTCGGCGCCGCACTCGCCGGCGCTGCGATACTGACCGCTGCCGGACTGGTGGCGGCGAACTGGGCCACCGCGGACGAGGGCAAGCGACACACCACTGAAGGGCCGCGGGTCGAGCCGACGAAGCTGATCGGGGCGCCGGGCACCAAATCTTCGCTGCAGGCCGAGACGTTGCGGACCGAGCTCGGGTCGCGCGCGGTCGGCAGCTACTACGACAGCGCGGGTGACCTCGTGGTCGCCGTCTCCGACGCTGCCACCGCCGAGCTGGTGCGGGCGGCCGGCGCGGTGCCGAAGCTGGTGCGCTTCACGGCCGCCGAGCTGAACTCCGTGCAGTCCGAGCTGAACCGGCTGGCCGAGACGTCGCGAGCCGGCAAGGTGCGCTCCTGGTACGTCGATCCGATCAGCGGCACCGTTGTGGTGAGCGTTCCCAAGGGAGCGCACGACATCTTCACCGAGCGGTTCGTGGAGCGGGCCAAGGAACACGGTGACCAGGTGACGGTGAAGACCGTCTACGGCACGGTGAAGCCGACCGCTGACGACTTCAGCCTGCGCGGCGGGTTCCAGGTCGACAAGAACACCGGCTACGTCTGCTCACTCGGCTTCAATGCCCGGACGAGCAAGGGCACCCGGGTCTTCCTGACCGCCGGCCACTGCACATCCGGCAAGCCGTCGTTCTCCCGGAACGGCTACATCCTCGGCAACACGGTGTACTCGAGCTTCCCGGGCAACGACTACGGCAGCGTCGACGTGATCGAGGGCTGGGACCAGCAGGGGTACATCGAAGGCTGGGGTTCCGGCAGCGTCGCGGTGCACGGCGTCGCGAGTCCGACGGTCGGATCCGAGTTGTGCAAGTCGGGCAAGAGCACCGGCTGGACCTGCGGCCGGATCGTCGCCAACAACGTCACCGTGAACTACGGCAACAACAAGATCGTGCGCGGGCTGTTCCAGCACACGGCCTGTGTCGAGTCCGGTGACTCGGGCGGCGCCAACATGACCGGCAACTACGCCCAAGGCATCACCAGCGGCGCAGCGCTGATCGACGGCAAGTGCCTGGACAAGTACAACCGCTCCAACGAGTCCTACTCGCAACCCATCGGCGCAGCCCTGCGAGCCACCCAGACCGAACTGGTTATGGGTAGCTGATTCCGGCATTGTCCGACCCGCCCACTACGGTGGGCGGGTGGGAAATGGGTCGTGGGGTCACGTGGACGGGCTGCCGGTGCTGGACCGGAGCCTCGTCATGGGTGTCGTGAACGTGACGCCGGACTCGTTCTCCGACGGCGGTGAGTGGTTCGAACCGGCTGCCGCGATCAAGCACGGCCTGGACCTGCTCGCCGAAGGCGCCGATCTGCTCGACGTCGGTGGGGAGTCGACCAGGCCGGGAGCCGAGCGGCCGTCGCAGGCGGAGGAGATCCGCCGCGTGCTGCCGGTGGTCGAGGCATTGGCTGCCGCAGGTGCGTTGATCTCGGTCGACACCATGCGCTCCGAGGTCGCCGCGCTGGCACTCGAAGCAGGCGCCACGATGATCAACGACGTGTCCGCCGGCCAGTCCGACCCGGACATGCTCGCGCTGGTGGCCGAACGCCGTACCCCGTATGTCGCGATGCACTGGCGCGGTCATTCGATCGACATGCAGAACAAGGCCGAGTACGACGATGTCGTGGCCGAGGTGATCGCGGAGCTGGCCGAGCGGCTCGAGGTGATCCGGGCCGCCGGGGTGGACCTGAACCGGGTCGCCCTCGACCCCGGGCTCGGGTTCGCCAAGAACGCCGATCACAACTGGGAGATCCTGCGGCGGCTGCCGGAATTCGCCGTACTGGGCCGGCCGTTGCTGATCGGTGCCTCCCGCAAGACGTTCCTCGGTAGGCTGCTCGCCGATGAGGAGACCGGTGCACTACGACCGGCCGTACGACGAGATGACGCGAGCCTGGCTGTGAACGCCCTGGTCGCCGCCGCAGGTGCCTGGTGTGTTCGGGCCCACGTGGTGGCGCCCACCGCGGACGCGGTCCGAGTGGCGAAGAGATGGGGAACCGGATGACCGACGGACCCGCCCGGTCGGGCGAAGGCGCGCGCGGGACGACCGTCGAGGACGTCGTGCTGAACGCCAACACCGCGTTCTACAACGCGTTCGAGGCCGGCGACCTGGATCTGATGGCGGCCGTCTGGCTGCCGGAACCCGACCCGGTCTGTATCCACCCCGGCAACGCGGCGATCTACGGGTATCCGGAGATGATGCGGGCCTGGGCGATGATCTTCGCGAACACGCCGTACATCCAGTTCTTCCTCACCGACGTCCAGGTACGGGTGGATGAAGACGTGGCATACGTCACGTGTACGGAGAATGTCCTGTCGTCGGGTGACGGAGCTCCGGAGGACGGTTTCGCGGGCGGCAAAGCGCTCGCGACCAATGTCTTCCGCAGAACTTCCTCCGGCTGGCGGTTGTGGATCCACCATGCCTCCCCGGTACTGTCGTCTGGGGGTCAACAGGAGGAGGCGGAATGAGCGGTCTCACGCCCCCTCCTGACGTGATCGAGATTCGCGGCATCCGCGGCTTCGGACGCCATGGAGTCTTCGATCACGAGCGGGCCGACGGGCAGGAGTTCGTCGTGGATGTCCGGCTGGAGCTGGACACCCGGCCTGCTGCGGCCTCCGACAACCTGGCCGACACCGTGAACTACGGCGTGGTCGCCGAGCAGGTGCACCGAGCGATCGAGACCGATCCGGTGGACCTGATCGAAACCCTCGCCCAGCGCATCGCCGACCTGTGTCTCGCCGACCGGCGGGTGACAGCGACCGCGGTGACCATCCACAAACCCTCGGCGCCGATCTCGGTGCCGTTCGACGACGTTGTCCTGACCGTGCAGCGCAGAGCCGGAGAATCCTCGTGACCGAGACCCCCAGTCCTTACGTCATCGACGCGGACACCCTGAGCGGCGGCCTCAAGCCGATCCGCCAGGTGATCCTGTCGCTCGGCAGCAATCTCGGCGACCGTGAGGCGAACCTGCAGGGCGCGATCGACGCGCTGCGGGACACCCCGGACGTCGTCGTGGTCGATGTCTCGCCGGTCTACGAGACCCAGCCGATCGGTGGGCCGGACGAATCCGGCCCGTACCTGAACGTCGTCCTGCTCGCCGACTCGACGCTGTCGGTCGACCTGCTGCTGGATCGCGCGCACGCGGTCGAGCAGGCCTTCGGTCGCGAGCGCAGCGTTCCCGGCGCGCCGCGGACGCTGGACGTCGACCTGATCACCTACGGCAAGAAGACGATCGAGTCCGAGGAGCTGACCATCCCGCATCCGCGGGCGCACGAGCGCGCGTTCGTGCTGGCGCCGTGGCTGGACATCGAGCCGGACGCGGTCCTGCTCGGGCACGGCCCGGTGGTGGAGCTCCTGGAGAAGGTCGGCACCGAAGGTGTGACCAAGCTCGATCTCGAGCTCCAGTAGTGGCCTCCGGCGGTCCCGAGTCCGGCCGCGCCCCTGGTTCCGGCAAGGAGCCACAGCGCCCAGGCTCGGTGCGGCCGACCTCTCGGCGATTGCTGGTGGCAATCGCCGTACTGGGCGCCGCGATCGGGTTCACGATGGTCAAGGCGATCGAGGCCGGCGGTGGGGTCGCGCCGTCGATCTCGTGGCTGACGCTGGTCGCCTGGGCGTTCCTGGCCGCGCTGCTGTTCGCCGCGGCCCGCAACACCCAGCAACGGGTCCAGGTACGGCGGGAGCGGGTCGAACCGCAGCGCGCCGTCTTCCTGTTGCTGATCGGGAAGGCGAGCGCTTTCGTCGGCGCGTTGTGCACCGGTGTGTACGCAGGGTTCGCGTTATCCTTCCTGCGAGGCGTGAGCGCCTCGGGTCCTCGTAACAGAGTGATCATGGCCGGTCTCGCCGCCGTGATCTCAGTGCTGGTCGTCACGGCCGGATTATTGCTGGAACGTGCGTGTCGTATTCCCGATGACCCCGACGAGACCGCCTAACATGACGGTCCATGGGGTCAAGGGGTAGCCGCCGTCGAACCAGGACCACCGTTCTCACCGTCGCCAACGCTCTGTTGATCGTTGTGTGCCTCGGTGTCAGCGTTGCGCTGTTCACTCAGAACACCTGGATTCTCCGCGGAGCAGCGATCGCTGCCGTCGCGGTGGCCATCGCTGCCTCGGTGCTCTTCCGCCACCAGTTGCTGGTCGAGCGGCTCGCCCACTCCGACGAACGCGCCACCGTCGCGCAGGAGTACTCACGGATCACCAGTGCCCGCGTGGTCGAGAACGCGGAGTTCGTCGACCTGATGCAGCGTCGCCTGGACAAGATCGATGCGCGCCTCGACAAGATCGACGAAGAGGTCGCCACAGTCGTTGCCGCCGGCGACAAACACTCCCAGGCCGACGCCCCGACCGTCGTGGATCTGAAACTGCGCGGCCTCGCCGCCTCCTGAGGCGGTAAGTTCTAGGGCGTGGACCTCGCTCAGCTGCTGAAAGTCGCCCAAGCCGCCGTCGACCAGGGCCGGACGGTGACGGACACCCGTGGCCCCGGGACGCTCACGTTCAAGAGTGACCGCGACATGGCCTCCGAGGTCGACTACGCGGTCGAGCGGAAGATCCGCGAGTTCCTGGAGCGCGAGGCGCCGCAGATCGGCATCCAGGGCGAGGAGGAGGGCGGCCCGACCGAGGGCACCCGCTGGGTCCTCGACCCGATCGACGGGACGGTGAACTTCGTCCACGGGATGCCGTTGTGGGCCATCTCACTGGGCCTGATCGTCGACGACCGCGCCGTCCTCGGAGTGATCGACCACCCGCCGCTCGGCACCCGGTACGCCGCTGCCGAGGGGCTGGGCGCGACCTGTAACGGCAAGGCGATCCAAGGCGGCGGCTGTACGACGCTCAACGAGGCCCTGATCGCGATGGGCGACTTCGCGATCAGTGAGGACGCGGCCGAGATCAACCCGCGCCGGCTGGAGTTGCACAGCCTGCTCGTCCCGCGCGTGCAGCGGCTGCGCCAGATCGGTACGGCGGCGGCTGCGCTGACCTTCACCGCCAACGGCTTCTTCGACGCGACGATCATGTACTCCAACAAGCCGTGGGACACGATGGCCGGTGTCTCGATCTGTCGCGAGGCCGGCCTGCAGGTGCTCGACCTCGACGGCAGCCAGCACTCACCGGCCTCCCGCGGCACCTTCGCTGTGGCCCCGGCGCTCGCCGAAGAGCTCACCGAACTGGTGATCCGCTCCGGCGTCTGAAATACCCTCGCCCCTTCCGGGGTTGTCGATAGGTATGAGCACCCTGGGCATCATCGGAAGTGGAAACATCGGGACCGTGCTGGCGAAACTCGCGGTCGCGGCAGGCATAGAAGTCGTACTGGCGAACTCGCGTGGGCCGGAGAGCCTGCAGGAGAAGGCCGCTGAGCTGGGCGTGCGAGCCGGTACGGCGGCCGAGGCGGCGGAAGCCGGTGACATCGTGGTGGTGACGATCCCGCTGGGCCGGTACGCCGAGGTCCCGGTCGAGCCGCTGGCCGGCAAGGTCGTGATCGACACGATGAACTACTACCCGAGCCGCGACAGCCGGATCGACGAGCTCGACAACGAGACCGTGACGACGGCTGACCTGCTGCAACGGCACCTGCCGGAGTCGCACACGGTGAAGGCGTTCAACAACATCGCCGCGGCGGACCTGCTGTCCCTGGCCCGGCCCACGGGTGCGGCGGATCGCAGCGCGCTGCCGATCTCGGGCAACGACGCGGCCGCCCGCGCGACCGCCGTGGAGCTGCTGGACAAGCTCGGCTGGGACGCGGTCGACGTCGGCCCGCTGAGCGAGAGCTGGCGCCACGAGCCGGAGACGGCCGTCTACGTGCACCCGTACCGCACCGAAGCCAGTACGCCGGAACAGCGCGCCGCCGGCGCGGTCGACCCAGGCCGCACCGCCCCGGCTGCCGAGATCACCAAGCTGATCGCCACGGCGGAGCGCCCGCCCGTCAAAGACCGCCAGTTCTAACCCACCCAGCCTTCGCCATCTGATGGGTTAACCCATCAGGTTGTGGGTTCTGCACCCGCATGCGGGTCCAGAACCCACAACGGCGTGGGTCAGCCCACGAGATGGGAGAGGGCGAGAGGGGGAGAGGGCGAGATGGGGGAGGGCGAGAGCCGGGCTGGGGGTGGGTGGGGGTTACTTGTCGATGTCGCCGACGACGAAGAACATGCTGCCGAGGATGGCGATCATGTCGGGGATCATCGTGCCGGGGAGCAGGGCTGGTAGGGCGGAGATGTTGTTGAAGCTGGCGGAGCGGAGTTTGAGCCGCCAGGGGGTTTTGTCGCCGCGGGAGACCAGGTAGTAGCCGTTGATGCCGAGTGGGCTCTCGGTCCAGGCGTAGGTCTGGCCTTCGGGAACTTTGAGGATCTTGGGCAGCCGGACGTTGACCGGTCCCGCCGGCATCGACGAGAGCTTGTCGAGACACGCGTCGACCAGGTCGAGGGAGACCTTGACCTGCTCGAGCAGTACGGCGAAGCGCGCGAAGCAGTCGCCGTCGGGCCGGGTGACGACGCGCAGGACGTCCTGGAGCTCGCCGTAGGCGAGGTAGGGCTCGTCGCGGCGCAGGTCGGCGTCGACACCTGATGCGCGCGCGATCGGCCCAGAGACGCCGTACTGGGCG
The DNA here is from genome assembly GCF_042882005.1 of Kribbella sp. NPDC058245. Lineage (NCBI taxonomy): Bacteria > Bacillati > Actinomycetota > Actinomycetes > Propionibacteriales > Kribbellaceae > Kribbella > Kribbella sp. NPDC058245. The sequence continues at coordinate 220,620 of NZ_JBHVWY010000001.1, forward strand.
ACTAGCTCGGGGGAGAGCTTGCCGATGCCGACGGTGCGGGCGCGGAAGATCTCGTTGCCGAGGATGAGGTTCTCGATGTCCGGCAGCCGCTTGCGGACCGCGGCGGACGCTGCGGCGGTGCGGCCGAGCCAGCCGTACGGGAGGTCTTCTTTGAGCCCGCCGACCCGGTTGAACATGTAGTGCATCCGGCCGCCGGACAGCTCTTCCAGCACGGCCTGGATGGTCTCGCGCTCGCGGAAGGCGTAGAAGACCGGCGTGATCGCGCCCAGCTCGAGCGGGTACGAGCCGAGGAACATCAGGTGGTTCAGGATCCGGTTCAGCTCCGCCAGCAGCGTGCGCAGCCAGACTGCGCGGACGGGGACCTCCAGGCCCATCATCCGCTCGACCGCGATGACCACGCCGAGCTCGTTGGCGAAGGCGGACAGCCAGTCGTGCCGGTTCGCCAGCACGATGATCTGCCGGTAGTCCCGGACCTCGAACAGCTTCTCCGCACCGCGGTGCATGTAGCCGACGATCGGCTCGCAGCCGGCGATTCGCTCACCGTCCAGCGTCAGCCGCAGCCGCAGTACGCCGTGCGTCGCCGGGTGCTGTGGACCGATGTTGAGCACCATGTCGGTGGTCGGCAGATCCGAGCCGGCACCGGTCCCACCCCGCTCGAACGCAGGGTCGAATCCAGCAGCTCCCGCGCCGACACCAACCACCTTCTCAGTGCTCATGACCCAAGTGTGCCGTGCGCACTGGAGCTTGGCGCTGCTGACGCCCAGGCACGCACCTCGCGGGCCTTGCGGAACAGCCACGATGGACCCCGCATCGAGGCTGCCCCTCAAGGCCCCCGATGCACGCACCTGGACGCCACCATCGCTCAAGCTCCAGCACGCACGGCACACTTCGTGACAGGCTGGTGTCGTGGACGACCTCTTTGCACCTTCCGATGTCAGCTGGACGCCGGTGTCACCGCAGCTCGCGTCGGTCCGGCGAGTGTCCGCGGCGATCATGGCCGGGGTGACCGGACTCGCGCTGCTGTTCGTGCTCGGGTTCACCCTGGGGTGGCTGTACGGCGTCCTCGGGCTGATCGTGGTCGCGGCCGTGTTCGTCTGGTCGTGGGTCCTGATCGGGCGCAACCAGCGGTCCTGGAAGTACGCCGAGCGCGAGGACGAGCTGATGGTCAGCCACGGGATCATGTTCCGCGAGCTGGTCGTGGTGCCGTACGGGCGGATGCAGTTCGTCGACGTGGCCGCCGGTCCGCTGGAGCGGGCGTTCGGGATCGCCACGGTCGAGCTGCACACGGCCACACCGGCGACCGACGCGAAGATCCCCGGTCTGCATCCGGACGAGGCCGCTCGGCTGCGTGACCGGCTGTCCACGCTCGGTCAGTCACAGGCGTGGGGCCTGTGACCGAGCCAGTGCCTGTCCCACCGAGCCAGCCGCCGGTGGTGGAGCAGATGGGTGCGCGGCTGCATCCCCTGACGCCGTTCGTGAAGGGCTGGGGGTACTTCGTCGTCGCAGCGTTCGCTCTGGTCAACAACGAGGGTCTGCGGAGCAATCTGGAGATCGCCGGGATCGGACTGGCCGCCGTACTGGTCGGTGGCATCCTGCTGGGCGCACTGTCCTGGTGGTTCACCAAGTGGCAGCTGACCGATGAGGCGATCCGGGTGGACAGCGGCTTCCTGTTCCGGCGGACCCGGATCATCCGGTTCGACCGCATCCAGGCCATCGACGTGGCCCAGCCCTTCGTGGCCCGGCTGTTCGGCATGGCCGAGCTGCGGATGGACGTGGCCGGTGGCGGTAAGAGCGACGGCCGGCTGAGCTACTTCAAGTACACCGAGGCCCGTGAGCTGCGCACGATCCTGCTGGTCCGGGCCAAGGGCGAGCACGCGGCTCAGCAGCAGGAACAAGAGCAGGAGCACGAGCCGGAGGCGTTGCTGGTCGTCCCGACCAACCGCCTGCTCGGTGCGACGCTGCTGTCGTCCACAGTCGTCGGTAGCGCGGGCGCTCTGATCTGGCTGATCGTCGCCACGATGGTGTTCGACTTCCACGTCGGCCTGTTCGCCGGTCTGCCGCTGCTGCTCGGTGTGGTTCAGCCGATCTGGAAGCAGGTCGTCGGCAACCACGGCTTCACCCTGTCCCAGACCGACCATGGTCTACGCACCAAGCGCGGCCTGTTCGACGTACAGCGACAGACCATCCCGCCGGGTCGCGTGCAGGGCCTCCTGATCACCGAGCCGATCATCTGGCGGCTGTTGGGCTGGTCTCGGGTGGAGCTGGACATCGCTGGTGTCGCGGGCGGCAAGGAGGACGGCGACGACCATCTGGAAGGCGCACAGCTGCTCCCGGTCGGTGAACGCGGTGAGGTAGCCGCAGTGCTCGCCAGGGTGCTGCCCGGCTTCAACCTGGACGCCATCGAGATGCAGCGCGCCCCCGAGCGCGCCAAGTGGCTACGGCCGATCGGCTGGCGCTTCCTCGCCTACGGCGCCGACCAGCAGGTCTTCGTCACCACCGCCGGCTGGGTGAGCCGCCGTACGTCGATCGTCCTGCACCACAAGACCCAGTCGGTCCGGCTGGCCCAGGGACCGATCCAGCGCCGCCTCAACCTGGCCGACGTTCACATCGACACCCCGGTCGGCCCGACGAACGCAGTAGCCCTGCACCGCTCGGCCGAGGAAGCCGCCTGGCTCACCCAAGCTCAAGCCCAGCAGGCGCGCCAAGCACGCCAGGCCATCGAGTCCAACCGCCCCCACGAGTCCTAGGACAACTTCTGCGCGTGGCTCTGCATCGTGGTTGGCATGCAGACGAAAAACATGTTCAAGCGAGTAGCTGCGGCGGCGGGGTCCGCAGTACTGCTGGGGAGCCTGGCCGTGACAACCGCGGGGACGGCGACCGCCGCACCCGACGCCGCCTGCACGATGGCGTTACGTTCGATCAACAGCGCCGGTGACGCAGTGATCATCGGCGCCTGGGGGACCAAGCCGCCGACCAGCGTCAACACTCCTGACCGGCACCTGTACCCGGCAGGCGAGGCGAAGATCGCGTCCCGCTTCAACTGGGGGCCGGACGTCAACGGGTCGTCCACCACTGGGTACGTCGTGCTCGGGTCGACCCTGTACGCCTCGCGGTACGGATACCTCGAGGACCGTGACGAGGAGTTCAACGACCTGACGAAGATCGCCGACGGGTGGGACAAGTTCACCATGGTCGAGGAGTCCGTCGTCGGCGCCCGCGTGGCGCACTACGGCCTGCGGAACGACGGTGTGCTGTTCCGCTGGACGAACGGCTGGAAGACCGTCGCCTCGGCGTCCGGCTTCGCGAACGTGAAGGCGCTGGCGCTGATCAGCCAGACCGCCACCTACGACACGTTCCTGGCCACGACGAAGACCGGCGTGCTGGAGACGATCCACATCCCGACCACCGCGCCGCTGAAGCCGGTCGTGAAGACCGTCCGCGGGTCGACCTGGCAGGGCTTCGAGACGCTGGTCGCGGGCAAGTGCGGGACGGGCACCCTGCTCACCGCCATCGACAAGGACACCAACGCCGCCTACGTGTACTCGATCGGGCATGCCACCGGGACGACCACACCGATCACCAACCTCGGCAAGTTCGCTACCCCCTTCGGGGACCCGGTCTACTCGAGATCCACCAGCGACGACGACTTGCCGCTGACTGGCGAGTGACTGAAGACCCAGCCGAACCCGCCGAGTCCTGACGGGTCCAGCAGTTCGGCCGCCTCACCTGCCGCAGACAATGCGGCCAGGTAGGCGGCCGAGTCGCTGTGGGCCAGGTCCAGCGGCGGCCGCTGCGCCGAGACGCCCAGCTGCATCAGCATCTCGCGCTGGTTGTGCACCTCACCGCCGAGCGAGTCCAGTGCGACGTGGGCAGTGATGTCACAGCTGCCGTCCAGCACAGGCTCACACTCGCGTCCGGCCCGGAAACCGGTCAGAGTCCCGTACGGCGGCCTGTCGTCGGCCAGATGCCCGTAGTCGATGGCCAGCGCGGTGCCGTGGTCGATGCGGTCGACCACACCGGCCCAGGTCTCGTCTCGCGTCAGTCCGATCTCGGCGCGGTCACCTGGTTCGCCAGGCCACCACTGCTGCAGCCATGCGAGATCGTTGCCCTCGACAACATTGCCTAGTGTCAGCTCGGCGGTCAGGTAGTGCGGTACGCCGTCCTCGTCCCACTCCGCCAGCTCACAAGGGATGTTGTCCAGCCACTCGTTGGCCACGACCAGTCCGGTCAGCCGGTCCGGTAGCTGATCGTCCAGCTCGATCTCGACCACCTTCAGACCCTCAGCCCGCAGTACTCGCCCTAACTCCCCAGAGCCGGCCCCGATGTCGGTCACCTGCTCAGCACCGACCTCACGCGCCAGCCGCGCGATCGCCCGTCCAAACAGTTCGGACGCGTGCACCGACGTACGGAAGTGTGCTGCTGGTCGCTCACGCCGGTAGAAACCGTCCGGGCCGTAGAGCGCGTGCTGCCAGGCAGCGCGGTAGGTGGTCACCCGCCCAGCACGACGCTGCCGAACTGGCTCCAGACGCCGTGCTCGTCGTCGCGCCACAGGCCTAGCTCGGTGAGCTTGGCTACTGGGGCCGGCTCGAGGGCCAATGTGGCCTGGGCGTCGGCGACCACGGCCGGGCCGCCCTGGGCGGACGAGGAGATCGTCAGGTGCGGGTGGGGGTCCGGGAACTCACCGTTGTACGGCGGGCACTCGGGGAAGGCCGCTGCGACGGTCTGAATCACCCCACGGATCTCGTCGAACGGCTCCGGGCGCAGCCAGGCGGTCCCGTTGGGGAACTGGCCGGCCTCCAGGAAGCTGAGGTCGAAGGCCGGCACCTTGTCCACTGCGACCCGCAACCGTTCGATGTCGGCCTCAGTGGGCTCTGGGAGCCACGGCACCAGCACAGTGACGTGCGGCGGGATCAGCTCGTTCAGTGGGACGTCCGGCCGCATGCTGGTCCGCGACACCGACCGCCACCGGTCCGTGTACGCCGCCAGCTCCGGCACTGTGATCAGAATCGCGGTCAATCCGCGTCGAGTAGCCCAAGCATCGTTCACCACGCCATCCTGCCATCGCCTAGGCTGACCAGAAGATCGTCTGGTACCCACCCGTGGGACTGGAACGACGGAGAGAGTGAGTATGGAACGGATCGGCTTGATCGGAGCCGGCCGGGCCGGAACCGCCCTGGGAGCAGCCATGGCGGCCGCCGGGTATCCCTTGGTCGGAGTCTCCGCGCGGTCGAGCGCGTCACGTGATCGCGCCGCCCGCTTCCTTCCGCATGTGCCGGTGGTGTCGCCCGACGAGGTCACCGGCCGCGCCGACGTCGTACTGGTCGCGGTGCCGGACGAGGCGATCGCTGCGGTTGCTCACGCGCTCCCGCTGACCACGGGGCAGTACGTCGTTCATCTGTCGGGTGCACACGGGCTCGCTCCACTACAGGGTCTACCGGCGACCCCGGTGGCGTTGCATCCGCCGATGACGTTCACCGGTGTGGATGCTGTTGAGCTGCAGGACCTGGTTTTCACCGCCACCGCGCCAGATGCGGCCAAGGCGGTTGTGGAGCGACTGGTGAAGGCACTCGGGGCACAGGTGCAGTGGGTGGCAGAGGCGGAGCGTGCGCGCTACCACGCCGGCCTCGTGCACGCCGCGAACCACCTCACCACCTTGCTGTCCCAAGCGTTCGCCGTACTGCGGGAGGCAGGGGTTGCGGATCCGTCGGCAACACTCCGGCCACTGCTGACGGCAACCCTCGACAACACGCTGCGATCCGGTCATCATGCGCTCACCGGGCCGATCGTGCGGGGCGATGTAGACACGGTGGCAGCACATCTGGCCGGACTGCACGGTCGCACGGCGAGTACGTACGCCGAGCTGGCCGGTGCGACGGTGGAGCTGGCAGTGGCGGACGGACGGCTGGACGCGGGCACGGCGGCCCGGTTCGGCGAGGTGCTGGAGCGGTATCGAACAGGGGAGGCACCGCGATGAGACTCACCCAGACGAAGGCCGAACTGCGGGCGGCGACGGCGGTCCGGCCGCGGGCGGTGGTGATGACGATGGGCGCGCTGCACGAGGGGCATGCGGCGCTGCTGGCCGAGGCCCGCGAACGTGTCGGCCCCGAAGGCAGTGTGGTGCTGACGATCTTCGTGAACCCGTTGCAGTTCGGGCCGACCGAGGACTTCGACCGCTATCCGCGCACGCTGGCCAGTGACCTGGCGATCGCCAAGAACGAAGGCGTCGACCTCGTCTTCAATCCGTCCCGCGACGAGCTCTACCCGAACGAGCCCTCGGTCACCGTGCATCCCGGCCCGCTCGCCGACGAGCTGGAGGGCCAGGTGCGCCCCGGCCACTTCGGTGGTGTCCTGACCGTGGTGTCGAAGCTGCTGCACCTGACGCAGCCCGATCTGGCGCTGTTCGGCGAGAAGGACTACCAGCAGCTCACGCTGATCCGCGAGATGGTCTGTGACCTGGACTGGAACGTCGACATCGTGCCGGTACCGACAGTGCGGGAGGCAGACGGCCTCGCGATGTCCTCACGCAACCGGTACCTCGACGAGACCGAGCGTGACGAGGCTCTGGTCCTCTACCGCGCTCTCACGGCCGGTGCGAAGGCCGGCATGAACGGTCCGGACGCCGTACTGGCCGCAGCGCATTCGGAACTGGAGGCGGTCCCCTCGGTCAAGATCGACTACCTGGCACTCCGCGCACCCGACCTGGGACCGGTGATCGGCCCTGGTGAGGCACGCATGCTGATCGCCGCCCGGGTGGGTCAGACTCGTCTCATTGACAACATTTCCATCACACTGCGATGAATTCGGTTGGTACGGTCACTAAATGACCGCACCCGCAGTCCCGCAACGGCTCGCAGCACCTGAGCCGGGCTGGACCGACACAGTCGACGTGGTGGTGATCGGCTCGGGCATTGCCGGGCTGACTGCTGCACTCAAGGCCCGTGAGCTCGGGACCGTACTGGTGGTGACGAAGGATGTTGTCGCCTCCGGCTCGACCCAGTGGGCCCAGGGCGGCATCGCTGCCGCCCTCAGTCCCGAGGACTCACCGGAAGACCATCTGCAGGACACTCTGGTCGCAGGAGCCGGGCTGTGCGACCCAGACGCCGTACGGGCGTTGGTGACCGAGGGGCCCGACGCAGTACGGGATCTCATCGAGCTGGGTGCGCGGTTCGACACCATGGCCAACGGTGAGATCTCGCTGACGCGTGAGGGTGGGCACCACCGCAACCGCATCGCACACTCTGGTGGTGACGCGACCGGCGCGGAGATCGAGCGTGCACTGGTCGCTGCGGTGAAGCGGCTGCCGGACATCCGTCTGATCGAGCATGCGCTCGTCATCGACCTGCTGCGAGCTGAGGACGGTGCCGTCGCCGGTGTGACACTGCACGTGATGGGTGAGGGCCAGCTCGACGGTATTGGCGCGATCCGCAGCCGTGTAGTGATCCTCGCGTCCGGCGGCCTCGGACAGCTGTACGCCGCTACTACCAACCCGAGTGTGTCGACGGGCGACGGGATGGCGCTGGCGCTGCGGGCCGGCGCGAAGGTGCGTGACCTGGAGTTCATCCAGTTCCATCCGACCGTGCTGTGGCTGGGCAAGAGCGCGAAAGGCCAGCAACCGCTGGTCTCCGAGGCGGTCCGTGGTGAGGGCGCGTTCCTCGTCGACCACGAGGGCAAACGTTTCATGCAGGGCCAGCACGAGCTGGCCGATCTGGCGCCGCGGGACATCGTCGCGAAGGCGATCACGCGCCAGATGATTGCCGGAGGCAAGGATCATGTCTACCTCGACGCCCGGCACTTCGGTGATGAGAAGTGGCGGGTGCGGTTCCCGACCATTCTGGCGTCCTGCCGTTCGCACGGTATCGATCCGGTCCGTGAACTGATCCCGGTCGCGCCTGCTTGCCACTACTCGTCCGGTGGGGTGTGGACCGACCTCAACGGGCAGACTTCGGTGCCAGGTCTCTATGCCTGTGGTGAAGTCGCCTGCACCGGTGTGCACGGCGCCAACCGGCTCGCGTCGAACTCCCTGCTCGAAGGGCTCGTCTTCGCCCGCCGTATCGCGAACCACCTGGCCAAGGGCCTTCCGGAGCAGCGTGAGCCGGCCGTGGACACCCGAATCCCCGGTCTGGTCGACGCGGACGTCGTACCGGAACTGCAGCGGGTGATGACCGTTGGTGCCGGAGTGATCCGGAGCGCGCACGGTCTCGATGAGGCAGGTGCCACGCTGGCCAAGCTGATCGAGCAACCGGCCGGCGAGCCCGGCACTCCGGGCTGGGAGGCGACGAACCTGGTGACGGTCGCCTCTGCCCTGATCGCCGCCGCGACTGTGCGCGAGGAGAGCCGCGGCTCGCACTGGCGTGAGGACTACCCGGATCGCGATGATCAACACTGGTCGGGCAATCTGGACCTGACACTGCCCGCCGACGGCGAGCGTGCCCGCCCTGGAGCGACCTTCGTTCCACAGAGCAAGGAGAATCGGCAAGATGGATGACACCGTCGACCGGCAGTGGGTCGGTGACCTCGTGCGAGCCACGCTCGAGGAGGACCTTGCCGGTGGTGTGGACGTCACGACGACCGCCACGGTCGACCCGGACCAGGTCTCAGTCGCCGAGCTGGTCGCCCGGGCCGACGGCGTGGTCGCCGGGCTGGAGATCGCCGAACTGGTGATTCGGCAGGTCGCTGCGCCCGGACAGGTCGAGCTCGAGTACTCCGTCACCGATGGTGCGTCGGTACGGCGGGGCGACGTGCTGATGACGATTCGCGGCAAGACGCAGCAGCTGCTGACCGCCGAGCGGACGTCACTCAACCTGCTCTGCCACCTGTCCGGAGTGGCGACGCTGACCCGGCGCTGGGTGGATGCGGTCGAGGGGACTGGCGCAGTCATCCGCGACACTCGCAAGACGATGCCGCTGCTGCGCTCGCTGGAGAAGTACGCCGTGCGCTGTGGCGGCGGCCGCAACCACCGCATGGGGTTGTCGGACGCCGCACTGATCAAGGACAACCACGTGATCGCGGCAGGTGGCGTGGCTGAGGCTTTCCGGCTGGTGCGCAAGGCCTACCCGGAGATCTCGGTCGAGGTCGAGGTGGACTCGGTGGAGGACGCTCTCATCGCGGTCGACTCCGGTGCCGAGCTGATCCTGCTCGACAACATGGACGTGCCGCTGCTGCGGGAGGCCGTCGAGAAGGTGGCCGGCCGCGCCAAGCTGGAGGCGTCCGGCGGACTGACGCTCGACAAGGCCCGGGAGGTCGCCGAGACCGGCGTGAACTTCCTGGCGGTCGGTGCACTCACGCACTCCGCGCCGGTGCTGGACATCGCCCTGGACCTCAAGGCCGTCTGATGCTGCTGGCCGTCGCCGTCGAGAACACCAGGACCCTTGTGGGCCTGGTGTTCGAGGGCACGGTCAAACGCCACTGGTGGGTCGGGACCGACTCCCGTCGTACGGCGGACGAGTGGGCGGTCCTGATCCAGGGACTGCTCGCAGGTGAGGCCCCGGTCTCCGGGATCGCGGTCTGCTCCGCCGTACCGCAGGTACTGCACGAGTTCCGCGACCTGGTCACCCGCTACTACCAGAACGTGCCCAGTGTGGTGGTTGAGCCAGGTGTGAAGACCGGACTGCCGGTTCTGGTCGACAATCCGCGTGAGGTCGGCACGGACCGAATTGCCAACGCACTGGCTGCCGTCCAGCTGTACGGCGCTCCCTGCCTGGTCGTCGACGTCGGTACGGCGATCACCATCGATGTGGTGAACCCGGCCGGCGCGTTCGCCGGCGGAGTGATTGCCCCCGGCATCGAGACCGCCACTGACGCGCTAGGTGATGTGGCAGCCCAGCTTCGCCGGGTCGAGCTGGTCCGTCCACGCGCTCTGGTCGCCAAGAACACCGTCGAAGCACTGCAGTCCGGCGCAGTCCACGGTTTCGCCGCCATGATCGACGGACTGGTCACCCGGATCCGTGAGGATCAGTCCTTCGCGCCGGACACTCCCGTCGTACTGACTGGTGCTTTGGCGTCGCTACTGCTCCGCGACCTGGCCACACCGGTCCAGCACGAGCCCCTGCTCACGTTGCACGGTCTGCACCAAGCCTTCGCCCGCAACAACTCCTAACCGGTATATCGTTCGGCGCGTCGGTTGTGAGGCAGCTGAGGTGAGGTGGTCCTAGTGCGGCGGAGTTTCGCCGTGGCGCTGGTCGTTGCGACCGGTGCGTCCCTGCTGACCGCTTGTACGGCGGATCCGTCGCCGTCTGCGGTGGCGGTCGGTTGGGCGGGGGCTGGGAAGAGCTCTGTCCGGGTGACGTGGAAGGACGACAACGCCCCGAACCGGATCACCATCGAGGGTGTGCTCAGCGAGGGGCCGTCGTACGTCCAGTACCTGCCGGCCGGGCAGGCGAACAGCTGGGACATTCCGACCTCGGCGTTCCCGCCGGACGGCAACTACCGGGTGGTTGTCACCAACGGGACGATCAAGGAGGGGCTGACCGGGAAGCCGGCGAAGTCTCCGGTGTTCGACACCGACGGACCGGTCCGGCCGAACTCGGCGTTCGCCGTGGCTCAGGGCCGTGGGGTGCTGATTCGCTGGGCCGTGCCGGAGCCGCCGCAGGACTTCACTCCGCAGGACCCGCTGGATGTCGAGGGGACCAAGGCACAGAAGTACGTGCCGATGATCGGCTGGCCGGGTGCGCAGCCGGCGCCGATCGGCCCGGGTACGACGTCACTCCGGCAGGTGATCAACAGCATCAAGCCGCCGTTCCTGTTCCAGTTGCGGACCGAGAACGAGTGGTCGAGCAATGTCGGTGGCCAGGTAGTGGGTCTGACCAGTTCGTCGACAGTGTTCGTGCCGCCGCTGGCGCAGTACAGCCTGCCGCTGCGCGTGCGCGGCCGGGTCGTGTTGCAGGAGACCTACTGCGCTGCGGAGACGGACTGTGCGCTGCAGCAGACCACCTCGGCGGGTATCCCGCTGACCGTGCTGACCCAGGTCACGCCGAACGCGCGGTGGAGTCCGGTGGCTCGTGGGAAGACCACAGCCGGCGGCCACTACGACATTCCGGTCGTCACGGGCGGTAGTCGTCCGTACAAGGTCGTGGCGAGTCCCTACGCCAAGCCAGGCGTCCTGACGAGTGAGTCGACCAGTCCGGCCGTCTTCACGCGCGCAGTGGTCCGGCTGCTCGCCGGTGGGTACATCGGCGGCAACAACAAGAAGCGCGGCGAGATGGTCACCATCTTCGCCAGAGTGGCACCGGCCTACACCTCGGCGGCCACGCTGCAGCTGTGGAACCGCCAGACCCGCAAGTGGGTGTCGGTGAAGCGCGTGGCACTGCGTCGCGGCCAGGCGGTCTTCGGCTTCAAGATCGGCGCCGTCGGCACCTACTCGTACCGCTGGGTGCTCCCGGCCGCCGCGGCCGGCGGCCGCAACATGAGCGGTCTGACCACCCCGAAACTGGACCTGCGGATCCGGCCCTAGGCCTCGGCGGACTCGGCCTCGAGACCGACCTCGGAGGACCGGTGCCGATGGCGGAGCCTGTAGACGACGTAGGCCCCGACCGCGGCGATGCCGATCGCGACGAGTGCCCAGACCGACACCTGGCCGAAGATCTTGTCCGCGTTGTCACCGATGTGGAAGGCAACGATCCCGATCGTGGCCGACCAGGCGATGCCGCCGGCCGCGTTCGCGATCAGGAACTTCGGGTAGGGCATCCGGAGGGTGCCGGCCATCGGGCCGGCGAAGATCCGGAGCAGCGCGACGAACCGGCCGAAGAAGACCGTCCAGACGCCGTACCGGTGGAAGTACTTCTCGGCCCGCGCGATGCGGTCGGGCGAGAAGTGCTTGAACCGCCGGCTGAGCCGGTCGAACAGGCCGCGGCCGGCCCGGTGGCCGATGAAGTACCCGATCGAGTCGCCGATGATCGCGCCCGCCGCGGCGGCCCCGATCACGAACTCGATCCGCAGATCGCCCTGCGAGGCGAGCAGGGCCGCGGCGATCAGCGTGGTCTCGCCCGGCAGCGGCACACCCATGCTCTCGACGCCGATGACGAGCCCCACCACCAGGTACGCCACGATGGCCAGACCGCCGGTCGGTATCGCGATTGCTAGCGCTTCCCCCATGTACCCATAGTTACATTGCTCGGCAACCAGTTAGCTGACCGGAGAGGTACTTCGGGGGAAAATCAGGGTTGCGGTGCCTCACCGGACGGTACGACGGTGAACATCGTGTGGACCGAACGGGTGTTGTCCGGGTGGTCGTCCTGGGTCCGGCCCTTCCGGTAGCGGTCGGTCAGCTCCTGCAGCTCCGCGATCAACCGCTCGGTCTCCTCGTGCGTGAGCCAGAGGCGGGAGCGGCTCATCGCGCTGGAGTCGTCCCAGGGGTCGTCAGCCGGCAGGTCGGCGAACAACTCGAGCATCCGGTCCACTGCGACCCGCATCATCGCCTGGCCGGCCAACCGACCCGAAGTCGTCGACTGCGCCGAGACGATCAGGCCCTGCGCGGGCGCCCGCCACGGGCGCTCCCGGCCGTCGGTGGACTCGGCCCGCTCCACGATGCCCCAGCGCTCCAGCGCCCGGAGGTGGTAGCTCATCGCGGACGGCGTCAGCCCGGCCAGCTCGGCACACTCGGTCGCTGTCATCACCCGGCCGCTGTAGAGCTCGTCGATGACCAGCTGCCGAGCAGGGTGCGCCAGCGCGCGGATCGCCCGCGGATCGGTCAGCACCACCTTGTTCTCGGCCACCGCGTCAGCGTAGCGAAGGCTTGACCTGAAAGGTATGAAGCACTACCTTCACATTTATGAAGCAAATCCTTCAGACTTCTCTGTGGTCCCACCGGGACATCCGGCTGGTGCTGCCCGCCCGCGCGATCTCGTACGCCGGGGACGCGATCGCGATGCTCGCGCTGATGCTCCGCGTGAAGGAGTACGGCGGGCCCGGGGCGGTCACGCTCCTGCTGCTGGCCTTCGCCGTACCGACGGTGGCGATGATCCCGGTGGCCGGGCGGATCGTGGACAGCTACGACTCACGCGCCGTACTGGTGTGGGCGACGTTGCTGCAGGCAGTTGCTGGGGTGGCGCTGGCCTTCAGTCACGACCTGGTGAGCACCGTGGGGCTGGTCTGTCTGCTGCAGGTGGGGCAGGCGGTGGCCGGGCCGTGCTGGGGTGCGCTGATCCCGCGAATCGTGGGGGAGGACATGGTCGGCCGCGCGACAGGGGCCAGCCAGGCGCTGATCGGCGTCGCCATGCTGGTCGGGTCAGCGGTCGGTGGCTTGCTGGTGGAGTGGATCGGAGGCCGGGATGCGTTGCTGGTGGATGCAGCCACCTTTGGACTGCTCGCGGTGGTGGCTGGGCTGGTGCAGACCCGGCGCCGGCCGGAGCCTGGTGCGGCCCGGGAGCGCGGTGGGTTCACGGCGGGACTGCGCCATCTGTTCGGCGATCCGCTGCTCCGGATCCTGCTGATGTGTCTGTGGGGCTTCGTGCTGGTCGGTGAGGCCGTCAACGTGGTCGAGGTGTTCCTGGTGACGGACGTCGTCGGGCTGGGCGCCGCCTGGTACGGCTGGCTGCTGGCGGGCCAAGGCGCCGGCACGATCCTCGGCGCTTGGGGTAGTGGCCGGCTGTCCTCGTCGGCGTCCCGCTCGCGGGCAGTGATGGCCGGTATGGCGGCTATTGGCGCCGGCATGCTGCTGATGGGCGGCTCGAATGGCGCAGTCCCTCTGCTGGCCGGAGCTGTGCTGAGCGGGATCGGTAGCGGTCTGCTGAATGCAGCGGTGAGCACACTGATCGTCACCCGCGTCGCCGACGCGGTCCGGGGCCGAGTGGTCGCTGCGCTGTCCGGGACCGTTCGGGGCTGCAGCTTGATCGCCCTGCCACTAGGTGGTCTGGTCGCGGCGCTGCTCGGTCCGCGGATGACGTTCCTGGCGTGCGGGATCGTCTGCGTGCTCGCTGCGGGAGTGGGCGCCGTACTGGTGGCCAGAACAAAGGATTCGGCTGTGGAGGCGGTCAGTCACTAGCCTTTGGCTTATGACTGATGCACACGTGGACCCAGCGAACCCCGACACCGGGCAGGACGACCTGCCCGAGCAGATGCGGGTCCGCCGGGAGAAGCGTGACCGCCTGCTGGCGGAAGGAGTGCAGCCCTACCCGATCTCGGTACCGCGGACGCACCTGCTGAAGGACCTGCGCGCGACGTACGACGGGCAAGATCTAGCGCCGGACACCAGGACGGGCGAGCAGGTGTCGGTGGTTGGTCGGGTGATCTTCCTGCGCAACACCGGCAAGCTCTGCTTCGTCCGGCTGCGGGAGGGTGACGGGACCGAGCTGCAGGTGATGCTGTCGCTGGCCGACCTCGGTGAGGAGGAGCTGGCGCGGTTCAAGGCGCTCGTCGACATCGGCGACCTGCTCGCCGTCCAGGGCGAGGTCGTGACGAGCCGTCGCGGCGAGCTGTCCGTGCAGGCGACCGGCTGGCAGATGGCGGCCAAGACGCTGCGTCCGCTGCCGAACGAGCACAAGCCGCTGAACGAGGAGGCGCGCGTCCGGCTCCGGTACGTCGACCTGATCGTGCGGTCCGAGGCTCGCGACATGGTCCGGATCAAGGCCGCCGTACTGAAGTCGCTGCGCGCCACGTTCGACGCGCACAGCTTCATCGAGGTCGAGACGCCGGTCCTGCAGCTCACCAACGGTGGTGCGGCGGCCCGGCCGTTCACCACGCACCTGAACGCCTTCGACCAGGAGATGAAGCTGCGGATCGCGCTCGAGCTCGATCTCAAGCGCGCGATGATCGGTGGCGTCGACCGGGTCTTCGAGATCGGCCGGACCTTCCGCAACGAAGGCCTGGACTCCACGCACGCCGCGGAATTCTCGATGATCGAGGCCTACCAGGCCTATGGCGATTACGACACGATGGCCGAACTCATCCAGGAGCTGATCCGGAACGCCGGCGCGGCGATCGGCCGGACGGTCGTCACTGCGCGCGACGGCTCGGAGATCGACTTCACCCGGCCGTTCCGTCATGCGACGCTTTTCGGGCTGCTCTCCGAAGCGGTCGGCGAGAGCGTCGACCAGACCACCGACCTGGCCGCGTTGCTCAAGTTGGCCGAGCAGCACGAGGTCGAGCTGCAGCCCGGCCGGAATGCCGGTGAGATCGCCGTCGACTTGTTCGAGAAGCTGTGTGAGCACGACCTCATCCAGCCGACGTTTGTCCGTGACTATCCGGAGTCGGCGCGGCCGCTGGCCAAGCCGCACCGGGAAATTCCGGGGCTGGTCGAAGCCTTCGACCTGTTCGTCAACGGGGTCGAGCTCGGGGTGGCCTACTCGGAGCTCAACGACCCGGTGATCCAGCGGGATCGCCTGGTGGCACAGTCGTTGCTGGCCGCGGCCGGTGATCCCGAGGCGATGGAACTGGACGAGGACTTCCTGCGCGCAATGGAGTTCGGGATGCCGCCGGCCGGTGGTATGGGGATGGGACTGGACCGGTTGATCATGCTCTACACCGGCACCGGTATACGGGAGACGATTCTGTTCCCCTTGCTCCGGCCGGAGTGATTTCTTGAAGTGGGCCGCGGGTGCTGCATAGCACACCCGCGGCCCTCTGCATTTTCTGGGGCATTTGAATACGCAAGGTCACGACGCGGCTCCCGCCACTTTGTGGAACATTCCGCGCGGAGAATGACAAGTGGGTGGTTTGTGCGGTACAAATCAGGTGCAAACAATTCGGCAGGGGATTGTGCCCGGTGACGGGTGCAGGAAGGATTGTCATCGATGGCGCAAAGGGTGCAGGTGGTCCTGGAGGACGATCTCGACGGCGGTAAGGCCGACGAGACCGTGACCTTCGGGCTGGACGGGACGACGTACGAGATCGACCTTTCCAAGAAGAATGCCGCCAAACTGCGCGACGCCCTCGCCGGGTACGTCGGCTCGGGCCGTCGGGTGGCCGGTCGCCGCGGTGCGGTGGGACGGGCCCGCGGACGCGGCCGGTCCGCCTCGGACTCCGCCGACATCCGGGCCTGGGCCAAGGAGAACGGCTACGAGGTCAGCGAGCGCGGCCGGATCTCGGCCGAGGTGCGCGCGGCGTACAACGAGGCCAAGTAATTTCAGTAGGCTCTTGCGGTCCCGGTACTCTGTAGAGTATCGGGACCGTCCGCATTCCGGTTGTTTCAGAGTGTGGACATCGCGGTCGCGGTGGTACGGCGCCGGGATGCCTGACCGGACAGTCATCAGGGGAAATTCGCTGGTGGCGAACACGCTGTCCGATCGTGGTCAGGCGGGAACACCCTGGAGATCCGTGGGGTTGTTCCCTTGTGATGCCGCCCGGGTGTCCGATCCAACAGTGATTGTTTGTTCGCCCAGAGCGAGCTTGTCGGTACCGGGGACTAGCATGCATGTACGGGGGTCGGCCCACACGGCACGTCCGACTCCTCTGAGGCAAGGAGCGCTTTGGCGATGTTTGAACGATTTACGGACCGCGCCCGTCGGGTAGTCGTCCTGGCTCAGGAAGAGGCCAGGATGCTCAGCCACAACTACATCGGGACCGAGCACATCCTGCTCGGCCTGATCCACGAGGGTGAAGGTGTCGCCGCCAAGGCTCTCGAGAGCCTGGGTATCTCGCTCGAAGCTGTTCGCTCCCAGGTCGAGGAGATCATCGGCCAGGGACAGCAGGCACCGAGCGGGCACATCCCGTTCACCCCCCGCGCCAAGAAGGTGCTGGAGCTCTCCCTGCGCGAGGCCCTGCAGTTGGGCCACAACTACATCGGCACCGAGCACATCCTGCTCGGCCTCATCCGCGAGGGTGAGGGCGTCGCAGCGCAGGTCCTGGTCAAGCTCGGTGCGGACCTGAACAAGGTCCGGCAGCAGGTCATCCAGCTGCTGAGCGGTTACCAGGGCAAGGAGCCCACCAGCGCCGGGGCACCCACCGAGGGGGCGCCGAGCAGCTCCCTGGTGCTCGACCAGTTCGGCCGGAACTACACCCAGTCCGCTCGTGAGGCGAAGCTCGACCCGGTGATCGGGCGCGAGAGCGAGATCGAGCGGGTCATGCAGGTGCTGTCCCGGCGGACCAAGAACAACCCTGTCCTGATCGGTGAGCCGGGTGTCGGCAAGACGGCGATCGTGGAGGGTCTGGCTCAGCAGATCGTCCGTGGTGACGTCCCGGAGACGCTCAAGGACAAGCAGATCTACTCCCTCGACCTCGGCGCCCTGGTGGCGGGTTCCCGCTACCGCGGTGACTTCGAGGAGCGCCTGAAGAAGGTGCTGAAGGAGATCCGCACCCGCGGTGACATCGTGCTGTTCATCGACGAGATCCACACCCTCGTCGGGGCCGGTGCGGCCGAGGGCGCGATCGACGCGGCGAGCATCCTGAAGCCGATGCTGGCCCGTGGAGAGCTGCAGACGATCGGTGCGACCACCCTCGACGAGTACCGCAAGTACGTCGAGAAGGACGCCGCGCTGGAGCGCCGCTTCCAGCCGATCCAGGTCGCCGAGCCCTCGATCGCGCACACGATCGAGATCCTCAAGGGTCTGCGGGACCGCTACGAGGCGCACCACCGGGTGACCATCACCGATGCCGCCCTGGTGAACGCCGCGCAGATGGCCGACCGCTACATCTCCGACCGGTTCCTCCCGGACAAGGCGATCGACCTGATCGACGAGGCCGGGGCCCGGTTGCGGATCCGCCGGATGACGGCTCCGCCGGACCTGCGCGAGTTCGACGAGAAGATCGCGACGGTCCGCCGGGAGAAGGAGTCGGCGATCGATGCTCAGGACTTCGAGCGCGCCGCGGGGCTCCGCGACGACGAGAAGAAGCTGATCAACGCGAAGGCCGAGCGGGAGAAGCAGTGGAAGGCCGGCGACATGGATGTCGTCGCCGAGGTCGACGAGGAGCTGATCGCCGAGGTGCTCAGCACCGCGACCGGTATCCCCGTCTTCAAGCTGACCGAGGAGGAGTCCTCGCGGCTGCTGGACATGGAGAAGGTGCTGGCCAAGCAGTACATCGGCCAGGTGGACGCGGTGAAGGCGCTGTCGCGCTCGATCCGCCGGACCCGCGCAGGTCTGAAGGACCCGCGCCGCCCGAGCGGCTCGTTCATCTTCGCCGGCCCGTCCGGTGTCGGTAAGACCGAGCTGTCGAAGGTGCTGACCGAGTTCCTGTTCGGCGACCAGAACGCGCTGATCAGCCTCGACATGTCGGAGTACTCGGAGAAGCACACGGCCTCGCGGCTGTTCGGCTCGCCTCCTGGGTACGTCGGCTACGAAGAGGGTGGCCAGCTCACCGAGAAGGTCCGTCGCAAGCCGTTCTCCGTCGTGCTGTTCGACGAGGTGGAGAAGGCCCACCCGGACATCTTCAACTCGCTGCTGCAGATCCTGGACGAAGGTCGCCTGACCGACGCCCAGGGCCGCGTGGTCGACTTCAAGAACACGGTCATCATCATGACCACCAACCTGGGCACCAAGGACATCTCGAAGGGGGCGCTCGGGTTCTCGCAGACCTCGGACACCTCCGGCTCGTACGAGCGGATGAAGTCCAAGGTGACGGAGGAGCTCAAGCAGCACTTCCGCCCGGAGTTCCTGAACCGTGTCGACGAGATCGTGGTCTTCCACCAGCACAGCAAGGAAGACATCGTCAAGATCGTCGACCTGATGCTGGCCCAGGTGGAGGAGCGCCTGAAGGACAAGGACATGGGTATCGAGCTCACGCCGGCGGCGAAGGCACTGGTCGCCGACCGTGGCTTCGACCCGGTCCTGGGTGCCCGTCCGCTGCGCCGCGCTCTGCAGCGCGACGTGGAGGACGTCCTGGCCGAGAAGATCCTGTTCGGGGAGCTGCGGCCCGGCCAGATCGTCCTGGTCGACGTCGCTCCGGAGGGCACGGTGGACGCCGACGGCCTGCCGGAGTACTTCACCTTCATCGGAACGCCGAAGGCCGGTGCCTCCGAGCTGGAGCTGACCGACCTCGCCGCCGGCGGCACCTCGGGTCTGCAGGACTCGTAACACCCAGCAGTCCGACGAAGGGCCTCACACTTCGGTGTGGGGCCCTTCGCCGTTGGTGGGGCGGGGTGATCGCCGGTCGTCAACTGACAGGGGACATATGTCCAAGACTGGCGGCCGGCCGCGCGTGCATGTTCTCCGTATGAGTGAAGACGACATTGAACGTTCGCAGGAGATGCACGTGGTCCATGACGGCCCGCGGCAGCCGCCGCCTTTGTTGCTCATCCACGGGTCGGGGGCCTCGGGCGGTTTCTGGGGTCCGGTGGTCCCGGCGCTGGCCGGCCACCATCACGTCATCCGGGTCGACCTCCCTGGTTGCGGCCAGTCCCCGCCCGCGCCGTCGTACGACGTACCAGCACAGGCGCGTCAGGTAGCGGTGCTGCTGGACGACCTCGGGATTCGTCACGTCGCTGTGGCCGGGCACTCCAGCGGCGGCTACGTCGCCACCGCGCTGGCCGAGCAACGTCCCGACCTCGTAGGTTCGCTTGCGTTGATCAGTAGTGGGCCGAGTCCGGATGCGCTCCTCCGGCAGCCGTTCATCCTTCGGGTGCTGTTGGCCCCGCCGCTCGGCGCGCTCCTGTGGTCGAGGCGTTCGGATGCGATGATCCGCAAGGGGCTCAGCGCGACGGCCGTTCGCCCTGTGGACCTCCCGGACGACGTGGTCGCAGACGTACGGGGCATCACCTACCGCGTGATGAGGACGGTGCTGCGCCAGAACACCGCGTACATCGCCGAACGGAGCGTGCCCGAGCGGCTCGCCGCACTCGGGGCCCCCGTGCAGGTGATCTTCGGTGCTGCCGACCCCCGTTGGGATCCGTCGTCTGCGCACCGGTACGACGCGGTGCCGGGCGCGCGGGTCGAGCTGCTACCCGGTGTCGGGCACCTACCCATGCTGGAAGCACCCGAGACGGTCGGCAAGCTGCTGCTCGACTTCACGGCGGCGGGCCGACGAACCGAAGACCCGTAGTCCCTGATGCCTAGACTCGCCATGTGTTGCCTGCCGGAATGCCAGCTAACCAGGCCTGGGTGGACATCGCAGTCCCGCGCCCGTCGATTCGGTTCCCGGGGGTCAGCATGGCCGGGTTCTGCCATCGTGCCTCGGCCTCGGTGGACATCTCCATGATCGTCCACCCGTCCGTCACCCTGCTCGTCGATCTGGGCGGGGGAGAAGGTGTCGGCTACGAAGCCTCTGGCGGGCACCAGCGCGGCAGTGTCGTCGCTGGGCTACTCCCCGGCGATCTCCGGGTAACGGGCCGGGGAGCCGGACAGTTGCTCCAGATCCGGCTGGATCCAGTCGCGGCGGCTGCGTTGCTGGGCGGCGCGTCGGCCGAGCTCAGCGGGACGGTGGCAGCCCTTGAGGAGGTCTGGGGCCGCGACGCCGGGCGGGCTGAGGACAGGCTGCGCGCCGCCGCGTCGTGGGACCAACGCTTCGCGATAGTGGTGGACATCCTGGGTCGGCGGCTGGGCGGCCACCCGCCGGTCGACCCCCAGGTCGCCCACGCCTGGCGGCGGACGCTGTCCAGCCGGGGTCAGGTGCGGGTCGACGGCCTGGCGGACGAGGTCGGCTGGAGCCGCAAGCGCCTGTGGTCCCGCTTCCGGTCCCAGCTCGGTGTCACCCCCAAACGCGCCGCCCGGTTGGTGCGCTTCGACCACGCCGCCCACCTTCTCGCGGCAGGCCACGCCGCCGCCGGCGTAGCCGCCGAGAACGGCTACGCCGACCAGTCCCACCTGAACCGCGAGATCGCGACGTTCACCGGGCTCACGCCCACAGCCCTGGCGGTCGCGCCGTGGCTCGCGGTCGACGACGTCGCATGGCCAGACGTAGCAGGGTGACGCCTGCACGGTGACGCGGTCACGGACGCGTTTGTCCTGCGCGGGTTTTCCCGCGCGCTATCGGCGACCTATTCGACGGTGGTCGAAAGGTGTCCGGATCCGGTCGCTGAGGGCATTCGCGCTTCTACACTGCGAATATGCCGTCGGGGCTCCGGATCGATCTGCTCGGACCGCTCACCGTCCGCAGCGGTGACGCGGAGATTTCGGTCGGTCCCTTGCGGCAGCAGGCGATGTTCGCCGTCCTCGCGCTGAATGCCGATCGGGTGCTCACTCCGGAACAGTTGCTCGATCTGGTCTGGGACGACGATCCGCCGCCGACCGGGATCAAGGTCGTGCCGACCTACGTGTACCGGATCCGCAAATCGCTGCCGCCGGGTTCGCGCCTGGAGCGGACGACCGCCGGATATGTCCTGCGGCTCGATCCTGACGTGCTGGATCTGGAGCGGTTCGAGACGACCGTGCGCGCGGCCGGTCAGCACAGTGATCCGGAGCAGGCGCTGGCTCTGCACGATCAGGCGCTGGCGTTGTTCCGTGGTCAGCCGTTGAGCGGTTTGCCCGGGCAGTACCTGGCCGGGCAGCGCCGCCGGATCGCCGAACGCCGGGAGAAGGCGCTCGGTACCCGGATCCAGTTGCAGCTCGCCGCCGGCCGGCATGTCGAGGCGATCCCGGAGCTGATCGGGCTGGTCGCCGACCACCCGTTCGACGAACGGTTCGCCGTGTTGTTGATGAACGCGCTGGTCGGGAGCGGTCGGCAGGCCGAAGCACTCGAGACCTATCAGCGGGTACGGCGAACGCTCGTCGAGCAGCTCGGGATCGAGCCGGGTCCGGAACTGCGCGCTGCCCAGCAAACCTTGCTTCGGGTCGAGGCGCCCGCCGTACCGGCACGGAACGAACTCCCGTACGGCGGCGCTGCGTTCGCTGGACGGGCTACGGAGCTGGCCGAGGTGGTGGCCGCGCTGCGAACCTCGGAGCTACGAACCTCGGCGAAGGCGGCACCGCCGGTGCTGGCGATCGACGGGATGGCGGGGATCGGCAAGACGGCGCTGGCGGTTCAGGCCGGGCATCTGCTGGCGTCGCAGTACCCGGATGGCCAGTTGTTCGTTGATCTGCACGGGTACACGCCGGGACGCGAGCCGCTCGGAATCGAGCAGGCGGTCGATCACCTGCTCCGCGGCATCGGCGTACCGGCGGATCAGATTCCTGGCTGTCTGGAGGATCGGCTGTCGTTGTGGCGGGCGAAGTCGTCGCGGCTGCGATTGCTGGTCGTGCTGGACAACGCGCCGGACGCGGCGGTCGTGCGGTCATTGTTGCCGGGGGCATCGGAATGTGCGGTGCTGGTGACGAGCCGGCGGCTACTGGTCGAGCTGGATGCCAAGCGCCGGCTCGGTCTCGGGTTGCTGGCGATGGACGACGCGACCGCCTTGCTGACCGAGATCGCCGGGTCGGATCGCCATGGTGGCGACGAAGCGGCGGTGCGGGAGCTGGCTGAGCACTGCGGCCGGTTGCCGCTGGCGTTGCGGATCGCCGGTGCGCGGCTGCGGCATCGGCCGGCCTGGTCGATGCAGCACCTGAACGAACGGATGCGCGGCCGGCGTCGGTTGCGCGAGCTGGACGGCGACTCGAACGGGGTCCGGTCGGCCTTTGCGGTGTCGTACGAGCATCTGCCGGAGGACCAGCGTCGATTGTTTGCGTGCCTTGGGTTGTTCCCGGGCAAGGACTTCGATGCGAACGCGGCGGCCGCGCTGGCTGGGATCGACGTACCGGTGGCGGAGGGGTTGCTGGAGAGCCTCGTGGACGCGAGCTTGCTGCTGGCCCCGCAGCCGGGGCGGTACGAGTTCCACGACTTGCTGCGTGGGTATGCAGCGGAGGTTGCCGACGACGCCGACGCTGTGGGCCGGCTGGTCGAGCACTACCTGGCGGTGGCGGGCTCTGGGCTTGGTCCCGATCTGACGTGGGCCGATCGCGAGCGGCCGAATCTGCTTGCTGCGTTGGAGGTTGCGGAGGATGCGGCCGCGATTCGGTTCGCGCTCGTGCTGGCGCCGTACCTGCATGGACGGAGCCGGTTGGACGAGCTGGACGCCGTACTGACGACTGGTCTGGCCGCTGCTGAGCGGCGGCAGGATGCGGAGGGTCAGGCACGGCTGCTGTTCCTGCGCGGGAACTTCGGCCAGTTCCGTTGTGGGCCGCAGAAGGGGTTGTGCGACTTGCGGCGGGCCGCGGAGCTGGCGCCGGCGGACGAGCCGGGGCTGCGGTCGCGGATCCTGGGGTCGCTCGGGTACACGCAGGGCACGCTGGATCCGTCGTCGAACCACGCCGAGTTGCTCCGTACGTCGTTGCGTCTCGCGCATCTGGCGGGCGACCGCGAAGCCGTGGTCGAGACGTTAAGTCGGCTTGCTGCACTGGCGGTTCGGCAGCATGGGTTCGCGATGGCGCTGGAGTACTACGAGCGTGCGTTGGACCTGGCGCGTGAGATCGGTGATGAGCGGCTCGAGCCTGAGCTACTGAACGGCATCGCGGTTTGCCGGCTGGCCGAAGATGAGCCGCTGCCTGCCCTTGAGGCCACTCGGGCTGCGCAGCGCCTCGCGGCCGTCCACGAGCTCGACTTCTCGATGAGCTACGCCCTCTGTCATCAGGGAGAAGCTCACCGACGCCTCGGCCGTACCAAGCTGGCGGTGGAAATCCACGAGCAGGCGCTCACGCTGGCGATCGGCAACTGCACGCACCTCGACGAGGTCGACGCGCGTCTGCACCTGGGCCGCAGTCTCCTCAGCGCCGGCCGTGGCGAGGCCGCTGCCGAACAGTTCGACCTCGCCTTCCGCCTCAGCCAGGACCGCGGTCACGCCCTCGGCGTCGTCGGAGCCCTCACGGGCCTAGCCGACTGCACGCCCCACTCGGCCTGTGCCGACCGCCTCCTTCGCCAGGCCCACGAACACGCCCACAACGCCGGCTACCTAGCCCTGGCCACCCGCCTCGAACACCGTCTGGATCGCACCCCCGCCATCCACGGCTGATCAAAGCGTTGCGTCCGAAGGTCCGCAGTGCGTGGTCGGCGTGTTTTCGGACGCACGGGGGTAATGGGGGCGCGGCGTCTGAGGTGGGCGATGGTTTGGGTGATGAGGTCGGGGTCGGGTGGGTGGTTGTTGCGGTGGGCAACTAGGTGGGCTGCGGTGGTGAGGAGCCAGCAGGTGGCAGTCACCAGGGCTATGGCTGGGCCGGGGCCGGGCCAGGTGTCGCCCAGGGCTTGCAGCTGACCGGCTTGGTAGGCGCCGGCTACGAAGAGCAGGGTGATGACTCCGGTGATCCCGGCAGCAGTCTGGGCTTTGTGGCCGGGTTTGAGAACCAGTACGGCGACTGTGGTGGCTAGGCCGACCAGCCAGGTGAGAGCCAGCTGCGGCTGGGTTTCGATGCCTAGCTGCCAGACCGACAGACCGAGTCGGCGGCTGTAGGTCCAGGGGAGGAGCAGGGTGAGTCCGGTGGCCAGTGCGGCGAGCAGGCCGGCGCGAGCCAGCCAGCTGTGCTCGGCAACGGCCAGTGCCTGCTCGGCTTCGGTCAGACGCGCAGGCAGCTCTTCATCCGGGAGTGCGCTCATCGGGCGGCCTCCAAGCGGACTACGTCGTTCCCCAGCTCGAAGTACAAGGCCTGTCCGATCACCGTCACCTTGTCCGCGGCCTGTGGGACACCCTGCGTCGGGCCGGCGAGCACAGTCACCCGGCCGGCGTCGACTCGCAGCAGGTGGACAGCGTCGTACCCCCAGAGCTTCCCATCGGGTCCGGTAAACCATGTGCCAGCTGTCTCGCCGGCCATGCTGCTGGTGCGTCCGTTGGTATCCGTCAGGACCAGTCGGCCGTCGAGACGCATCACGGTCTGCCCTGAAGGAAGCAGGGCCAGCAGATCACCCTTCACCGCAAGGCGTCGTACGCCGTCCGGTCCGTAGTAGTTGCACAGCCCGCCACCGATCGCGGTCACCAACCGGTCCCCGGCCGCAGCGGCGAACTCAGCCTTCGGATTGTCCGGCAGCGGCTGCTGATCCCGCTGCACTGTGGTCCGGCCACGTACGAGGTGTACGGCGCGCTCCGGGCCCGGCTGGTCCGCGAGCGTCCACCACACGCCGCCCTGCCCGTCCGGCGCCGAACTACGTGCCGCGAGCGGCAACCGAAGGCGAGCCAACTTCCCGCCGGCATCCAGCCCGAGCAGCGAGCTCACTCCAGGCGAACCCTGATGCGGGTCCACGGTCTCGACAGCGGGCAGCACAGTCGCCCGGAAGTCCGTCGTACCGCGGACTGGCTTTCGTCGATCGCACCGCGGTAGTGGATCAGGTGCAGCGGGGTACGTCGATGCAGCGCTAGCCGCATCGGGTATCTGCAGGATCTGACTCCCACCACCTGGTGAAGTCCCCAGCAGCACCGAACCGTCCGGCCGCGCCTCGATACTGCTGATCCCGTCGGCCCCACCAGGCAGCTTCCGCAGTACGCCGTCTGGCGTGATGACCGACGTCGGCGCACCACCGCCCAGCCACACGTTGCCCCGCACATCGACCGCGAACGCATCCACCGTCATCGAGGAACTGGCCGCATCACTGCTCAAGAGACAGCCAGCTGGAGCGACTCCGGTCAGCTGCTGAGTCGGTCCACCCCGGCGAGCCATTGCCAGGCCGGTCTCGCTGGTCCGCCAGACCGTCGTACCGTCTGGGCCGCTCGACACCGCATTACCCGGTGCGCCGGCCCCCGGGTCCACCTGGAAGTCCTGCAGCCGCATGCCGGGGCGGAGCTGGTTGGCGGGGATCTGCCAGGTCGTCGCACCTCCCCAGACCACGATTGACCGGTCTGCGTTCCGATGGCTGAGCGCTGGGCCGACTCCAGAAGCGAGCACCTCCACTCCAGGCGTCACGTAGTACTGCCCGTCGGGGTCCTTGTGGCTGAGGCTGAGGTCCGCCTGCGGTAGGTCGAGTGGGACCGACAAGATCGCCCACGGCTTCCCACCCGCACCACCGGCCAGCACGACCAGGTGGTTGTCGGTAACACCCCACACCGCCGGTGCGGTTGGCCCGTGGTTCAGCGTCACCTCGGGTAGGGCGACGCCGTCGTCGTACGCGAAGACTGTCGAGCTCTCCGAACCTGTCCGCCCCAGCAGCCACTGTCCCGGCGAACCGTCCAGAGAGCTCGCAAAGGAGTCGAGCGGATCAGATGTCCCGATAGCGACCCGCATCCCGAGCCGGTCGACCAGCTGACCGCTGTGCAGATCCAGCAGCCGGTGTGGCACGCCCACAGTCGGCTCTGCCACGTACGGCGTACCTGTGGCTGAGGGAGTGAGCAGTCCGACCACTGCGCCGACGAGGCCCAGCAGAACGAACAGACGGCCACCGATCAGCCCGGCGGCGATCAGAAGTACGCCCAGCGCTAGAGCGGTCCACGCGCCGATGCCGGGGCGGTAGCCCACGCCGTTCGGCAGCATCGGCGGCAGCCAGAGCAGATGCGCGGCCACCCCGGCGACGGTGACCGATCCACACGCGACGGCCGCCAATCGCCGTACCGGCCCGCGCGTGGCCAGGGTCGCGACGGCGAGCGCGCAGACGACCAGCGCCCAGGTCCGGGCCGATGGGATCTCCCAGAGCTGCACCCGGATCAGTCCGGCCTCCGCGAGACCGACCGCGACCGGGTCCCGGAGGTCGCGCCACGGGAGAACAGTTGAGAGCAGAACCAGTACGGCGAGAGTGCCGGTCGCGAACGGCATCAGCCGGCCCCGAGTTGGGGCCCAACTCTCGATCCGATCGAGCATTCGGACAAAGAGTGCCCGCAATTCGGACTGATTGAGCGGCTCAGCGGACACGTTCGGCAAGTCGTCGACAGGAGTTGGCCGCGGGGTCATCGGGCCCCGGAACAACTGGGTGGCCCAGTAGCCCGCAACGGCCGTGGCGAGGGTCCCGCA
The DNA here is from genome assembly GCF_042882005.1 of Kribbella sp. NPDC058245. Lineage (NCBI taxonomy): Bacteria > Bacillati > Actinomycetota > Actinomycetes > Propionibacteriales > Kribbellaceae > Kribbella > Kribbella sp. NPDC058245. The sequence continues at coordinate 247,316 of NZ_JBHVWY010000001.1, forward strand.
GGCCAGGGTACCGATCACAGCCGGTGAGAAACCACAGCTCGGTCGGTCCTGCTGGACGAATCCGGTCCAGGCCGCCATGGTGACCGCCGCGAGCACCGCCGTACCCCAGCCGCGGACCTGTCGGCGGAGCCCGAAACTCTCAGCAGACAAGCGATCCGCGAGGATCAGCAGCACCATCGCGACCGGCAGGACGAGGGCCGCGGTGCGGCCCTCGACCGGCTGGGTGGTGGCCCGCCAGAGGTAACAGCCTGTGCCTGTTCGGCCCGGGACGAGGACAGCGAGCAGAGCACCGGCGGCGAGACACGACAACACGAGACCGGGTTTGCCAGTGCGCCGTAACGTCCTACGATGCGTGAGCAGTTCGGTACGGATCAGTGCTGCTGCCGCCTGCGATTCGGTCGGTAGATCGCGCAGCGGCATGAAAAAGAAGTTACCTGGCACCCCTGTACTGCGTTGTAACCCTGTGACCACGTTGATGGGACCTGGACTGTCGGAAAGGGGGCCGAGGATGGAATCATCTCGTCGCATGGACGCACCGCGTCTGCCCCTGACCCAAGAACCGGTCGCTGACACCGGTTCTTTTGGTGTGCGGCAAGCGGGCGGCGTGCTCGAGCGCGCACAGCGGATCGCGGACACCCTGCGCGAGCAGGCGGAGTACGAGAACGACCTGGCCCGCGAGGACGCCGAGCGCGCCCGGGCCGAGACCGAGCAGCTCCGCGCGGCGGCTGACGCGGCCGCCCAGAAGCTGCGCGCCGACGCGACCTCATCGGCTCAGCGACTCCTGAGCGACGCCGAGCGCGCAGCCGATCAGCTGCGCGCCGAGTCCACCGCCGAGGCGGACCGAGTCCGGTCCGAGGCGCAGGACGCCGCCGAGCGGCTGCAGGCCGAGTCCACTGCCGAAGCCGAGCGGGTACGGCGGGAAGCGGCGGAGGCGGCTGAGAAGCTGCGCGTGGAGTCGACGACTGAGGCAGAGCGCGTCCGGTCCGAGGCGGCCACCCTGTCGGAGCGGATGACCGCCGGCGCCGAGCGTGCGGCTGAGCAGTTGCGCGTGTCGGTCGCCGAGGAGGTCGCCAAGCGGCGCAGCGAGTCTGAATCGACCGCCGAGCAACTGCGGAACGAGAGCCAGGCGACCGCCGACCGGTTGCGGGCCGAGTCGCAGGCCGCGGCCGACCGCCGGATCGCCGCAGCCGAGGCCGAGGCGGCCCGCGTCACTGAAAGCGCCGAGACCGAGGGTGCCCGGCTGAAGTCGGAGTCCGAGGCGGAAGCTGCCCGGATCAAGGAAGAGTCCGAGGCCGAGGCCACCAGGGTCACGCAGGCTGCCGAGATCGAGGCCGCTCGGCTGAAGTCGGAGTCCGAGTCCACGGCTGCCCGGTTGAAGGCCGAGTCCGAGGCTGCGGCTGCGGCACTGAAGGCAGCGTCCGAGGCCGAAGCTGCCCGGCTGAAAGCGGAGTCCGAGGCTGCGGCGGCGCGGTTGAAGGCTGAGTCCGAGGCCGAAGCCACCCGGGTGAAGGACGAGGCCGAAGAGCTGCTCCTGGGGGCTCGGGAGGCTCGTGAAGCGGCTGACCTGATGGTCGACCGGGCTGGGCGCGAGGCGCAGCAGTTGGTGGCCGATGCGGGTGAGCAGGCTGCGCTCGTGTCACAGGCCGCCGTACAGAACGAGGCCGAGCTGATCGCTCGCTCTGAGACCGAGGCCGCCGAGCTGCGAGCCGCGGTCGAAGTGGAGGTCGAGGCGGCCCGGGAGAAGTCGCGGGCCCAGATCGCCGAGGCACATGCCGAGATCGAGCGCCTCCGGGGCGAGAACCGCGCCGAGCTGGAACGCCGTACGGCGGAGCTCGAGGAGACCGAGCGGGCCAAGCTGGCCGCGATCTCGCTGGAGATCGACAAGCTCCGGGCCGAGGCGATGGCCGACCTGTCCGAGCGCAAGACCGAGGCCGAGCTGTCCAACGAGCGGCTGATGGCCGATGCGCGGGCGCAGGCCAAACTGGTCGTCGACTCCATCGAGGCCGACCGGCGGAACGCGACGATCGAGGCCCAGCGGATCGTCGACGACGCGAACAAGGCGGCCGAGGCGGCGCTGGCCGAGGCCGAGAAGCAGACGCTGTGGAGCAAGCAGACCGTCGATGACCTGATCAGCACGGCCGAGGCCGAAGCGCAGACGATCCGCGAGCAGGCGGCGTATCAGGCCGGCAAGATGATGCTGGAGAAGCGGGCACACCTGCGGCGCGTGGTCAGCCGCACGACCAGCCGGCTGAAGCAGACCAAGGAAGCGATCGCCAAGGAGAACGCGGAGTACACCGCGCTCGCCGAGAGCACGCTCGAATCCGCGTCCGCGCAGGCCGAAGCGATGCTGACCGCCGCGCGGCAGGAGGCCGAGAAGGTGACTGCGCAGGCGCAGTCCCGGGCCGATCGGCAGAAGGCGGCAGCGGAGCTCGAGGCGAAGGAGATCGTCGATCGGGCGACCCGGCGCGAGACCGAGGCGCAGTCCAGCACGCAGGTCCTGCGCGAGCGCGCGGCCAAGGATCTCGCCGACGCGCAGCGCCAGTCCCACGAGCTGATCCGCAAGTCCCGCGCCGAGGCACAGCAGCTCGAGGCGCAGGCCCGGGAGCACGCGGACGAACTGCGCGCCCAGGCACGTAAACTACTCGCCGATGCCGAGGCGAGGGTCGCGGCTTTGAATCAGCGCCGCGACGAGATCACCAAGGAGCTCACCCAGCTTTCGGGTGTGATCGAGGCACTCGCTGTACCAGGGTTCCGCCCAGGTGGTGGAATGTCTTCCAGTGAGGGTTCCACGGGGGAATCAGGATGAGGACGTGACAGTCAGATCCTTGTCAGTGACAATGTGTGATCCACCCACCCAATTAAGTGAGTATCGGAAAACATGAGCAGTGAAAGCCCAACCCCGTTCCGTACCGTTCTGCGTGGCTACGAGCCCGCTCAGGTGGACCAGCACATCCGTGAGCTGACCACCTCGCTGACCGCGCTGCAGCAGCAGTCGGAGCAGCTCCAGCGGCACGTCCAGGAGCTCCAGCAGCGCACCGACGCCGCGGAATCGGCCGTGATCTCCGCCCAGGAGGACAACAAGGACCGCGCCCCGACCTTCACCGAGTTCGGTGAGCGGGTGGCGAAGATCCTGTCGCTGGCCGATGACGAGGCCCGTGACCTGGTGACCCGTGCGCGGACCGACGCCGAGGCCATCGTCGCCGACGGTGAGTCGCACGCGAAGAAGGTCCGCAAGGAGGCCGAGCAGTACTCCCTGGACTGGAAGAGCGAGGTCGACGCGGAGGCGGCTCGCATCCTGGAGGAGGCCCGCACGCAGGCCGACGACATGCGCGACGAGGCCGAGCGCGACGCGACCGCCCGCCGGTCCGAGGCGCAGGCCCTCTACGAGCAGGAGCGCGCCAAGTCCGCCCAGGCCGCCGCAGCCTTCGAGACCACCCTGGCCGAGCGCCGTGGCAAGGTCGAGCAGGAGTTCGCCGCGCGTACGGCGCTCGCCGAGCAGCAGCTGGCTGCCGTCACCGACCGCGCTGCGCAGGTGCAGCGGGAGGCTGACCGGTCGCGTTCCGAGGCCGAGCGGCTGTCCCAGCAGCAGCTGGCCGACGCGAACCGTCAGGCCCAGGAGATCGTCGCCGCCGCGAAGGACAAGTCCGAGCGGATCCGTGCCGAGTCCGAGCGTGAGCTCGCGGCCGCGACGCAGCGCCGGGACAGCATCAACGCGCAGCTGACCAACGTCCGCCAGATGCTGGCGACGCTGTCCGGCCAGCCGGCGATGCCGCTCGACCTGCTCGCCGACGACGACGCAGAAGCCACCACCGGCAGCAAGAAGAACTGAAGCAAGACCCGAACGGCCGGCTCCTCACCGAGCCGGCCGCTTGTTTCCCACCCCCATCTCATGGGTTCACCCATGAGCTTGTGGGTTCCCCCACCGCATGCGGGTGCAGAACCCGCAACCTGATGGGTTAACCCATCAGGTGGGGAGGCGGTAGCGGTTGCGCGGGAGCGGTTCCACCAGTCCGTCGGCGACCAGACCATCCAGAGCACGCTCCCGCTGGATCTGGTCCTGCCAGCACGCGTCCAAAGCCTTCTTCGGTACGGCGCCGTGCTCGGAGCGCAGGACGGCCAGGAGGCGGCCGCGGACCTGGCGGTCGGTGCCCTCGTAGGTCTGGCCCTTGCGAGGAGGACCGTCGTACGGCGGACTCCCGGCCAGCACCCAGGCGCATTGGCTGCGGATCGGGCAGTCGGCGCAGCGCGGCGTACGGGCTGTGCAGACCAGTGCGCCGAGCTCCATCGAGGCGACTGCCCAGCGGGCTGCTGTTGCTTCGTCTGCCGGCAGTGCGGTGACTGCGAGCCTCTGGTCAGCCGCAGTGGGGGAGATGGTCGGCTGTGCGACGCCGGTGATCGCTCTGGCGAGCACTCGGCGGACGTTGGTGTCCACGACGGCGTGACGCTGCCCGAACGCAAACGAGGCGATCGCGGCCGCGGTGTAGGTGCCTACACCGGGCAGAGCGAGCAGTGCGGCGTGGTCGCTCGGCACCTCACCACCATGGCGCTCCACAATCGCCTGTGCTGCCGCGTGCAGCCGTAGGGCGCGTCGTGGGTACCCGAGCCGGTCCCAGGCCCGCACAGCCTCGCCTGACGGCTCTGCGGCCAGGTCTGCGGGCTTGGGCCACCGCTCCAACCACCGCTGGTACGCCGGGAGCACGCGGGCGACCGGTGTCTGCTGCAGCATGAACTCGCTGACCATGACTGCCCACGGACCCGCATCTGGTTCCCGCCACGGCAGTACGCGCGCATTGACGTCGTACCAGTGCAGAACGGGGGCATGAAGCGGCGAGCCTGTCTGGTGGAGCACAGACCCGATATTAGGGTGCGAGCATGAGCAGCCTGCTCCATCCGGTCGGGCACCTGCCCGCCAGCGTGTACTGGTTCCGTCGTGGACTGGTGCTGTTCGTCCTGGCGCTGCTGTTCTTCCTGATCTTTCAGCTGTTCCCGGGCGGGGACGATCCGAAGAAGTCGGCGGCCGTCAACGAGCCGACGCAGACGCCGACGCCTACGAGCAAGCCGACGAAGACGCCGACGCCTACCCCCAGTGGGAAGTCGAGTGACAAGCCGAGCGAGACGCCGTCGAAGACGCCGCCGCCTCAGGACGTGAAGTGCTCGGCGTCGGACATCAAGATCGAGACGTTGCCGGCCGTTCGGCGGGTCGTCTCCGGTGCGACGCTGAACTTCGTCGTTCGGCTCGACGCTGTCTCCGACGAGTGCAAGGCGACCGTCGACCCGGACTCGCTGACCGTCTCGGTGACGTCCGGTACCGATCTGATCTGGACCACGAGCCATTGTGGGCAAGCGATTCCGAAGGCCACCCTGGTCGTTGCCAAGGGCAAAGAAGCCGCCAGTACCGTGGTCTGGAACGGGCATCGGTCCGGCCCCGGCTGCCTCCCTGGACAGCCGGTGGCCAAACCGGGAACCTACGTGGTCAAGGCCGTGTTCGCCGGCCGGGAATCATCCGCGCAGGCCTTCACGATCACCTGACGCAGCAGCTGCGGCAGGCGGCTGCCGCCGTACCGGCTTGGCGAAGCAGAGCGCGGCGATCAGACCGATCACCAGCACACTGGCCGGCAGCAACAGCGACTGCGCCATCGCATCACTGAAGCCCTGCTGTGCGACCTCCGGCAGCTTCCCGCCGGACGCTGCGCCCTCGCCGCCGACACTGCCGCTCATGCCGGGCAGGTAGTGCGCCAGCCGCGCCTCCATCAGCGCGGCGATGCCCGCGCTACCGAGCACTGCGCCAACCTGACGTGTTGTGTTGTAGACACCCGCGCCGGCGCCGGCTTGGTGCATCGGCAGGTTCCGGGTGGCGGTGCTTCCGATCGGCGCCCACATGAAGCCGTTCGCTACACCCATCAACGCCATCGGCAGCAGCAACTGCCAGATCGGCAGGTCGGGCGAGATGATCTGGCTCAGCCAGGTCATCGCCACCACGTTGCAGGCCAGGCCGAAGCCGGCGATGTACCGCGGCGGCGTCGTGTCGACCAGCCGGCCGACGAACGGTGCCAGAGCACCCGAGATGATCGCCATTGGTGCGAGCAGTAATGCGGCCTTGGTCGGGCTCAGGCCGCGGACGACCTGCGCGTACAGCATCAGCGGGATCGCCATCGCCGTCACCGCGAAGCCCACGGTGGTGATGGCGACGTTGGCCAGCGAGAAGTTGCGGTCGCGGAAGAGGGCCAAGGGCAACAATGGCTCATTGCGGTTGCGGGCCTGCCAGAGCACGAACAGCCCGATGATCACGACACCCGCGATGATCATCAGCCAGACGGTCTGGTCCCAGTTGTGCTTCTGGCCTTCCTGGATGCCGAAGACCAGCAGGAACAGGCCGACCGTGCTGAGGGCGACCCCGAGCAGGTCGAACTTGTGCTTCTGGGTCGGCAGGTCCGGGACCAGTCGCATCGCGAGCACGAAGCCGATCACGCCGACCGGGACGTTGACGAAGAAGATCCACTGCCAGCCGAGGCCGTCGACCAGCACGCCACCGAGGATCGGGCCGACCAGAACGGCGACGCCGGCGGTCGCGCCCCACAGGCTCATCGCCTTGCCGCGCTGGTCCGGCGGGAAGATCCGGGTGATCACGGCCATCGTCTGCGGCGTCACCATCGAGGCGCCGAGCCCTTGGACGACGCGCGCGACGATCAGCATCGCGATCGAGTTCGTCAGCCCGCACCACAAGGAGGCGAGCGTGAACACGGTCAGACCGGTCAGGTACATCTTCTTCGGCCCGATCCGGTCGCCGAGCCGCCCGGTCACCAGCAAGGGAACGGCGTACGCGAGCAGGTAGGCGCTGGTGACCCAGATGACGCTGCCGACGTCGGTACCGAAGTCGGCCAGGATCGACGGGGTCGCGACCGACACGATGGTCGAGTCGACCAGGATCATGAAGAACCCGACGACCAGCGCCCACAGCGCCGGCCAGGGCCTCACTTCTTCTTGCGGGGATGCCATGGCAGGTCCTTGCTCTCTATCCGTTCGATGGTGGTGGTGAGCCAGTCGCGTTCCGCGGCGAGCTGGGACCTCAGGTACCCCAGGGTCAACCAGTACGGCTCGGGGACGCCGCGGGCGCGGACCTCGGCCTCGGCCGCGTCTTCTTCCGCGATCACGCGGTCGAGCTCCTCGATACGACGGCGAAGACGCAGTACGGCGTCGTCCTTGTCGAGATTGTGTGCCTCGGCGAGCACGACCGGGAAGAGTGGGAACTCGTAGGTGTAGGTCTCGAGCCCGATCTCGACCCGGCCGCGCAACGCGTCGGCGCCGGCGTCGGTCAGTTCGTACGTCGTCCGCTCCGGACGGTTGCCGGATCGCTCGATCCCGGTCGCCCGGACGAATTCCTGACCGGCCAGCCGCTCCACGGTGTGGTAGAGCGAGCCCGGCCGGATCTTCACGATCTTGTGGTTATGCCGGTGGAGCAGCAGTTGGTACATCTCGTAGGCGTGCATCGGCCGCTCGTGCAGCAGCGCGAGGACCGAGATCGCCAGCGGCGTCAGCTCAGCCATCATCCTCCATCTGGCATCCTCCACCTGGATTGTTCCGCGTCAAATGTTCCACGTGGAGTATTACTTGCCGAGGCCGGAGAAAGCAAGCGGCCCCCACCTCCGCCGGGAGGTGAGGGCCGCTGTCAGCCTGAGGTCAGACGTAGCGTTCGAGGATGCTGGACTCGGCCAGCCGGGAGAGTCCCTCGCGGACGGTCCGGGCGCGGTTCTCGCCGACGCCCTCGACGGTCTGCAGGTCGTCGATGCTGGCGGCCAGCAGCTTCTGCAGGTGGCCGAAGTGCTCGATCAGGCGGTCGATCACGGCACCGGGCAGACGCGGGACCTTGGCCAGCAGCCGGTAGCCGCGCGGGGTGACCGCGGCGTCGAGCTGCTCGGCGCCGCCGAGCTGCAGCGCCCGGGCGACCTGGCCGATGTCGAGCAGGTCGGTCGGGCTGACCGCGTCCAGCTCGAGCAGGACGTCCTCCACACCCTTGGCGCGGCGGCCACCGGCCGGCGGCAGATAATCCCGTACGACGAGTTCGCGCTCACCGGCGACACCGGCGACCAGCTCGTTCAGTTGCAGTGTGAGCAGCCGGCCGTCGGTGCCGAGCTCGACCACGTAGCCGTCGATCTCGGTCGCGATCCGGCGGACCATCTCGAGTCGCTGGGCGACCGCGGCCACGTCGCGAACCGTGACCAGGTCCTCGATCTCCAGTGCGGAGAGCGTGCCGGAGACCTCGTCGAGTCGCAGCTTGTACCGCTCGAGGGTGGCCAGCGCCTGGTTCGCCCGGGACAGGATCGCTCCGGAGTCCTCGAGCACGTAGCGCTGGTCGTCGACGTACAGGGCGATGATGTGCATCGACTGCGACACCGAGATCACCGGGAACCCGGTCTGCCGGGCGACCCGGTCGGCGGTGCGGTGCCGGGTGCCGGTCTCGTCGGTGTGGATGGAGGGGTCCGGCATCAGGTGCACGGCTGCCCGCATCAGCCGGGTGGCGTCGCGGTCGAGGACGATCGCGCCGTCCATCTTGCTCAGCTCACGCAGACCGGTCGCGGTGAACTCGATGCCGATCTCGAAGCCGCCGGTCGAGATCGAGTCCACGACCTTGTCGTTCCCCAGGACCAGGAGTGCGCCGGTTCGCCCGCGCAGAATCCGTTCCAGGCCTTCACGCAGTTCGGTACCCGGTGCCACCGCCGCGAGGGTCGCGCGCATCCGGGCGCCGGTGCTGTTCTTGTCGGAGTTCGGGGCCACGGAAGGTGAGTCTATGCGGTTGCGCGGATGCCATGGGTGCTAAGTCCCCGCGGAGCACTCTCGCGGGGACCCTCGATCCGGTTGACCTTGCAGGTGCGCGTGCACGCGCTCGTGCATCCGGACCGTGCAATTCCCGATTACGCGGGGACCGGCCCCGAAACGGCGGGACCCCTGCGGCGTCAGGGGGTGCGGACGACCTGTCCGGCGTACGAGAGTCCGCCGCCGAATCCGAACAGCAGCACCGGCGCGCCGGACGGAATCTCGCGCTTCTCGACCAGCTTCGACCACGCGATCGGGATGCTCGCCGCGGAGGTGTTGCCGGACTCGACCACGTCCTTCGCGACCACCGCGTTGACCGCGCCGAGGCGCTTGGCCAGCGGCTCGATGATCCGCAGGTTGGCCTGGTGCAGGACGACGCCGCCGAGGTCCTCGGGCTTGATGCCGGCCTTCTCGCAGACCTGCTGGGCGATCACCGGCAGCTGCGTGGTGGCCCAGCGGAAGACGCTCAGCCCCTCCTGCTGGAACGAGCCCTCGCGCCCCTCGATCCGGACCGCGTCGGACATCTCCGGCACCGAACCCCACACGACCGGGCCGACCTGCGGCTCGTCGCTCGCGACCAGTACGGCGGCGCCCGCGCCGTCGCCGATCAGCACGCAGGTGGTGCGGTCGGTCCAGTCCGTCCAGTCGCTCAGCTTCTCGACGCCGATCACGATCGCCTTCGTCGCGGCACCGGCCCGGATGGCCTGGTCGGCGGTCGCGAGCGCGTAGGCGAAGCCCGAGCACGCGGTGTTGATGTCGAGCGCGGCCGGGTGGCCGAGGCCGAGCCGGGCGGCGACCCGGGCGGCCATGTTCGGTGAGCGGTCGATCGCCGTACAGGTCGCGACCACGATGTAGTCGATCTCGGCGCTGTCGATGCCGGCGTTGGCCAGCGCCTTGGCAGCGGCCCGCCAGGCCATCTCGTCGACCGACTCGTCGGGTGCCGCGATCCGGCGCTCCTTGATCCCGACGCGGCTCTGGATCCACTCGTCGTTGGTCTCGACCATGGTCGCCAGTTCGGCGTTGGTGAGCACCCGCTCGGGCTGGTAGTGGCCGAGCGCGACAACTCTGGATCCGGTCATCTGATGCTCCTGCGGTCATCCGGCGTACACCGGGCGGGGTCACGGGCTCAGCACTGAACCCGGGGGGCCACCCCAGCCTACGTTCCCCCGTCGGCTCCCGGGCATCCCTAGTCTCACGCCCCGGGTGCGGGTGTGGGCAGGAACACAGCTCGCCGGAGCCGGTCCCCGGGCGATCCCCATTTGGTGGGCTGACCATCAAATGGGTGGGGCGACGAATCGCAGGGAGCGAGTGGCCTCCACCTCAGCCGGTACGACGTTGAGCACGGCTCGACCATCTCCCCGCCCCAAAAGTGGTCGACCCGTGCACAAAGTGGGTCGACCGCGCGACCTTGAGCACGGCTCAACCATCTCCCCACCCCAAAAGTGGTCGACCCGTGCACAAAGTGGGTCGACCGCGCGACCTTGAGCACGGCTCAACCATCTGCCCGCCCCAAAAGTGGTCGACCCGTGCACAAAGTGGGTCGACCGCGCGACCTTGAGCACGGCTCAACCACTTCGCCGAGCACCCCACGGTTGACCCGTGCACAAAGTCCGCCGGTACGACGTGGCGCTCCGCGCGACCGTATCGGCGGGCATCTGGTGGGTTAACCCATGGGCTGGTGGGTTATGGACCCGCATGCGGGTGGAGAACCCACAATCTCGTGGGTTAACCCATCCGGTTGTGGGCTGGCTAACCGCACGCGGTTGGCCCACCCACCATGCGATGGGCTGACTCATCCGCGTGGGGGTGAGCCCATCGCATGCGGCTAGCTCACCCACACGCCGGTGGGTGGGCCCACCAAATTGAGGCCGATGGGGTCGGGCTCAGGTGAGGCCGGCGGCGAGCAGGCCGGTGGGTGGGCCCACCAAATTGAGGCCGATGGGGTCGGGCTCAGGTGAGGCCGGCGGCGAGCAGGCCGGTGGGCGGGCCCACCAAATTGGGGCCGACGGGGTGGGCTCAGGTGAGGCCGGCGGCGAGCAGGGCGGAGCGGATGTCGGGGGCGGCGAAGGTGCGGAGGCCGTACTTGGCCTGGATGTCCATCGGCTTGAGGTCCTTGCTGCGGTTGGGGATGTCGGCCGGGATGATCGCCTTGGTGAAGCCGAGGCGGGCGGCTTCGGCCAGGCGCTTCTCCAGACCGCCGACCCGGCGCACCTCGCCGGCCAGACCGACCTCGCCGATCGCGACCAGGCCCGGGTGGATCGGCCTGTCCATCTCCGAGGAGGCGACCGCGATGGCGACGGCCAGGTCAGCGACCGGTTCGGTGATCTTCACGCCGCCCACAGTGGCGACGTACACCTCCTTGTCGTGCAGTTTCAGACCGGCGCGGTTGCCGAGGACCGCGAGCACCATCGCGACCCGCTGCGATTCGAGACCAGACGTCGTACGGCGAGGTTGGGGTGCGGCGGATGCGCCGACCAGCGCCTGGACCTCGGCGAGGAGCGGGCGGCGACCCTCCATCATCACGGTGACGCACGTCCCGGCGACGGGCTCGGCGTGCTCGGAGACGAACAGGCCGGTCGGGTCGGTGACCTCGACGATGCCGGTGTCGACCATGTCGAAACAGCCGACCTCGTCGGACGGGCCGAACCGGTTCTTGGTGGCGCGGACCATCCGGAAGCCGGAGTGCCGGTCGCCGTCGAAGGCGAGCACGACATCGACCAGGTGCTCGAGCATCCGCGGTCCGGCGATCGCGCCTTCCTTGGTGACGTGGCCGACCAGGACGACCGCGATGTTCCGCTCCTTCGCCAGCCGCACGAGCGCGCCGGTGACCTCGCGAACCTGGGTGACCCCGCCCGGCGCACCGTCGACCTCGGGATGCGCCATCGTCTGCACCGAGTCGATCACCAGGAACGCCGGCTCGACCGCGTCGACATGACCAACCACCGCACCGAGATCGGTCTCGGCCGCCAGATACAGCTCGTCGACCAGCGCATCCGTCCGCCCGGCGCGCATCCGCACCTGGGCGGCCGACTCCTCACCCGACACATACAGCGTCCGGTGCCCACCGCGCGCGGACTGCGCCGCGACCTCGAGCAGCAGCGTCGACTTGCCGACGCCGGGCTCACCGGCCAGCAGGATCACCGCACCCGGTACGACGCCGCCGCCGAGCACCCGGTCGAGCTCCCCGATCCCGGTCGGCCGCGACTCGGCCTCGATCGCGGACACCTTGGCGATCGGCATCGCCGGCGACGTCACCGGCCCGGCCGTGATCCGGGCCGCCTTCGCCGCCCCGACCTCCTGCACGGTTCCCCAGGCCTGGCATTCGCCACACCGGCCGATCCAGCGCGCCGAAGTCCACCCACACTCCGAACACGCGAACGCCGACTTCCCCTTAGCCGTCACCACCTTCGCCATACCCGCAACCTATCCGCCCCCACCGACAGTCCCCGCCACCCCGCCCACCCCGCCCACCCCGTCCCCACCCCGCCCACCCCGACCCGCCCACCCCGACCCCGCCACGCCCACCCCGTCCCCGCCCGGCCCCACCCGCGGCCGCCACCCCCCCGCCCTCGCCGTACCGGATTTCCCTCGCTAGCCAGCGAAATCGGGGGTTCAGCACCGTGGTTAAGAGTGCAGAACCCCCAATGTGGGTGCCTAGCCAGGGAAATGGGGGTCACGTGGGAGGCGACGGGGTGCGGGGTGGGGCATTTGGGTGCCTAGCCAGGCAAATGGGGGGTTCGGCACCATGGTTAAGAGTGCAGAACCCCCAATTTGGGTGCCTAGCCAGGGAAATGGGGGTCACGTGGAAGGCGACGGGGTGCGGGGTGGGGTTGCCGCGCGAGGTGGAGGGTTGCCCGTTCACATGCGGGCTGGGCGATGGGGCGGTGGGGCTAGAAGGTTTTGTGCCAGAGGTTGATGGCGTAGTCGACGGAGGTGCCGGTGTGGGAGGCGATGATGCGGTCGGCGTCGGCGGGGGTGAACTCGATCCGGAGGACGGATTCGAGGTCGGCGCGGGTCGTGAAGCGCCAGCCCATGTCCAACGCGGTGCGGTCCCAGCCGTGCAAGGCCCAGAAGCGTTCGACCTCGGCGGGCTTGATCATCGGGTAGCACTCGCTGAACCAGCGGCCGAAGGTCGAGCGGCTGCCGTCGTTGTCGATCACGAAGGCGGTTCCGCCGCGGCGCATCACGCGGTCGAGTTCGGTCAGGCCGGGTTCGCAGCCGGGGCCGAAGAAGTAGGCCCAGCGGGCGTGCATCACGTCGATGGATGAGTCCGGTACCGGAAGTCGTTGGGCGGTGCCTTGGCGGACCTCGACGTTCGGCAAGTCTTTGGTACGGCGTTGGGCCGCGTCCGCGAGTGCTCCGTGCGGCTCGACCCCGATCACCCGGGCCGCGGTCGCAGCGAAGCGGGGGAGGTGGAAGCCGGTCCCGCAACCGATGTCGAGCACGGTGGAACCGGCCCAGTCCCGGATCGCGCGCATGGCCGGCTCGATCACGCCGTCCGGGTCGACCGCGTGGTTCTCGACCTCGTATACCTTCGGGTGGTGCCAGATGTTGGGGCTGGGGATCCCACCGTCCGCGATGCTCACGTCGTAGAGGGTATTGACTGCCTGGTCGTCGCCGCGAGCAGGGCGACCGGGATCAGGAGCAGACCGCACAGTACGGCGAGCCAGTGGAACCCGAAATGCGCCAGCACCGGACCGGCCGCCGTACCGGAGAGTGAAGCGAGCACGCCCATCGTGAGGTCGGACAGTCCTTGGGCCGAGGTGCGGATGTCGTCAGGGACTGAGCGAGACAGCAGTGTGGAGCCGGAAACCAGACAGGCCGACCACCCGAGTCCCAGCAGGACCAGAGCAACTGCAGTCATGCCGTGAGCGTCGTCCGGTGCCAGAGCCGCTACTGTCATCGCCAGAGCGAGTACGGCGAGCCCGATACCGATCGTGGGGATGCGGCCGAGTCGGTCCGCCAGCCAGCCCATCACCGGCGACAGTGCGTACATCCCGGCGACATGGCCGCTGATGACGAAGCCGACGATCGTCAGCGAAGCGCCATGGTGCCGCAGGTGTACCGAGGTCATCGACATCACCCCGACCATCACCGCATGAGCAGTAGCGATCGCCAGCAAGCCCAAGCGGGCATGGGGGATCGCTATGACGCGTCGGAAGGTCACTGCCAGCGGCTGCCGTTCGACCAGAGCAGTCCGGGGCCGAGGCAGGCTGCGGAGCCCGAACCAGATAGTGGCGAGGCTCAACGCCAGTGCGACCACTGAGAACACATACGGGCCAGCCAGCGGCTGGATGCCGAGTGAGTCGCCGACACTGGCACCGGCGCCAGTGAGGTTCGGCCCGATGACCACACCGATCGTGGTCGCCCACACGACCAGCGACAGGGCTCGTGCGACACGCGCCGGGTCAGCCGCGTCAGTAGCGGCGTACCGGGACTGCAGGTTGGACGCCGTACCGCTGCCGAACAGACACCCAGCCAGAAGCAGCAGAGCGAGTGAGCTGACCTGTGCGGCGACGATAGTCAGTACGGCGCCCGCCGTGCCGATCACATAGCCGACGGTCAACGCGAACCGGCGGCCACGAGTCCGGGCCAGCCGAGCCAGCGGTACGGCGAGGGCCGCGGCCCCGAGCGTGGTCGACGTGGCCACCAGACCGGCCATCGAGGTGGATCCCGAGATGCGTTCGGCGAGCAGTCCGGCGACGGCGAACCCGCTGGCCATCGCCACGCCACCGAGTACGTTGCTGGCTACCAGAACCCGGACTGTCGTTCGTTGCAGGTCGGCGGTCACCAGGTCACTCTCTCATCTACCTGACAGCGCAGCAGAAGTAATTTTAGAATAGGGTTGCATAAATACCCCTGGCTGCTTGGGAGCTCCTCAGATGCCCGACATCGCGATCGTCCCCGCGCCGCGCGAACTCACCGTCGCCGACGCCCGCTGGCTCACCGCGGACCCGGTCGCGGAGGCGATCCGCGACGTGGTGGAGAACCTCGGCGAGACCGAGTACCGGATCGACGTGACCGCGGACGGCGCCCGGCTGGCGGCCGGCTCCGAGGATGCGCTCCGGCACGCCGAGACGACGTACGGGCAGTTGCTCGATGCGGCGGAGCCGGCCGAGGACGGGAAGGTCGCCGTACCGGCTGTGCACATCGCTGACGCGCCGCAGTTCGCTTGGCGCGGGGTGATGCTCGATGTCGCGCGGCACTTCATGCCGAAGGACTTCGTGCTCAAGGTGATCGACGTGCTCGCCCTGCACCGGCTGAACGTGCTGCACTTCCACCTCACCGACGACCAGGGCTGGCGGGTCGAGATCGAGGCGTACCCGAAGCTCACCGAGGTCGGTGCGTGGCGCAACGAGACCATGGTCGGCAAGATGTCGCACCAGCAGCGGAAGTTCACCTACGACGGCACCCGGCACGGCGGTTTCTACACCAAGGCCGACCTGCGCGAGATCGTCGAGTACGCCGCCGAACGCGGCATCACCGTGGTCCCGGAGATCGATCTGCCGGGTCACATGCAGGCTGCGATCGCGGCGTACCCGGAGCTCGGCAACTTCCCGGACCACCAGCTCACGGTCCGGCAGGAGTGGGGGATCAGCGACGACGTCCTGAACGTCAACGACGAGACCGTCGAGTTCGTCCGGACCGTGCTGCGCGAGGTGCTCGACATCTTCCCCAGCCCGTACATCCACCTCGGCGGCGATGAGTGCCCGTCGGTGCAGTGGCACATCGCCGAGAAGGCCCAGAAGCGCCAGGCCGACCTCGGCCTCGAGCACGCCGAGCAACTGCAGGGCTGGTTCACCGCGCAGGTCGCGAGCGTGCTGGAGGAGGCCGGCCGGCGGCTGGTCGGCTGGGACGAGATGGTCGAGACCGACTGCCCGAAGGACGCCGTCATCATGGCGTGGCGCAGCGCCGAGCGCGGTGAGGTCGCGGTCAAGGCCGGCCACCAGACGGTCATGACGCCGAGCGAGTCGGTCTACTTCGACTACTACCAAGGCGATCCGGCTACCGAGCCGCTGGCGATCGGCAACTTCATCCCACTGGAGAAGGTCTACGACTTCGAGGTGATCCCGGCCGGGCTGAGCGCCGAGGAGGCCGAGCTGATCATCGGGACCCAGTGCAACGTCTGGACCGAGTACATGGAGGGACCGGAGCAGGTCGGCTACATGCTGCTCCCGCGGCTGTCCGCGCTGGCCGAGCGCGCCTGGGGTTCCCCCAAGATCTCGTACGACGAGTTCCTCGGCCGGCTGCGGACGCACCTGACGCGGATCGAGGCCCTGGGTGTGAACTACCGCCCGCTCGACTGAGCGGTCCCAGGGCCCCGGAACCTGTCAGTTGATCGTTGCGGTGAACGTGGTCGGCGAGTCGTTCTGGAAGGCGACCTGACCCGGCCGCAGGTTGCGGGTGACGGTCCGGGTGAATGTCCCGGTGCCGGTCACTCCGCCGACGATCAGCGTGCCCTGGTTGGCCGGACCGTCGATCGTGGTGTCGGTCAGCGTCCCCTTGATCCGGGTCTTGTCGATCATCAGGCCGGACCGCAGTGAGCCGCGGATGACGTTGTTGCTCATCGTGAAGTTCGTGTAGGCGTTCGGGAAGCGCGACGTCGGTCCGGGGGAGCCGATGTGCACGCCGGTCCGGACGCCGTTCCAGCCGCCACCGCCGATCAGGGTGTTGCCGGTGATGGTGGCCGACTCGAGCGGGTGACCGGAGTCCCCGAACACGCTGATGTCCATCGCGTTGTTCGACGAGACGGTGTTGACGAGGTTGTCCCGCACTTCGACGTCGCGGCCGCCGGCGACCCGGATCCCGTTGGCCCAGTACGGCGCGACCGCGGTGTTGTTGAGGATCTTGGTGCCGATCATCTGGCCGTTGGTCCCACTCGCCCCGGCATCCGAGTACGTCGCGAAGGCGTCATCACCAGTACCGCGCGCGAAGTTGTTCCGGATGGTCAGGTAGTGACCGAGCTTCTCCGGGTTCGGGGTGTTGCCGTTGTTCGCGTTGAACCCGTCGCCGTACGTGTCGCCGGTCCGGCTGTTCTGGACGACGCCGTTCGTGCCGGACAGCCAGTTGGCGTCGGTGTGCCGGGTCCAGATCCGGTCGAGCAGCCAACCCTTCGAGCCGCCCGCATTGAAACCGTAGTCGTCACCGCCGCCACCTCCGATGCCCCGGTAGACCGCGTTGCCGAGGACCTGGAGGTCGGCGACCGTCGTCCCCGAACCCACCGTGATCTGCGAACGCCACGAGGTCGGCGGTGGTGACAGCGGCACCCGGCGGTAGAGGATCGAGTGCCACATCCCGGCGCCCTGGACCTTCACGCCGGTGAAGTCCAAGGCGGCGTTCGGGGCCAGGCTGTTGGTCAGGTACTTGCCCGCTGGGATCCAGACCGTCTTGCCCTGCGTGCGGGCGTCGTTCACCGCGGTCTGGATGGCGGTTGTCGAATCCTTCGCGGTGGTCGGATCGGCGCCGTACGAGATCACCGACAGGGAATTCGCCGGCTGCGTCAGAGCCGGCGCGACGTTCTCGAAGTCAACCGAGTCGATCGCGTACGACGGCGCCGTACTGTTCGTGTCTTTGCGCAGCGAGATGCTGCTGCCCGGGGCGATCGGCGCACCGGTCACCCAGACCGGGAACTCGTTGTACAGAAAGATCGCTTGGCCACCGCCGTGCGGATCGTCGGGGTTCGTGGTCGAGTTGCGGTAGTTCCAGGCCTGTGTCGAGCTGAGCGTGATCGCCTGGCGCAGCACGCCGTTCACGTACAGGTTGATCGGCGCGGTGATCCCGCCGCCGTTGGGTGCGTCCGGGAGCGAGGCCCGCACGACGAGGGTGTTGGCGGAGATGTTGGTGGTGTTCCTGATCGCGATCGAATCGCCGGTGCTGCGGAGGTCGGCGTACGCGTAGCCGGAGGCCTCGAGCTCCAGGGTCGCGGAGGTCGGAACCGCCGTACCCGGCGTGATCCGGCGGATCGTGGCGGTGCCGCCGAGGGTGCCGGACTCGGCCTCGATCGTGCTGAACGGGAGCGTTGCTCCCACCGCCTGTGTGGCCGCTCGAGCCTGGTTGCCTACAGCAACGGATTGGGCGGCGAGGAGGAGAGCGCAGACGAGTAGTCGGGAGGGCTGCATGGGAGGGTCACCCCTTGGGGTCGGAGTGGCGGCCGTCCGCGGGAGGGCGCCCGCCGGGGTAGCTTGTTTGATATATCAAATCCATTTAGCATGTCAATGGTGGACGCCGTGCCGCTGTACGAGCAGATCAAGCAGGCGCTGACCGACGAGATCGAGGCCGGTCGGTTCGACCCGACGGTCCCGTTCGTCACCCAGCGGCAGGTGTGCGAGCGGTTCGGCGTCAGCACGATCACCGCGGTCCGTGCGCTCAACGACCTGGTCGCCGCGGGCTTGCTGGTACGGCGTCGCGGGCAGGGCACGTTCGTCGCCGACCGTGGCCGGCGGCGCGAGGTGGAGGCCGGTGGTGCGGTCGCCTGCATCGTGAACGGTCTGCACGGGCTGCGCGGGAGTCACCTGGCGAACATGCTGGTCACCGCCGAGGCCGTGTGCGCCGAGGAGGGATATCAGCTCGTCCTCTCGAACTCCGCCGAGTCGGCCGAGCGGGAGGAGGTCGCTCTGCGTCGCGCCCTCGCCCAGGGGGTTCGCGGGATCGTGCTCTATCCCGTGCAGGGCCGGTTGCATCCAGAGGCCTTGGCCGAGGTACGACGTCGCCGGGTCCCGCTCGTGATGATCGATCGGTACCGGCCCGACGTACCGACTGATGCGGTGGTCGCCGACAACAGTGACCTCGCCTATCGCCTCACCACTCAGCTGATTGAGCGCGGCCACGAGCGGATCGCCACGCTCTGGGGCGAGACCGAGTGCACGAGCGTGGTCGAGCGGCAGAGCGGACATATCCAGGCGGTGCGCGACCACGGGCTCGCGGGCCGGCCCGATCTGACTCTGCTGCGTCCCTATGAGCCGCTGGCCGACAAGCCCCGGTTGGTGATGCTGTCGAATCTGTTGCAGGCCGCTGAGCCGCCGACTGTGCTGCTGTGTGCAAACGGCTATGTGCTGGCGCAGGTGGCCGAGGACCTGGCGGTGTTGAACGTCTCTGTCGAGCTGGCGTGCATGGACGACTCGGGCCCGCTGGGCCTCACCAGCGTCGAGGGCAGCCTGCCGTCGGCGGAGATGGCACGGCAGGCGATGGAGCTGCTGCTCCGCCGGATGAACAGCTCTCGCCCGTACGCCGCCCCGCCCCGGCACGTCGTCGTACCGGTGCAAGTCCGTGCAGCGGCCAGTGTCCGATAGTTGTCTCATCAGTAGCTGAGGCAATAACCAAAACTCGGTGAACGCGGTTGTGCAGGGGTAGACGGGCCGGGTCGTATGGGCGAACGATAGGGCGTCGGGACCAGTCCGGGAGCGGAGGCCGAATGACCGCGGTGGGGCCGCTGGATGCGATGTTCCTGCTCGGCGAGAGCCGGGAACAACCCATGCACGTCGGCGGGCTGATGCTGTTCGAGCTGCCCGAGGGCGCCGGCCGGGATCATGTCTTTCCCGAGGGGACGCGAGATTTCGTCTCCCGGCTGTACCACGACGTGCTGGACGGGCCGACGGTGAATCCGGTCTTCGCCCGCCGCGTGCGGAACCGGGCGCTCGACCTCGGCTACTGGTCCTGGGAGCACGAGGACGACATCGACCTCGAGTACCACGTCCGGCTGTCCGGGCTGGCTCGGCCGGGGCGGGTTCGGGAGCTGTTCGAGCTCACCAGCCGCCTGCACGGGACGCTGCTCGACCGGCATCGGCCGCTCTGGGAGATCCATCTGATCGAAGGTGTCCAGGGTCGCCGGTTCGCCGTCTACAGCAAGATCCACCACTCGATGATCGACGGTGTGACGGCCCTGAAGTGGATGCAGGACACGCTGACCACGGACCCGACCAAGACGGAGATGCCCGCGACCTTCGCCTTACCCAGCAAGTCGCATTCAGTGGTGGACAGCAGCCCTGGTCTACCGACCGTGACCGAACTGCTCGCAGCCATCGGCCGTACGCCGGGTCGCGCGGCGAGTGCGGTCGGCGGGACTGCGCGGCTGCTCACCGACCTTGCGGGGCTGACCCCGGTGGGGTTGAAGAGCTTGCTGCGGGAGCACTCCGCCGTCGCGTTCCAGGCGCCGCGGACGATCTTCAATCAAGGCATCACGGGAGCTCGGCGGTTCGCGGCGCAGTCGTGGCCGATCGAACGGCTGGAGAAGGTCCGCGCGATCACCGGCGCGACGCTGAACGACGTACTGCTGGCGATGTGTTCCGGTGCCCTGCGCAACTATCTGCTCGAGCAGAACGCCTTACCTGACAAGCCTTTGACCGCCATGGTGCCGGTGTCGCTCAGAGGTAAGGACGATGCTGCGCCCGGTGGTGGTAACGCATTGTCGACGTTGATCGCCGACCTCGCCACCGACGAGGCCGACGCCGAGCGCCGGATCAAACGGATCACGGCATCGACGTCGTACAGCAAGGATGTGCTGTCCGGGCTCAGCCCGCTGCAGAACCTGATGGTCGGCGCGCTCGGCTTCGCCGCAGCCGGCCCGTCCGCGGTCCTGCCGGGCGTCGCCGGGCACACGAACCCGCCGTACAACCTGGTCATCTCCAACGTGCCGGGGCCGGCCGAAAGTCCCCTGTACTGGAACCGCTCGAGACTCCTCGGCATGTACCCGGCGAGCATCGTGATGAACGGTCAGGCGCTGAACATCAGCGTCACCAGCTACGACCACGAGCTCCACTTCGGCCTGGTCGGCTGCCGCCGTACCGTCCCCCACCTGCAACGCCTGCTCGCCCACCTCGAGACCTCACTGGCCGAGCTGGAGAACATCCACTAGAGCAGCCTGTTCGCCGAGCAGACGGAAGCCACAAGCTGCGGCGATCGCTGCAGCCTGTACGGCGGCCTCGCTCGCGGCCGCCGGTTCGCCGATCGCACGCCGGGCCTGGGCCAGCGTGATCAGTGCCTCGGCTTCGAGGTACGGGTAGGTCCCGCGCGCGATCGGGAGGCAGGTCTCGATCCACCGCACGGCGGCGGCGGCGTCGCCGAGGGCGAGCTGGACCTGGGCGACCGTCGCGGCAGTCTTGGCCTGGGCCGCCGGGTCGTGGATGGTGATCGCGAGTTCGTACGCCCGGTGAGCGGCCTGCATCGCGGCCGGTCCGTCGCCGCGCTGAACGTACAACCTGGCCAGCTCGTCCAGGGTCGACAGCTCACCGCGAGGGTACGAACGGCGATGGTGGGCATCCAGTACGTCGCTCAGCAGCGCGGCCGCGTGGTCGGCCTCGCCCAGCTGCCGCACCGCACTCGCCAGGTTCCCCCGGATGGCGAGCGTCGCCATGTCGGGCCCGGTATGGCTGACCTGCAGGGCGGCGCCGAACAGGTCGGCTGCCTCCTGTAATTCGCCTTGGTACAGCCGGATCATCCCGATGCTGTTGAGCACGATCGCTCGGAGGTGGCCGTGCTGGTCGTTCTCGGTCAGTTCGAGCGCGCGATGGGTCCACAGGTCCGCGTCGGCGAGTTTGCCGCGCAGCTGGTGGAGCCATCCGATCAGGTAGGCCAGGTAGGCGGTGGCTGCGGGCCGGCCGATGGCCACCGCGAGCGCGTAGCCGGACAGGCCGTCGGACAGTGCTTCATCGTCCCGTCCGATGGCTCCGACGGCCTGGCTGCGGCTGATCAGCATCGCCACCCGGGCGGCATCGTCGCCGGCCGCCTCGGCAGCCGCCAGTCCGGTCTCGGTCACCGGTAGCCAGCCGTCGACATGCCTGCGGAGCAGGAAGTATCCCCGGAGCTGGTCGACGATGCGCCAGGACAGCGACCGGTCCTCGGAGTGCGCCGTGTTCTGCACGACTGCCAGCAGAGCGGTGACTTCTTCGTCGAGCCAATCGAGCGCGTCGGCTCGCGACCCGAAAAGGGTGCCCGGTGCGGGATGGGCAGCGAGCCGCACGAGTTCTGGGTGCACGAGATCCATCGCGGCCGTCACCGTCGCGATGTACCAGGCGTGCAACCGGGATAGTGCGGCCGTGGCCTCGGCGTCCTCGGCGAGCAGCCGGCGCGAGTAGAGGCCGAGCAGATCGTGGAACCGGAAGCGGTTCTTCGTGTGCTGCAGGAGCATGTTGGCCTCGAGCAGCACCTCGAGGACCCGATCCGCCGCCGCCGTCGGGACGCCGAGCAGCACTCCGGCGCTCTCGGCACTGAAGTCGTCGCCAGGGTGCAGGCTGCAGAGCCGGAACGCGCGCTGGGCGTCGGCGCTCAGGTCTGCGTAGCTCAGGTCAAAACTGCTGAGCACACTGGACTCGCCGAGGCTGAGCTCGGTGAGCCTTCTGTTGCCGTCCTCCAATCGGTGAGCCAGATCGGCAACCGTCCACTGCCGCCGGGTAGCGAGTCGTGCGCCGGCGATGCGCAGTGCGAGGGGGAGCCGGGCGCAGGCCTCCGCGAGGGCACTCACCCCCGACCGATCGTCATCGAGCCGTCGGGTGCCGGCGGTAGCGGCGATCAGCAGGACCGCGTCGTCGTGCGGGAGCGGCTCAAGGTCCACGACGTGGGTGGTGGCGAGGTCCGGTAGCCGCCGTCGGCAGGTGATGATCACGTCGCTGCCACCGGCGCCTGGGAGCAGCGGCCGGATCTGCGCCGCGTCCTGGGCGTTGTCGAGCAGGATCAGCATCCGGCGGTCGGCGAGTTCGCTGCGCAACAGCGCGGCCGCTTCGGCGGCGTCGGTTCCGATCCGTCGTCCCGGTATGCCGAGTGCGCGGAGAAAGCGGCCGAGGATCTGCAACGGTTCCGGGGCCACTGCGTCGGCGCCGCGCAGATCGGCGTACAGCTGGCCGTCCGGGTACTGCGAGCGGAGACGATGGGCGGCGGCCAGGGCGAGGGCGGTCTTGCCGACTCCGGGGATCCCGCTGATCAGGACCGCTCGAGACGAGAGTGCGCCGGGCCGGCCGACCGCCGTACAGATTGCCGACAGCTCGTCCGCGCGGCCGACGAAGTCCGGAGGTGCGGACGGCGTCTGCTGGACAACCGCTCGTTCTGGTTGCGCCGACGCCCCACGCCGGAGCACCTCGAGGTGGGCCGCGCGCAGCCCTTCGCCGGGGTCGATGCCGAGCTGGCCGGCGAGTGCGGAGCGGATCCGGTCGTACGTCGCGAGCGCCTCGGCCTGCCGGTCGGCGGCCGCGAGAGTCAGGATCAGCTCGGCATGGAGCGGCTCGTCGAGCTCGCGCTGCCCGGCCAGGTCTCGCAAGGCTCGTAGCGCCCGCTCCGGTTCACCGAGGTCGCGCGCCAACCCGGCCAGGTCCCGGACGGCAGCGGCGTACTCGTTGGAGATTGCGACGTAGAGCGGACTGGTGTCGATCACCTCGACATCGATGGTCCCGCGCCACAGCTCCACCGCCTCGACAAGCTTGCCTAAAGCAACCTCAGGCTCAGCCTGTACGGCGTCGGTCGTGAGAGCGCGGAATGCCAGCAGATCAAGGCCATCGGGGGCCGCGGCCAACCGGTAACCGGATGAGCTCCCGACGATCACCTCGGGGGCCGGACTGCCGGTCTCGAGTAGTCGCCGCAACCTGGCGACACGGGTCTGCAAGAGGCTCGCCGCGTTGCGGGGAACGTCGTCCGGCCAGAGGAGATCGATCAGTTCGGCCTGACTCACCGTCGTACCGGCTGCGAGGGCAAGCCTGGCCAGCAGGATGCGTTGCGGACCGGCGCCGATGGGCACGGGGATCCCGCCATGCCAAACGTCGAGCGGGCCGAGCACACGAATGCGCAGCGGTCCGTCGACGTCGGTCTTGAGGGTCACGGCTCGGCCTGCTTTGGCAGCTGCCCGGAGCCTTTCGGCGTCCTCACCGTTCAGGGCGAGAGCGGTGGTGATGGCCGCTATGGAATCCGGCTTCGGGCCACGGCTCCGGCCCTGCTCCAGGTCGCGGATCGCCCCGGTGCTGAGACCGGCCAGGTCGGCGAGCTCCCGCTGGGTCTTGCCTGCGTCCTGACGAAGGCTGCGCAACAACCCACCGAAGCCGCTCTCCTGGGGCGTGGGCACAACGAGCATCCTACGCACCGCAGGAGGCCCGTCATGCTGGGTTCAGATCTGGGTGGGGTTCCGGCAGGACTGGAAGAGGTATCCCCCGGAGATCGGTCGGTACACAGGCCACCTCATCGCGCTGCGGGTGGCAGGGCCGTAAACGCCGTCCACGTCATTGCCCTCGAAGCCGAGACGGTTGGCCTGCACCCAGCGGACCGCCTTGACCGTGCCCGTGCCGTACACCCCGTCGGCCCCACCGCTCTCCTCGATGTAGTCGGCGGCCGGCGTGTTCGGATAGCACAGTTCGATGGCTTGCTGCAGTGCGACGACCGCGGTGTTGGAACCCTGCTGATAACCCATATAGCAGCTCATTCCGTTGCCTGTGCGGACCGGCACCTTCACGTACTCGTTGGTGCCGACGTTGCGCCACTGGTCCGCATTGCACACGCCGTACGCCGCCTGTGCGGGCAGGCTCGTGAGCACGGCCAGCGGTACCGCGGTCAGGATCAACGTCAGGCCGGCAAATAGTCCGCGTCTCATGGGTCCTCCGAGTGTTGGGGTCGTTACGAACCCCGAACCTAGGAACCGCGATCGCCGTGGCGCTGTCCGTACTGCGCCCGTACTCAACCAGCCAGCAGCGCGTCCATCTGGCCGATGCAGAGGGTCAGGCCTTCCTCCATGCCCATGTTGGTCAGCAGCTCCATCGCCTCGGCGGTGTCGAATACCGACCGCAGTTCCATCCGGGTGCCACCGTCGTACTCGGTCAGTGTCATCGTGGTGCTGTTCGTGGGCATGGTGTCGACCGGCTTGCCGTCGGCGTCCGCGAACCCGTCCACGAACTCGAGCGACTTCGGTGCGTCGACCGCGGTAAGCCGCCACCACGCGTGGTGCTTGTCGCCCTCGGGGCCGGTCATGAAATAGGTGACCTCACCACCCGGCGTCAGGTCATGGTCGACCACCGTGGCCGGGTACGTCGGCGGGCCCCACCACTGCTCGAGTTTGCGCGGGTCCGCCCACAGCTCCCAGACCTGCTCGGCGGTGGCACTGAACTCCGCCACGAAGGTCAGGGTCAGGGCGTCCAGATCCTTGTCAACGCTCTTCACTGTCATGGGTATCGCCTTTCGGTTCGCTCAGGAGATCGGTCATCCGGTCGACGCGGGCGCGCCAGACGGCTTCGAGTTGGTCGAGGGCCGCGCGGGCCCGGCGGACTGCTTCGACGTCGGTTCGCACCAGCTGCTCCCGTCCGCTGCGCTGTTTGGTGACCAGGCCGGCCCGCTCCAGTACGGCGACGTGCTTCTGCACCGCGGCGAAGCTCATCGGGTACTGATCGGCCAGCTGGGACACCGAGGCCTCGCTGACCAGGCAGCGCCGGACGATGTCGCGCCGCGTGCTGTCCGACAGCGCGTGCAGCAGGCGATCGACGACCTTCTCATGTACAACCATTTGGTTGTACGTTAGGCCGACGGAAGGCCCGCGTCAAGGCCAGGGGGAGTTACAGCCGGACGATGCCGGACGGGGTCTCGAACTCGGCGGCGATCAGGCCGGGCTGGCCGTTCGGGCCGGCCCACTTCACGTCGAGGTCGTCGAGCAGGTGGTCGGCGGGGTGGCCGATCCAGTCGGTGACCCGGATCGGGTCGCCGGCGATCTCCAGCGCGGTCAGGCGGAGGTCCTTGCCGCCGACTGACGGGTGCTGGGTGAGGTCGTCCCAGTGGATGAAGAACGGCAGTTGCGGGTCCGCGATCAGGCCCTTGACGCCGATCTGCCGCCAGGTCAGGTTCACCCCGTCGGGGCGGTGCCGGTTCCCGGGGACGGACTCGCGGCCGAGCCGTCTCTCCATCTGGCTCATGTCGGGGATCGCGACCACCCAGCCCAGCCAGCCGCCGCCGAGCTCCTTGCGGGCCCGGACCGCCTGGCCGAACGGCGCCTTGTCCGACGCCGGGTGGTCGAGCACGTCGACCACCTCGATGTAGCGGTCGTTCTCCAGCGGCAGGATGTAGTTGATCGTGCCGAACCGCGGGTGCACGCCACCGTCGACGAACGCCGCACCTAGCTGCGCGGACAGCCGTTCGACCGTCGCCAGACACCCATCAGGGCCGGCCGCGTACGACAGATGATCCAGACGCATGCCAGCATTCTTGCCCCAAACCCCGCCCTTTGTGGGGGATCTGCGTGTCGTTCGGACGAAGAATCAGCGCGAGGCGGGGTGCGGCAGGATCGGGCGAGCCGCTTCCAGCCGCTGCTTGCAGAGGTCCGCCAGGACGTCGTACGCCTTGAGGCCCATCAGCGTCTGCAGTTCGACCTTGCTCGACTCGAAGACCGCCTCGACCGCAATGTGCGCCTCGGTGTTGCCGGTGCAGTACCAGTCCAGGTCGTGGCCGCCGGCGCCCCAACCGCGACGGTCGTACTCACCGATGCCGACCTCTGTGTACGACGTTCCGTCCGGGCGCTCCACCTCGCGGAACGTGCGGCGGATGGGCAACTGCCAGCAGACGTCGGGCTTGGTCTCGACGAAGTGCACGCCCTTCTTGAGCGCGAGTCCGTGCAGTGAGCAACCACCGCTGGTGCCGTTGAAGCCAGGCCGGTTCAGGAAGATGCAGGCACCCTCCCAGACGCGGGTCTTGCGGTCACCGTCGTCGTCGGTCTCGACCCAGCCGTTGGCCTTGCCCTCCTTGCGGAACTGCCAGTCCTCCTTGGTCAGCTCCTTCACGTACTTCTTGACGCGCTGCTCGTCCTCGTCGTCGGAGAAGTGCGCGCCGAGCGTGCAGCAGCCGTCGTTCGGCCGGCCCTTGTAGATCCCGGCGCAGCCACCGCCGAAGATGCAGGTCCAGTTGGACGTCAGCCAGGTCAGGTCACAGCGGAAGACCTGGTCGGGATCGTCGGGATCGGTGAACTCGACCCACGCACGCGGAAAATCAAGAGAAACCTCAGGCACTCGTGCAGCGTACGCGCCCAGTGCGGAGAACTGCGAACGGCAACTCCGAAACAACTGATACACCGGGAGTGAAGTAGTTTGTTGGGTATGCGGCTCGGCGTACTCGACGTAGGTTCCAACACCGTCCACCTGCTCGTGGTGGATGCGCACCGCGGTGCCGCACCGCTCCCGGCGTACTCGCACAAGACGGAGTTGCGGCTGGCCGAGCACCTGGACAAGGACGGCCGGATCGCCGACGAGGGCGCCGACGAGTTGGTCGCGTTCATCTCCGAGGCCGCCGAGCTGGCCGAGGACAAGGGCTGCGAGTCGGTGATGGCGTTCGCGACCTCCGCGCTGCGGGAGGCACCGAATGGCGAGAAGGTGCTGGCACGCGTGCGGTCCGAGAGTTCGGTCGATCTGCAGGTGCTGAGCGGTGTGGATGAGGCGCGGCTGACCTTCCTCGCGGTACGGCGTTGGTTCGGCTGGTCGTCCGGTCGGCTCGCGGTGTTCGACATCGGCGGCGGCTCGCTGGAGATCGCGGCCGGTTCCGACGAGGAGCCGACGGTCGCGGTGTCGGTGCCGCTCGGCGCCGGGCGGCTGACCCGCGAGGGTGTGCACCAGGATCCGCCGGACAAGGACGAGATCCGTGCACTGCGCAAACGGATCCGGATGGAGATGGCCGCCGTCGCCGGCGGCGTGCTGCGGGCCGGCAAGCCGCAGCGGGCCGTTGCTACCAGCAAGACCTTCCGCTCGCTGGCCCGGATCTGTGGCGCTGCACCGTCCGACGACGGCCCCTACGTGCCGCGAACGCTGAACCGGGATGCCCTGGCCGAGTGGACGCCGAAGCTGATCAAGATGACCTCGGCCGAGCGTGCCGACCTGCCGGGCGTATCGGCCGGTCGCGCGTCGCAGTTGGTCGCCGGTGCGCTGGTCGCGGACGCGGTGATGGACCTGTTCGACCTGCCCGCCCTCGAGGTCTGCCCGTGGGCGCTCCGTGAAGGCGTCATCCTGTCCCAGCTCGACCAGCTCCAGCCCCGGTGAGCCCGATGCCGTCTCAAACCGCCGCCAAGATCGGTCTGTCCACCGCCTCGGTCTACCCCGAGACGACCGCGAGTTGCTTCGAGCTGGCCTCCCGCCTCGGGTACGACGGTGTCGAGGTGATGGTGGGCATCGACCCGCTCAGCACCCAGATCGACGCGATCCAGCGGCTGGTCGACTACCACCAGTTGCCCGTACTAGCGATCCACGCGCCCTGCCTGCTGATCACCCAGCGGGTCTGGGGGACCGATCCCTGGGAGAAGCTCGAACGGTCCGCCGCGGCGGCAAAAGACCTTGGCGCGGACGTCGTCGTCGTACACCCTCCGTTCCGTTGGCAGCGCGACTACGCCCGTGGTTTTGTCGACGGGATCGCGCGGCTCGAGGACGAGACCGGCGTGATCTTCGCGGTCGAGAACATGTACCCGTGGCGCGCGCCCGGCAAGGGCCTGCAGGCGTACGCGCCGAGCTGGGACCCGACCGAGCAGACCTACGCGCACACCACCCTCGACCTGTCCCACGCATCGACCGCCGAGCAGGACTGCGTCGAGCTCGCCGAGACGATGGGCCGGACGCTCAAGCACGTCCACCTCACCGACGGAACCGGTTCGGCCAAGGATGAGCACCTGGTGCCCGGCCGCGGTACGCAGCGGGCGGCCGATCTGCTGTCCACGCTGGCGAATCAGGACTTCCGCGGCCACATCATCATCGAGATCAACACCCGGCGCGCGACCAGCCGGTCCGAGCGTGAGGTCGATCTGATCGAGTCGCTCGAGTTCACCAAGAAGCACTTCAGTCGTACATCCCGCCGTTCGTCGTCGTTCGCGGTCACCCCGGAGGGGGAGATCTCGGAGCTGACTCCGTGAGTCCCCGCCGTACGACGGAGGCTCCGCGCGCCGGGCGGCGTCCCGGCGGACCGGATACTCGCGGGGAGATCCTCGAAGCGGCCCGGAAGTCCTTTGCAGACAAGGGATTCACGGCCACCTCGATCCGTGCGGTCGCGCGTGAGGCCGGGGTCGACGCGGCGTTGGTGCACCACTATTTCGACAGCAAGGACGAGCTGTTCATCGAGTCGATGGCGCTGCCGGTCGACCCGCGCGAGATCGCGGCCACGGTGCTCGACGGTCCGCGCGACGAGATCGGCCGGCGGATTGCGACCGTCTTTCTCGGGGTGTGGGAGTCGCCCGACGGGCAGCAGCGGATGCGGGCGATCTTCCGCAGCATGGTGGGCAGCGAGGCCGTCGCCCGGGCGATGCGCGAAGGCATCACGCAGCTCATCCTGCAGCCGGTCTCGAAGGCTCTGGGCGCACCCGACGCGGAGCTCCGGGTCAGTCTGGTGGCGACGCAGCTGATCGGGATGGCGATGGTCCGCTACCTGATCGAGCTGGAGCCGGTCGCCTCGGCGGACCTGCAGACCCTGATCGACCGCCTGGCACCCGTCCTTCAGCACCACCTCACCGGGTGATCCCGACCGACCGCGAGATCCTCGCGATCCACCGAGACGCTGCGCCGACCCAGGCCGACTTCGAGTCGGTCTACACGCATTGCCAGCTCGTGTGTTCACTCGCGGAGCAGTTCTTCGCCGGGCTCGACGTCGACACCGATCTCGTCCGCGCGGGAGCGTTGCTCCATGACCTCGGCGTCTATCGAGTCGCCGGTACGGCGTACATCCGGCACGGCGTACTCGGCCACGAAACCCTTGCTGGACTGGGATTCCCGGATGAGATCGGCCGGTTCGCGTCGTGTCATACGGGAGTCGGGATCACGCGGAACGACGTACTGGATCAAGACCTGCCGATCCCGGTGGCGGACTATCTGCCGCGGACCCGGGAGGAGGAGTTGGTGATGTATGCCGACAAGTTCCACAGCAAGCGGACACCGCCGGTCTTCGTGAGCGGCGACAGCTACGAGGTGATCGTCAGCCGCTGGGGTGCGGACAAGGCGGCGACCTTCGCGGACCTGAGACGCCGGTACGGCGACCCGGTGCTCGACGACTTGAGCGCCGAGACGGGGCATGCCGTGGTCTGAGGTGTTGCGTGAACGGCGCTCCTGGTGGGTTAATTCATCACATGGTGACAAATGCGGTGAGCTGCCGGGACGTCGGAGTGGTGCGCGGCGACCGGGAGGTCCTGCGCGGGGTGAGCTTCGAGCTGCGGACCGGGTCGGTGACCGGGTTGCTCGGGCCGTCGGGATGCGGGAAGACGACCCTGATCCGCGCCATCGTGGGCTTGCAGGCGCGCGTCTCGGGTTCGGTATCGGTGCTCGGTTCACCGGCCGGCGCTGTCGGGCTGCGCGGGCGGATCGGGTACGTGACCCAGGAACCCAGCGTGTACGGCGATCTGACGGTCGTGGAGAACCTCCGGTTCTTCGCGGCTGTGCTCGGGGTCGCGGCGTCCGACGTACAGCGGGTTGTTGACGCAGTGGACCTGCGCTCGCACGCCGACGTACGGGTGGATCGGTTGTCTGGCGGGCAGCGGTCGCGGGCGTCGCTGGCGGCTGCGCTGCTGGGGTCGCCCGAGTTGCTGGTGCTGGATGAGCCGACGGTGGGGCTGGACCCGGTACTGCGGCGGGACCTGTGGGAGCTGTTCCACCGGCTGGCGGGGGAGGGGGCGACCTTGTTGGTGTCCAGTCACGTGATGGACGAAGCGGTGCGCTGCGATCGCCTGCTGCTGATGCGGGACGGCGAACTGCTGGCGGATGAGACGCCGCGGGCGCTGCTGGATTCGGTCGGCACGGACGACATTGAGCAGGCGTTCCTGACGCTCATCGACCGGAAGGCGGAGGCGCGATGACTCTGCGGGTAACGCTCGCGATCGCGGGCCGGGTACTTGCGCAGCTGCGGCGGGATCATCGGACGGTCGCGATGCTGATCGTGCTGCCGGCGTTGCTGGTCACGTTGATGTGGTGGATGTTCCACGACTCGCCGACCACCTTCGACCGCGTCGGCGGACCGCTGCTGGCAGTGTTCCCGGCGATCATCATGTTCATCGTGACCTCGGTCGCGACGCTGCGCGAACGATCGAGCGGAACGCTGTCGCGGCTGTTCACACTGCCGATGGGCAAGCTCGACTTCCTGCTCGGGTACGCCGTCGCCTTCGCCGTGATCGCCGTCGTACAGGCTCTCGTGGTGGTCTCGATCGCCTTGTATGCCTTGGGTCTGGACATCCAAGGCGCTGCCTGGCAGCTGGGCGTGGTCGCTGTCCTCGATGGAGTTCTCGGTACGGCGCTGGGTCTGTTCGCGAGCGCCTTCGCGGCCACCGAGTTCCAGGCGGTCCAGATGATGCCGGCGGTGATGATCCCGCAGATCCTGCTGTGCGGACTGCTGCTTCCGCGGGATCACCTACCCGGCGTACTGCACGCTGTGAGCACGGTGCTGCCGTTGTCCTACGCCGTCGACGCGGTGGTCGGAGTTGCCCAAGGCAACAGTCCGGCGCTCGACATCCTCGTCGTACTGGCCTTCATCGTGGCGGCGCTCGGACTCGGCGCCGCCACCCTCAAACGTCGTACGGCCTGAAGGTTCAGCTGCCGAGCTTCTTCAGGAACTTCCCGTTCTTGTCGTAGGCCTTGTAGACCGGGTAGTCGGGCTTCTTCGGGTCGCCGGTCCAGGTGTGGGGCGGGATCGACCAGGTGCTGGCCCACCAACCTTCCGTGGCCGGCGTCCGGTACGACTTGCCGTGCAAGCTGACCTCGACCGTGGCGGTCTCGGCCGGACCGCGCCCCCAGGCGGTGGCGGAGCCCTTGCCGCACTTCTTCGTCGAGCTGTCGCAGGCTCCGCCGCCGTAGCCGGAGACGATCATCTCCGCCCACTTCGTCCCGCTGGCGGGGGTGAGGATCGGATCCAGGTTGGGGTCCGGGGCCTGCAGGCGGGAGAACAAGGTGTTCGACATGTCGCCCATGGGGCCTTCGCGGCTGTCGAGGCTGCAGGCGATCAGGCTGCGGCCCGACGGAGAGACCGCGACGATCTGTGCCTGCTTGAGCGCCGCCGACCGGTCGGCGGCCATGATGCGCCATCCGGTGACGTCGACCCAGGTCTGCACCGAGCAGTTCCGTAGCTGGCCGGCGGCGTCCTTGGGCAGCGGATCGGCCGCGGCCGCGGCGACCAGCTTCGCCGATGGCTTGTCGCCGCCGGGAATCTGGCAGAAATGCCGACCATTCGCCGGGAGCTTCTGCATCTCGAACGACGGTTTGCTGCCGACCCGGTGTGTCCGTGCGGTGGTCGACTTGAGTTTCTGATGCTCGCCGGGGTACCGCAGATCGCAGAGCTGCTGGGCCTGCGCCTGGGTGACGTCCACGAAGAGTGCAGCCTCGCCGTGCGGCAGCCCCGGGACGGCTTCGAACTGGGAGTTGTCCGTGCCCGCGACGCCCGGGTCCTGGCCGGCCGAGCTGAGGTTGGGGATCAGGGTGGCGGCGAGGGCGATCGCGGCGACGCCGGCGATGCCGCCGCCGACGCCGAGGAAACGGCGGCGGCGGACGCCGCTGCGGCCGCGGGTGAGTACTGCGTTGGTGTCGAAATCGGTCAGGGGTTCGGCGTGGGCGAGCCGGTGTAGTTCGTTACCGACCTCGGGGTCGTTGTTCATCAGGTTCTCCTTCACAGCGCCGGGCTCGTCCGTCGCATGGCCTTGCGGAGAGATTCGAGGCCGCGAGCCGCCTGGCTCTTGACCGTGCCTTCCGAACATCCGAGGGCCTCCGCGGTCTGCTCGACCGACAGGTCCTCGTAGTACCGGAGTACGACGCACGCTCGCTGGCGGGGGCCGAGTGATCGCAGGGCGTCCAGCACCTGGTCCCGATCCGCATGGCCGGACGCGAAGTCACCGGCCGCCTGCCGCTCGGGAATCACCGCGGTCGCCACCTCTCGGCGCCACGGCCGACGGCCACCGTCGTACGCGGTGTTGACCACCATCCGGCGGGCATAAGCGAACTGGTTACCCGCCCGGGCGACCTTCGGCCAGTGCAGGTACAGCTTGTAGAGCGCCTCCTGAACGATGTCATCGGCCTTGTGCCGATCCCCGCTGATCAGGTAGGCGGTCCGCCGTAACGACGGACTCGCCTCCTCGACGAACTCCACAAACGCCTGGTCCCGCTCGCTCATCCGCGCCTCCCACTCTCCATGTCTCCCCCAAGACGGAAAGCCTGCTCACCCAGGTTGCACCCTTAGAGGGCCGGTTTCCCCGGCTGGTAGACCCAGGCCTGGAAGAAGCCATCGAGATCGCGGTGCGTCAGCCGCTCGACGTACTGGATGAACATCTGGGTGGAGACGTTGCTGTGCCGGTGGGTGGTCGGCCACTGCTTGAGGACCTGGAAGAAGGCCTTGTCACCGATCTTCAGGCGCAGGGCGTGCAGCGTCATCGCGCCGCGGGTGTAGACGAGGTCGTCGAAGATCTGGTCGCGGCCCGGGTCGGCCACCTTGCCGGTCCAGTTGTCCTCGCCGGCGTAGGCCTCCTCGAAGCTCTTCTGCGCCGGGACGCCCTTGAACTTCTCCTGGTAGAGCCACTCCGAGTAGGTGGCGAAGCCTTCGTTGAGCCAGATGTCGGACCAGCGCACCGGGGTGAGGCTGTCGCCGAACCACTGGTGACCGAGCTCGTGGGCGAGCAGCCCGCCGCTGACGTTGCTGCTGCGCTGGTCGTACACCGGCCGGCCCTGGCTCTCCAGCGCGTAGTGGACGCCGATATCGCCGATGACCCCGCCGGTCGAGCCGAACGGGTAGCGCCCGTACACCGACGACTCCCACTCGACGATCTGCGCCGTGGTCTCGTTGAAGACCTTGCCCTGGCCGGCCTTGGTGTCGACCGACTTGCCGATCGCCGTGATGTTCTGCCGCCCGTCGGCCAACCGCCCGTGCGTGACGTTGTAGTTCCCGATCGCCAGCATGCTCAGCTCACTGGCCATCGGCTGGTTCATCTGCCAGCGGAAGGTCGTGTGCTTGCCGTGCGTGGTGGTCCGGCCGGGCTCACCATTGCCCAAGACGGTCAGACCGGTCGGCACCGTGATGGTCTGCGTGTACGTCGCCTTGTCGTCCGTGGTGTCGTTGACCGGGTAATAGGTCGCCGCGCCGATCGGCTGGTTGAGCGCGACCGCGCCGTCCTTGGTCGCGGCCCACCCGGAGATACCGAGCGCCGGGTCATCGATCTTCTGCGGAACACCGGCGTACGTCACCGAGACGACGAACTTGCTCCCACGCCACAACCCGTGCCGCGGCGTAATCACCAGCTCCTGCGCGCCAGTCCGCTTGAACGACGCGGCCCGCCCGTTCACCGTCAGCTTGCTGATCTTCAACGGCCCCTGGAAGTCCAGGTCGAACCGCGAAAGGTTTTGGGTGGCCCGGGCAACGATCGTCGTCGTCGCATCGATCGCCTTGGTCTTGGGGTCGAACCCGAGCTTGATGTCGTAATGGCTGACGTCGTACCCGCCGTT
Source organism: Kribbella sp. NPDC058245 (assembly GCF_042882005.1). NCBI lineage: Bacteria > Bacillati > Actinomycetota > Actinomycetes > Propionibacteriales > Kribbellaceae > Kribbella > Kribbella sp. NPDC058245. Next base: position 281,506 of record NZ_JBHVWY010000001.1, read on the forward strand.
CCCCATATCCGGGAAGTACGGATCCCCAGCCCCGGCGGCTCCCGGCGAGAACGGCGTCGCATTCGCCGTCAAACCCGATGCCCCAGCCAACCCCACAGCCAAGATGACCGACAGCAACCCACGACGACGTCCCACAAGTCCTCCTAGACACTCACGACAACCGGCACGTTGCAGACTAAGCGACCGTTAGCGTCCGAAAGGACCGAGTACGTGGTCGGCGTGTTTTCGGACGCTAGCTGCGGTCACCGGGGGTCAGCCGGAGAGGTGGGAGACGTTGTCCCAGGCGGGGTCTTGGGTGGTGGTGACGGCTACCTTGCCGTGGGTCCAGCCGGGGGTGGCGGCTTGGAGTTGGGCGGCGGCGGGGGTCGTGCCGTCGGTGTAGTAGTGCAGGAGGCGGGTGCCGGCGGAGGTTTCGTGGGCGAGGAGGTTGCCGGAGCCGCCGAGGCGGGCGGTGAGGTGGTCTTCGAAGGCCCGGAGTTCGTCGAGCATGTCGGACTCGGGCAGGCCGTCGTCGCGGACGACCGGGTAGCCGACGGAGATCTCGACGTGGGTGTCGAGGTGCGGGCGCCGGATCGAGCGCAGCGGGTATTCGGCGGTCGCGATCAGGCGGTGCCCGTCGCGGGTACCTTCGAGCATCTTCCACGCCGGACTGCCGTCCTCGAGCGTGTGCTCTGCGGCGAAGGCAGCAACAGCCGGCAGGAGCGCCGAGATCGGCCGCGGCTCTGGCGGTACGACGTCCAGGGTGTCGATCGCACCGATCCACGTCTCGACCATCTCCTCGCCGAGCACGAGATCGAGGATCAGGAACGTCACCCGCTGCCGCACGTCGACCGGCAGCTCCGGAAACGCCGGGTGATAAACCCCGACATGGATCGACGACGCATCCGGGTCGACCTCAACAACAGACTGCTCAATCGGTACGGCGGGCAGTCCCTCGAACTGGATCGTGCTGACCGGACCCGGTCGCCGGAGGTCGGCGTACTCCCACAGGTGGTCCGATGCCGGCGCGGAGCGCAGCCAGCGGCGGGCGGTCGCGCGGCGGCTCGGGTTGCCGGCGGCGGTGACGATCAGGGCGTGCTGGGCGTGCAGGCCCGGGCCGAGCTCCCAGTCGAGTTCGGGGTGGACGCGGTTGACCCACTCGCTCAGCGTGGCGCCGATGTCCGCGGGCTGCTTGCGGGCGATCGCGTCGGCGACGAGCTCGGAGCCGACCGAGGTCCACCAGGACCAGAACGCGCCGATCGGGTCGGCCTCCACAACGGCCGCCTTGCGACGCTTGAAGATGGGCATACGTCCTATCCTCCCTCGCCCGAGGTGCGGACACACAGCGTGATCGGACCAGTACGCCGCTGGTGTGGTTCCGGCCACAGGATTATGGAGCGTCGTGTTCAGGCGCGTAGCCTGCTGACACCACTGGCATACGGGGCCGGGTGGCTTCGAGGAGGAGAACAGAAGTGCTTCGGCGAGTCCTGCTGGGCATGTCCCGCAGCCCCCAGATCAAGAAGGCCGTGTCGGCGATGCCGGTCTCCAGTGGCATCGTGGCGCGCTTCGTGGCCGGTGAGACCGCTCCGGAGGCCGTACTGGCCACCGAGAAGCTGGTCAGCAACGGCCTGAACGTCACCCTCGACCACCTCGGTGAGGACGTCACCGACCTGGCCGCCGCGTCCGCCACCGCGGACGCCTACCTCGAGCTGCTCCGCAAGCTCTCCGAAGCCGGCCTGACCAAGAACGCCGAGGTGTCGGTCAAGCTGTCCGCGGTCGGCCAGGCGCTGCCCGGTGACGGCGAGAAGATCGCCCTGGAGAACGCCCGGACGATCTGCCACGCCGCCCGCAACGCCGGTACGACGGTCACCCTCGACATGGAGGACCACACCACCACCGACTCCACGCTGGGCATCCTGCGCGAGCTGCGCCAGGACTTCCCGGAGACCGGTGCGGTGCTGCAGGCCTACCTCCGCCGTACCGAGGGCGACTGCCGCGACCTCGCGCACGCCGGCTCCCGCGTCCGCCTCTGCAAGGGCGCCTACAAGGAGCCGGAGTCGGTCGCGTTCCAGGACAAGCGCCAGGTGGACAAGGCCTACGTCCGCGCGCTGAAGATCCTGATGAACGGCACCGGCTATCCGATGGTCGCCTCGCACGACCCGCGGCTGATCAACATCGCCGGCGCTCTCGCGGAACGCGCCAACCGGCAGCCGGGCTCCTTCGAGTTCCAGATGCTGTTCGGCATCCGCCCCGAGGAGCAGCTCCGGCTGGCGGGTCTCGGCCACACGATGCGCATCTACATCCCGTACGGCGAGGACTGGTACGGCTACCTGGTCCGTCGCCTCGCCGAGCGCCCCGCCAACCTGCAGTTCTTCGCCCGCTCCCTGATCAGCAAGAAGTAGGCATCAGCAGGGGTAGCCGTAGGCGGTGCCGTACCAGGCGCTCCAGTAGCCCCAGTTGCGGGTTGTGCCGTCTTTGAGCTCGTAGAACCGCCAGCGCACGCACTTGCCTTCTTTGTGGTCGTAGTCGCAGTAACCCCAGCCTTTGGCCTTCGGGGGTGCTTGGCAGTATCGATCCTTGCCGTAGTTGGTCTGGACGTTCACGACGGTGGCCCAGCCGTTCTCGATGTTGTCCTGGACCCATTGGATGTCGCCGACCCACTCGAAGCAGGTGTTGCCGAGCGTCTCGCTCCAGAGGATGCAATGGTCGACGGGGGAGGTGGCCGAGGTGTCGAACGCGCTTGGGGTGCTGGACGTCGCCAGGCTCGGGGCGGTCGGCGTACTGACGTCCAGGTCGTCGGCGTCGTCATCGGCGGCCTGGACAACGGGGTACAGGACGGCGGTCGCCTCGGCGACTCCACCACTGAGCAGGAGCAGTGTTGTGGCGGCGAGGGCGAGGGTGCGGCGAAGGGTCATGGGCGGATCCTTATGGTCAGAGCGGGGCGGACATAGGACATCCTATGTCTCCTTCCTGGACAAATGCTCGGAGTGCGTGGCGGATCGTCAGTACTGTGTGGGCATGACTGACCAGGTGGCCATTCTCGGGGCCGGTGTGATGGGCGAGACGTTGTTGTCGGGGCTGATCCGGGCCGGCCGGCGACCGGAACAGCTGCTGATCACCGAGCGGCGTGCGGAGCGGGCGGCCGAGCTGCGCGAGCGGTACGGCGTCGATGTCGTCTCCAACCTGGATGCGGCCGCTAAGGCGGACACTCTGGTGCTGGTCGTGAAGCCGCAGGACATGCCGGAGTTGCTGGCCGAGATCGCGCCGGTGGTGAAGCCGTCCCAGACCGTGGTGTCACTGGCCGCGGGTATCTCGACCACCTTCATCGAGTCGCGGCTGCCCGAAGGGGTCGCGGTCGTCCGCGTCATGCCGAACACCCCCGCGCTCGTCGACGAGGGGATGGCTGCCATCTCCCGCGGCGCGCACTGCGACGAGAGCCACCTCGTCCTGGCCGAGGGCCTGCTGTCTGCGACCGGCCGGGTGATCCGAGTACCGGAGAAGCAGCAGGACGCGGTGACTGCGATCTCCGGCTCCGGACCGGCGTACATCTTCTTTGTGGTGGAGTCGATGATCGAGGCCGGTGTCCACATGGGCCTGCCGCGAACGACGGCGACCGACCTGGTCGTGCAGACCCTGGTCGGCTCGGCCAAACTGCTGCGCGAGACCGGAGAACACCCGACCGTACTGCGGGAGCGCGTGACGTCACCGGGCGGTACCACGGCGGCCGCCGTACGGGAGCTCGAAGACCACAAGGTCCGGGCCGCGTTCCTCTCGGCGATCGAAGCGGCGCGTAATCGCTCGCGCGATCTCGCCGCCGAATAACACCTCCGGTGGTGCTGGCGTTATTGTGAGGGCCGCAGTTCCGTCAAGGGAGTCCCGCCTGTGGCTAATCGTTCGGCGCAGAAGAGCCCCGAGCAGCTGAGCCCTGCCCCGGAACCGGTGGCAGAGCTGCCGGAGCTGCCGTGGCGGGTCCCGGTCGATCCCGCGCCGTGGTGGGCCTGGGCGCTGTTCGTGGCGCCGTTCGTCGCCATACCGGCACTGAACTCCTGGCTCTGGATGGGCGCCCGCGACATCCTCGCGGTCTTCCTGCTGACGATCATCGGTGCCTCCGTGGTCCGTGTCGCCGGTGGTGTCGTGCTCTACCGGGTGATGCTGACGCCGACCGCCCTCAAGGCGCGCACGAGCATGCTGATCCGCAGCCTGCCCTGGCAGGACGTGGACAAGATCGAGGTCGGCGACGACAACGTCGTACTGAGTCGCGGCAAAGACGAGAACGAGATCAACGGCATCCCGACCGACCGCACCACCGAGGTCGCCGCCGTGATGGAGGCCCTGCGCCTGCAGGCCGCCGGCCGCCCCGCCCGCCGCGCGACCCCGCGCCCCGGCATCGGCGCCCTGCTCGTCCTGCTCTACCTGGTGCTCTCCATCGGCTCCTTCCTGCTGCGCTGGCACCTCGTCTGATCCACAGCTCGACGTAGGCTCGAGGCCATGGACTTTTCCTTTTGGCCGAACGCCGGTCGGACGTGGACCGAAATCCTCGAGGGCGCCGAGTACGCCGAGCGCACCGGCTGGCACGGCGTCTGGATCGCCGACCACTTCATGAAGAACGACGACGACCTGTCGATCCCGGTGAACGAGGCGTTCGCGCTGCTCGCCGGTCTCGCCGTCCGCACCGAGCGGGTGCGGATCGGTTCGATGGTGCTCGGCAACACCTACCGGCACCCGGCCGTCGCCGCCAACGCGGCCGCGACCATCGACCAGATGAGCAACGGCCGGTTCGTCTACGGCATCGGCGCCGGATGGCAGGTGAACGAGCACGAGGTCTACGGCATCGAGCTCCCGCCGGTGAAGCAGTTGCTGGCCCGGTTCGAAGAGGCCTGCCAGGTGGTCACCGGTCTGCTCACCCAGGAGCGGACGACCTTGGACGGCAAGTACTACCAGCTCAAAGACGCCCCGCTCGAGCCCAAGCCCGCGAAACTCCCCGTGCTGATCGGCGCCTCCGGCGAGAAGGTTGCCCTCGGCATCGTTGCCAAGTACGCCGACGAGTGGAACCACTGGGGCCGCCCGGATCTCGCCGCCCACAAGGGCAAAGTCTTCGCCGAACACTGCGACCGCATCGGCCGCGACCCCAAGACAGTACGCCGTTCGGCCCAGACCTTCCTCGAGGTGATCGCCCCCGGCGACACCGAGGCGGTCGCCCGCAAGGAGAACTTCGAGTCCCGCGGCCTGCACGTGATCATGGGCTCGGCACAGGAAGTCCTCGACATCGTTGCCCAGTACCCCGAAGCCGGCATCGACGAGATCCTCGTCCCCGACCACTGGTTCGGCTCCGGCGCCAAGCGCTTCGAAACCCTCGAACGCCTCCGCGAAGAGGTCTTCGCCAAGATCTGACCCTGGGGACGGCGTCTGTCACGGCCCCGCCGCCGGTACAGAACCCGTCAAGGTCCCGACGGCCATCCTGTTCGCGAGCGAGCTGGGACCACCTCGGGGGAGGCAGAACCCCAGGTCGCGCATGATTCCGCGACCTGGGGGTTTGTTCTGTGTTGCATTCACGTCTGCCGTCGTCGGGGAGAGCCTTCCGGCGCCTCGGCACCGTCCTGGCGCTGGTCCTCGTCACGCCACTGATCTCCGTACTTCCAACCGCTGACGCCTCCCGTACGGCGGCCGCCGTGGCGGGCGCGCCGCCCCCGGTCGCCGAGGTGGCCGACCTGGCCGGCGCGACCAAAGCTGCGCTCCGGCAGGGCAGCCGGGTGGAGGTTTCCAGCCTCCGCGCGGCCGACCGGACCGTCTACGCCGAACCCGACGGCTCGTCGGTGGCGGAGCTGTCGGCCGGGCCGGTCCGGGTACTGCGCAACAACCGCTGGACCGGGATCGACTCGACCCTCGCCCGCGCGGCCGACGGCAGCGTCGCGCCCAAGGTGGTCAGCACCGAGCTGACGTTCTCCGGCGGCGGCACCGGTCCGATGCTGCGTCTGGGCAAGGCCGGGAGCCGGATCACGCTGACCTGGCCAGGCACGCTGCCGACACCCGAGCTGTCCGAGTCGACGGCGACGTACCGGGAGGTGCTGCCCGGTGTGGACCTGGTGCTGCGCGCCGAGTCCACCGGATACACCCAGCACCTGGTGGTGCGGACCCGGGAAGCAGCGCAGGAGCTCGGGCCGATCCGGCTAGGTATGCAGACAGAGGGGCTGCGCGTCACGGCGACCAAAACGGGGGCGCTCGAGGCGCGCAACACCTCCGGGGCGGTGGTCTTCTCGGCACCGCCGTCGGCGATGTGGGACTCCGCTACGCCGGCCCGCCGGTCGGTGGCGGCAGTCGCCGTTGCGTCGTCGGCGCTGACGATCAGCCCGGACGTGAGCCTGCTCCGGGACCCGAAGGCCGTGCTGCCGATCGTGATCGACCCGAACTGGGCGACGTACGGCAAGTCGTTCTGGACCTCGGTCTCGCAGGGCAAGCCGGGCAGCACCTGGTCGAACGCCAGTCCTGGTGGCGCAGATGTGGCCCAGGTCGGCAAATGTGCCTTCTCGGACTGTAACGGCATCGGCCTGATGCGTTCCTACTTCCAGTTCGACACCGCGGCCGGCGGCATCCTGGTCGGCAAGCGGATCATGAACGTCTGGCTCGACTCGGCGGTGGTGGGCAGCCCGAGCTGCAGCGCCCGCAAGCAGGTGCTGCTCGGCACCAGCCCGATCGGGCCGGGCATCACCTGGTCGAACGCACCGGGCGGCTGGCCGATCGGTGAGGCGAATGCACCGGCGTCCTATGCCAACGGCGGCTGCGGTGGCTGGAAGGAGTTCTCCTTCGCGGTGCCGACCGAACACATCAACCCGACGAGTACGTCGACCTACATCATCCAGGCCGGCAACGAGGGCGATCAGGACTACTGGCGCAAGTACGACGCGAACGCGACCCAGCTCCGGATCAAGTTCAACGCGGCGCCGAACGCGCCGGGCAGCGTGCGCAGCGATCCGCCGCTGCCGGCACCCTGCAAGTGGTGCGCCGGTACGTCGTACTTCAGCGGCAGCTCGGTCCGTCTGATCGCCGGCCTGTCCGACCCGGACGGCGAGGCCAACCTGCCGCAGTGGGACATCACCACCGACGGCGCGGTCGAGACCCGGTACGGCTCGCTGCAGGCGAACGGCTCCTTCCACGACACCACTGTCGCGCTGACCGACGGCAAGAAGATGAGCTGGCAGGTTCGTGGCTGGGACGTCGACAACGGTCAGCGGCTCGACTACAGCCCCTGGACCAACGGGCCTGGTCCGTTCGTGGTGGACCGGACACCGCCCTCATCAGAGCCGAAGGTGACCGGTTCGCTTTACCAGCAAGACAATCGCTGGCACGGCGCCGTCGGCGTACCGGGTGAGTTCACGTTCGAGCGGACGGCGGTCGCCGGCAGCGATCCGGGGACGGCGGACGTCGACCATTACCTCTGGGGCACGCAGACGCCGCCCAGCACCTGGGCCGAAGCAGATGCTCTGGGTGGCAAGTCGAGTGTCTCGGTCACTCCGTGGGCGGACGGGCCGCAGGAGCTGTTCGTCCGGAGCGTCGATCGGGCCGGCAATCTGAGCCCGATCACGACGTACCGGTTCTACGTTCGCGAAGGCCGTGGACCGCTGGCACAGTGGTCGTTCGAGGGAAATGCCAAGGACACCGCCAGTCTGGGCGACCGGGACGGCACGCTGGGCGGCGCGGCCAAGTACGCACCGGGAGCGATCGGCCTGGGTCTGCAGCTGAACGGCACGCAGCCCACGACGAACATGACTGCGCCGAACACCCTTCGCACCGATGCCAGCTTCTCGGTGTCGGCCTGGGTCAAACCGCAGCCGCTGAGATCCGGTCAGGTGATGGCGATCGCCAGCCAGGACGGAGCGCCGTACAACAGCGGTTTCTATCTGCAGTATCGCGGGGACACGAACAAGTGGGCGTTGCTGATGCTGCACAACGGCACCGCGGTCAGCCCGCCGGGTACTTACGCCTTCGCGAGCGCACCGGCGCAGCTCGATCGGTGGTCACACGTCACCGGCGTGTACGACCGGTCCGCCAAGGTGATCCGGCTCTTTGTGAACGGCGTTCGGGTCGCCGAGCAGGCTCTGCCGGAGAATTTTGTTCCCTGGCAGGCATCCGGGCCACTGGTGGTCGGTCGGCAGAAGTGTGGTGCCGATCCCTGTGACCCGTGGTCCGGCGGCATCGACGAGGTGAAGGTCTACGACCGGGCGTTGCCCGACGAGGACATCCGCACCGAGGTTGCGCAGGACGACGTACAGACCGCGCACTGGACGTTCGAGGAAGCGGCCGGCACTGCGGTCGCCAACAAGGTGGACGGCGGCGTCGGCGGCGTACTGCAGGGCGGTGCGACGCTGACTGGTACGGACGGTGGTGCTGTTGGCCGCGGTGTGCAGCTCGATGGTGTTGACGGTCAGATGGCGACTGCCGGACCGGTGGTTCGCACGGATCAGAGTTTCTCGGTCGCAGCCTGGGTGAAGCTCGACAAGGCGCCGCAGACCGGCTGGACCGTGCCAGTCCTGGCTCAGGACGGCACGAACGTCAGTGGCTACTTCCTCTGGTATCGCCAGCTTGCTGATAAGGGAGTCTGGGAGTTCTACAACCCGTCGGCCGATGCAGTGAACCGCCCGGCGGACGAGATGGTGGTCTCCACGGTGCCGGCCAAGGTCGGCACGCTCACCCACCTGGCCGCCGTGTATGACGCACCGGCCAAGGTGATCAGGCTGTACGTGAACGGCGCTCCGGCCGGTACGGCGCCGCGCGTCGCCGGCTTCGACGCGACCGGTCCGATGCGGATCGGGCGCGGTAAGTGGAACGGGAACCCGACCACCACCTGGCCGGGCATGATCGACGAGGTCCGCGCGTACAACCGGGTCATCTCGGTGGACGAGGTCCGCGGTCTGATGGCGGGCAACGACGCGAGTGCGGCAACCTGGAAGCTGGACGGCAACACCACCGATGCGTCGGCGAACCACCGTGACGCCACGCTGCACGGTGGTGTGACGTGGACGGCCGGCCAGACCTCGATGCCGGACGCTGCGGATCGCGCGCTCCAGCTGAACGGCACCGACGCGTACGTCGATGCACCGCACGCTGTGGATGTCGATCGCAGCTTCACGGTCAGTGCCTGGCTCCGACCGGACAAGCTCGGTGGCTGGTGGGTTCCGCTGTCGCAGGACGGTGAAGTCGTCAGCTCGTTCCACCTGCAACTCACGGACAGGGGCCTTTGGACGTTCGCGATGTCCGGTGCGGACGTGAAGGATGCCGGGAACTCCGGTGCCCGAGCGATCGGACCGCTGGCCCAGGTGGGTGTCTGGCAGCACGTGGTCGGTAGCTACGACGCCGACCGCAAGCAGATCGCGATCCACGTGAACGGCGTGCTCGGCGCCACGGCGTCGTACACGCAGACCTGGAACTATCCGGCCGGCCGATTCATCATCGGCGGCAGCAAGTGGAACGGCGTACGCAGCGCCTCGTTCCCGGGTGCGATCGACGACGTCCGGGTCTACGACCGGGTGCTGGCCGAGAGTGAACTGGTCGCGATGGCCGGACGGGACCTCGGCCTGGCGCACAACTGGACGCTGGACGAGACGAGCGGCACCAACGCCGCGGACTCCGTCGGCGCCCGGGCGGGCACGCTCAATGGGCCCAGCCGGATCGACGGCCGGGTGGGCAAGGCTTTGAGCTTCGACGGTCAGGACGATTCAGCCTCGACCACCGGCGTCGACATCGACACCTCGAAGAGCTTCACGGTCTCCACCTGGGTTCGGCTGCGTAAGACGTGTGATCCCGGGGCTGAGTTCTCGTGCCACCTCACCGCGATCAGCCTCGACGGTGGACAGACGAGCAAGTTCAGGCTGGGCCACTTCACGGACAAGGACACCCGTCCGTACGGCGCCTGGATCTTCGAGATGCCCGAGGCCGATGGCACCGTGACGAAGGCGTCCGTGTCGGCACGAGAATCCGACCTGAACAAATGGCGGCACCTGGTCGGCGTGTACGACGCGGAGGCCAAGCAACTGTGGCTGTACGTCGATGCCACCCGGCAGGGCGCCGGCACGCTCGACACACCCTGGGCCGCTGCCGGTGGGCTGCAGCTCGGCCGCGGTCTGGTCAGCGGTACGCCGGCTGAGTTCTGGCCGGGGGACGTTGACGACGTCCGGGTGTACGCCGGCCGGCTGGACAAGAGCCGCATCGAGACCCTGTTCAGCTCCTACCCGGCTCTGGCCGGCTGACAGTCGAGGGGACCATCAGCATGCGCAGAAGATCTGCTGTATCAGCCGCTCTGGCGTTCGCACTGACGCTCGCCACCGGAGTGTCCGTTCCGTCCCCGGACGCGGCAGCCGCCGCGACCGGACCATCGGTGCCGCTGCCGGACACGAAATCGGTGCCGGTGACCCAGCAGTCGGTCCAGAGCCGGGACGCCGACGACGCATCCACGAAAGCCGTGACCGGTAACCAGGATCCGGGCGCTCCAGCGGCGCCCGTGGGTTCCGGGAACCCGAGCGCCACCCCGTTGGCGGCGTCGGCGACCTGGGACGTCTCGGCACAGACCGGCGGCTTCAACTGGAGCTACCCGCTCAGGGTGCCGCCGGCGCCCGGCGGCCTGGAGCCGAAGCTGGCGTTGGCGTACTCCTCGGCCGGTATCGACGGCCGCACCAGTGCCACCAACAATCAGCCGTCCTGGATCGGTGACGGCTGGGATCTCAACCCTGGTTTCGTCGAACGCTCGTACGGCGGTTGTGCCGACGACAAGGAGGGCTCGAACAAGGGCCAGCAGGTCGGCGATCTGTGCTGGCGCAGCGACAACGCCATTGCCTCGTACGGCGGCTCCGGCGGAATGCTGATCTCCGGTGCGAACGGCTGGCGGACCAAGCACGACGACGGTTCCCGGGTCGAGCGGCTGACCGGAGCCGGCACCGACGCCAAGGACGGTGAGTACTGGAAGATCACCACGGTCGACGGCACTCAGTACTTCTTCGGCTCCCGCGCCGACGCGAAGTCGGCCTGGACCGTCCCGGTCTTCGGCGATGACGAGGGCGAGCCCTGCCATGGCGCGACCTTCGACACCTCGTCGTGCAAGCAGGCCTGGCGCTGGAACCTGGACAAGATCGTCGACCGGTACGGCAACACCATCCTGCTGCAGTACCAGACCGAGACGAACTCCTACGGCCGCAACCTGAAGGACACCGCCGTCCAGTACGACCGCGGTGGCTGGCTGGATCGCATCGACTACGGCCTGCACGGCGCCGGTACCGCGCAGCCGTCCGGCCGGGTCGTCTTCGGTACCGCCGAGCGGTGTGTTCCGGGGAGCGACTGCACGCTGGACAAGAAGGAGAACTTTCCCGACGTTCCGCTGGATGCGCGCTGCGAGTCGGCCACCTGCAAGGACAAATACGCACCGAGTTTCTGGAGCACCAAGCGACTTGCCTCGGTGACCACGCAGGTACTGCGCGGATCGTCGTACACGGATGTGGATCGCTGGAATCTGGATCAGCAATTCCCGCAGCCGGGTGACGGCGGGAAGCCGGCGCTGTGGCTGAAGTCCATCAGCCACACCGGCCTGGTGGGCGGTTCGATCACGCTGCCGCCGGTGACGTTCGAAGGTGCCGCCTACGCCAACCGGGTGCCGCCGGCCGATCCGGTGACACCGCTGATGCGGTACCGGGTGACCGGGATCGTGTCGGAGGCCGGGGGAGTCACATCGGTGAACTACGCGCCGCCGGACTGCACCGCGCCGCCGACGAGCCCCGAGACGAACACCAAACGCTGTTTCCCGGTGACTTGGCGGAAAACGGGCAATTACGCCGACCGCACTGATTACTTCCACAAGTACGTCGTCTCGTCGGTCGTGCAGTCCGACCGGATCAGCTCCAACCCGCAGCAGGAGACCAGCTACGAGTACCTCGACGGCGCTGCCTGGCACTACAGCCAGTCCGAGTTCACGCCGCCCGACAAGAAGACCTGGGACGACTTCCGCGGTTTCGGCAAGGTGCGGATCCGCAAGGGTGTGCCGAACGATCCGTCCGGTCCGGTCACGCTGACCGAGCAGCGGTTCTTCCGCGGGATGAACGGTGACCGAGCCACACCGACCGGCGGTACCAAGCCGGTGCCGCTCACCGACTCCGAGGGCGGCAGTTACACCGACCACGACTGGCTGCAAGGCGCCGGCCTCGAGACCACCACGTATCTCGGGGACTCCGCGACCGTCGTACAGAAGTCGATCACCGAACCGGTCTGGCAAGGGCCGACGGCCACCCGAGGCGACTACAGCTCCTACATCGTCGGTATCGGGACGGCTCGCGACATGGTCGCGCTGGACGGCGGTCGCGGCTGGCGAACCACGAAGAGCGTGACCACGTACGACGATCGTGGCCAGCCCAAGCAGGTTGACGATCTGGGTGATGTCGCCGACCCGGCCGATGACACCTGCACGCGGACGACCTACGTGCGCAATATGACGGCCTGGTTGCTGAATCTGCCGTCGCGGGTCGAGAAGGTGTCGGTGAACTGCGGGACCACTCCGGTCTTCCCGAAGAACGCGATCTCCGACGACCGCACGTCGTACGACGACCAAGACGCCGGTCTCCCGCCGGTGCGTGGAACGGTGACTCGGTCCGAGCAGTTGGCCGAGCGCCCAGCCTCCGGGCCGGTGTACACCACCGTCTCGACGGCGAAGTACGACCAGCACGGCCGGGCGGTCGAGAACCGGAACGCGCTCGGCAAACTGACCACCACGGCGTACACGCCGACGACCGGCGGGCCGGTGACCAAGACCGTCACCACGAACCCACTCGGCCACACCAACGCTGTCGCCGTCGATCCGGCGTTCGGGAACCAGTTGATGGTCACCGACGCGAACAGCCGCGTGACGGAATCGACGTACGACGCTCTCGGCCGAGTGACCGCGGCGTGGTTGCCGAACCGGCCTCGGGGCGGCAGCAGTCCGCAGTCGCCCAACGTCAAGTACACCTACCTGGTCCGCAACGATCAACCGAATGTCGTCACCGCCACCACGCTCGGCCCGAACGGCCGCTACGTGTCGACGAACACCATCTACGACGGTCTGCTGCGAGCCCGCCAGGTCCAGGCACCTGCCGTCAATGGCGGCCGGCTGCTCACCGACACCAGGTACGACTCGCAGGGCCGGGTGTGGAAGTCGACCCAGCCGTTCTTCAACACCGCCGACGTCGACACGAACCTCTGGGTCGCCAACGACAACGAGGCGCCCGGCCTGACCACCACGCAGTACGACGGCGCCGGCCGAACGGTCGAGTCGATCTTCAGCGGTGGCCCGACCGAGAAGTTCCGGACCAGCACGCGGTACGGCGGTGACCGGGTGGACGTCGACCCGCCGGACGGGAGCCCGGCAACGTCGAAGATCAGCGACGCTCGTGGCCATCTGGTCGAGCTCCGGCAGTACAAGGGTGCGACACCGACCGGTGCGTACGACGCCACCAAGTACGAGTACACGCCGGCTGAGCAGTTGGCTGTCCTAACCGATGCCGCAGGCAACAAATGGCAGTACACCTATGATCTCCGCGGCCGGAAGACCGAGGCCAAGGACCCGGACCGCGGGACCAGCAAGGCGACGTACGACAACGCCGGCCGGGTGGTCGCGCAGACCGACGCCCGCTCGCAGACCATCGCGTCTGCTTACGACGATCTCGATCGCAAGACCGCAGAGTTCGCCGGGTCACTGACCGGTCGAAAACTGGCGGCCTGGACCTACGACACAGTAGCCAAGGGGCAGCCCGCCACGGCGACCCGCTACGACGCCGAGGACCACGCCTACGTCAGCGCTGTCACCGCGTACACGGCGCTCTATCAGCCGTACCGCAGCATAACGACCATCCCCATCAATGAGGGGGACCTGGCCGGGTCCTATGAGTCCACGCTGACGTACAACCCGGACGGCAGCCTGGAGAGCGAGACCTTCCCCAAGGCAGGCGAACTGCCGCTGGAGTCGGTGTTCCACAGCTACGACGACTTTGGCCGGCCGCTGCACACGTACGGCGGTCCGGAAGGCAGCACCACCGAGTACGTCCTCAATACGGAGTACACCAAGTACGGCGAGCAGCAGCGCGTACATCTCGGCGAGACCGGGAAGCGGACCTGGCTGTCGACGTACTACGACGACAACACGCGGCAGGTCAACCGCACTGTGGTGGACGCCGAAGTACCGCGACCAATGCAGTCCGACACTCGGTATACCCGCAATGTTGCGGGCGGGATCACCTCGATCGCCGAGAGCGCGCCGGGTGTTCCGGATGACGTTCAGTGCTTCCGCTACGACCACGTCCAGCGATTGACCGAGGCCTGGACGAACGGGGCCGGATGCGACGAAAACCCAACCACACAAGCACTTTCGGGCCCGGCGCCGTACTGGTCGAGCTATAACTACGACCCGGCGGGCAACCGGCGTACCGAGGTTCAGCACGCAGCCAGTGGTGACACCACGCGCAACTACAACTACCCGGACGCCGGCAAGCCGCTTGCACACGCGGTCAGCTCAGTGACCACCAGCGGTCCGAGTGGCAACGCTACGACGAACTACAGCTATGACGCAGCGGGTAACACGGTGTCCCGCGGTGCGCAGGCACTCGAGTGGACACCAGAGAGCCGCGTCGAATCTGTCACCGAAGCAGGTGCGAAGACAACCTCGGTCTACGCCGCCGACGGAAGTCGTCTGATCCGGCACGACCCGACCAGCTCGGTGTTGTATCTGCCAGGCCAAGAGATCCGCCTGGACAAGGCCACCGTCAAACTCACCGGGACCCGCTACTACGAACACGGCGGCGCAACAATGGCCGTCCGCACCGGCGCCAAGCTCACCTGGCTCGCCGCCGACCACCACGGCACCCAACGCCTCGCCGTCGACGCCGAGAGCCAGTCGGTCGCTCGTCGACGCGAACTCCCGTTCGGCGCCCCACGTGGTGAGGCCGCCGCAACTTTCCCCGGACAGAAAGGTTTCGTCGGCGGTACCGCGGATCCCTCAACCAACCTGACCCAACTAGGCGCCCGCCTCTACGACCCGGACACCGGACGCTTCCTGTCCGCCGACCCGCTAATGGATAAGGACAGCCCGCAACAACTCGACGGCTACTCCTACGCCGGCAGCACTCCGGTCAACGCCTCCGACCCCACCGGCTTGTGGTGGAGCTGGCTCAAGAACACTGTGAATTGGGTAGATCGACACCGCAGTGCCATCGGAGCCGGCCTCGGAATCGTGGGGTTCGCGCTGGCAATGACCAATCCGGTCGGCTGGGTCGCTGGTGCGGCCATGGCGATCAACGTTGGCGCGAGGGTGCTCAACGTAGCCAGTTCCGCGCTCAATGTCCTTGACGCTTACCGCTCCATCCAGGAACGGAACTTCTTGAGCTTCGGCATGGACCTCGCTGGGGCGGCTTTGGGTGGATGGGGCGGCTGGATCAACAAGTACAGAAAAGCCGCGTTCGGTACCCCCATTCCGCCGCCTGGTGGGATGGACGCGAACCTCGGTATCGGCGCACAGGTCATCAATGGGTTCAGCGCTGGTATGGCCGAGGCCGACAACATCAAGGACTCCCGCGCCGGGTCGCCGGCCAAGTGCTACAGCAGCGCTGGGAGCATGATCCAGATGGTTGTCCCGTGTCAGCAGCAGCCTGGCCCGAACAATGCCCGCTACTACGACGTGAAGAGCACCACGTTCTTGGATCGCTGGCGCTCGGCTGAGGCCTCAATCGCGGGCCCAGTCTGGACGGGAGGGAACAACGTAGCCGGCATCGGTCGCAGCTGGTTCAGTTGGGTGAACCAGAGCGCATCCGCGTCGCGGAGGTCGTCAGAACCGCGTTCGCGGGGCAACATCGGCGGGAACGCGGTGTACTCGGTCCCCGGGACGAACCTGAAGTACTTCTAACGAGTACCGGCTTGCGGCTCTCGGGGACTCCGGGAGCCGCAAGCTGTCAGCGAGCGGTCTGTTGTTCCGCTTGGGCAAGCAGCGCTTCGACGTCGGCGATGCGGGGGTCGGCGAACTCGACGAGGATCGTCAGGGCGGTCCGGAGGGGACCGGCGGCGAGGGTGGGGTGGTCGGCCTTGAGCAGCAGCTTGCCAAGGTCAATCAGGGCGTCGGCCTCTCCGCGCCGGTTGTCGATCATCCTGAGCTTTTGGACGCAGCGACGGAAAGCTCGGACTGCGGCCGCGATCCGGCCGAGTTCGGCATAGGTGCGGCCGAGATCCTGCAGGTTGATCGCTTCCGTCGCCGGGTCCCCCGGATTTACTCTGTCGGACTCCAGGTGAGCCTCGAGGGCCTCGGCGTGGCGGCCTGTCGCTGCCAGTGCGACACCTCGATTGTGCAGATTCATCGCGAGGCCGCGCGTTTCGCCGGACTCGGCGCAGAGCCGGATGGCTCGGTCGCTGTATTCGAGCGTGAGCTCGAAATGTCCCAGCTCCGCATGCAGGTAGGCGAGGTTGGAGAGCGCTGACCCTTCGCCCCGAGTGTGCCCATCCGCCTGGAAACACGAGATGGCCTCGGTCAGGTAGCTCTCAAGACGTGCCCAGTCCCGTCGGTGGAAAGAAAAGAAGACGAGGGAGTTCAGAGCGAGAGCGCGCGCCGACGGCCGGGACTCCGTGCTGGCCGCGTCGACGGCCAACTCCAAGAGTGCCAGCCCGTCTGACCACGGGAGCCGGTTGTCAATGAACATCAGCATCGCTATGACGGTCCGCCAGGCATGTCCAGCGCGTCGGTGGGACGCCGACCAGGTAATGATGGCGCGCAGACAGTCGTACTCCTGCTCGAACCAGGCAACAGCGTCGCTGACGGTGGCGAACTCCGGCGTCGGGGACGTCGGACGGAACGGTTCAGCGAAGTCTCTCGGCCGGAACGGCGACAGGCGCCCGTCGGCACTCAACGCGGCGTGCAGGTACCAGTCGGCTAGCCGGTCCATGGCCGTGTCTCGTTCAAAGCGGGGGACGTCCGCGGCGAGTTCGCCGGCGTAGAGCCGGATCAGGTCGTGCATTTCGTACCGGCCAGGCCGATGTTGGTGAACCAGGTGAACAGTGACGAGATGATCGAGCACCGCCCGAGCCTGCATCAGCGGGAGCCCGGCCAGTGCGGCCGCGGCCGGCAAGCCGATGTCGTCCCCAGGATGGAGGCCGAGCAACCGGAACATCGCAGCAGCCGGGGCTGGCAAAGCCTGATGCGACCATGACAAAGCCGCGGTCAGGTCGGACTGCGGATCACCGCCGTCGAGGTGGGCAAGGCGGGCCTGCGCGTCGCCCAGTGCGTCGACCACCTCGGCGAGGGTCGGGGCGCGGTCTGCGCGTTCGGCGACGATGGCCAGCGCGAGCGGCAACCGGTCGCAGAGCCGGATCAGAGCACGGCTGGCCTCCGGTTCGGCGGCGACGCGGTCAGCACCGATAGTTGCTGCGAGCAACTCAATGGCCTGGTCCGGCTCCATTGACCGCAATGTCAGTCGGCGGGCGCCGTCGCGGATCGCCAGGCTGCGCAGCTGATTGCGGCTGGTTACGACGACGAGGCTGTCGGGTCCGGGGAGCAGTGGACGGACCTGGTCGGCATCGCGGGCGTTGTCCAGAACGAGCAGCACGTGCCGGCCGGCGAATGTGCTGCGTAGCAAGGCGGATCGCTCCTCGAGCGTGCCCGGGATCCGTTCGGCGGCGACGCCGAGGGACCGCAGCAGCATCGCCGCGGCGTCGTACGGGCTGACTGGGTCGCCGGGGCCGTAGCCGCGCAGGTTCAGATACAGCTGTGCGTCACCGAAGTCGGCGGCTTTCCGGTGTGCCCAGTGCACCGCGAGGGTGGTCTTGCCGCTGCCGGCCGCGCCGTCGATCGTGACAATGGTCGCCTGGTTCGGTGACTGCTCACGATCCAGCGCGTCGAGTGCGGTCAGTTCTGCACCGCGACCGACGAAGGTGCGGATGCCGTGCGGCAGTTGCCGAATCGGTTCCGGTCCGTGGCTCGCCTCGCTGTTCGGGATCGCGCGGTGCAACTCGTCCAGCTCTTGGCTCGGATCGATACCGAGCTCATCTCGCAGGATCGCGCGGACCTGGTGATAGCGGTCGAGCGCTTCGGCTCGGCGGCCGGAGCGGCGCAAGGCGTCGATCAGCCGGAACCACAGCGCTTCACGAGTTGGGTACTGCCGAGTGAGGTCGGACAGTTCCGCGACCACACCCCCGGGTGGCCCGGCGGCCAGTTCGAGGTCGATCCTGCGCTCGGTCGCCGCGAACCATTCCTCTGTTAGTTGCGGTACGACGTCGCGGTCCAGCCACGTGGAGGTCAAGTCACCGAAGGGTCTGCCGCGCCAGAGCGCGAGCGCCGTACGGAGCAGTTTCAGCTCTGCAGCCGGCGATTCCGCGGCTGCGGCCTGGGCGCACAGCGCGCGGAACTGGTGGAGATCGATGTTCCGCTCATCCGCGCGGAGCACGTACCCGGCTTGGTCGGTTTCGATCCGGCCGGCACCGAGGACCCGGCGCAGGCGCGAGACGTAGGTATGGAGGGTGCCGGGCGGGTTGGCTGGTGGACGCTCAGGCCAGACCTGGTCGGCGAGGGCGTCGAGCCCGACCGGCTGGTTGACGGCAAGCAGCAGTGACGCCAGAACCACTCGGGCCTGCCCTGGGGGCAAGGTCAGCTCGGCGAGATCAGAGCCCACCTGCCAGGGGCCGAGGACGCGCCAGCGCGGTTCGTTGTCGGCATACATGCGTTTAGTCGACACCATGGTCGGCCCGGCTGGCGACCTGGTCCAGCCTGCCTTTAGACCAATCGCCGATTGGTCTACAAGCTGAGCGTGGCCATGACCGGCCAATGGTCGCTGGGCAGCCTTCCGCCGGGGCGAAAGTGCGAGACGGCCGCCTCGGTCACCGTCCAGGCCGGGCTCACCAAAATGTGGTCGATCCGGTCGTCGTCTTCGGCCCCGGTGAAGTTGTGCCAGCTACCACCGGCATCAGCTGGTACGGCGTACCGCAGGCCGGCGTCCGTCAACGCCTTCAAGGGCGGTGAATCCGGGGTCGCGTTCAGGTCGCCCATGACGATCCACGGCAGGTCACCAGCGGTCCACTTGGCGACCAGGCGGGAGGACTGGAGCTGCGCGACCTCGCCGGCGTGGTCGTAATGCGTGTTCAGTACGCCGATCGTCGTACCGCTGCGGTGTCGTAGCCAGACGAGTGTCGCGACTCGGGTCAGGTCGGCATCCCAGCCGACCGAGCCCGGCGTACCGGGGTCGTCGGAGAGCCAGCGGGTCTCGGAGCGCTCGATGCGCCAATCGCCGGTGCGGACCATGACCGAGGAGCGTTCGCCGGCGTCGATGCCATCGTCGCGGCCGACGCCGACGATCTCGTACTTCGGGAACCGGAACCGCAGGTATTCGAGCTGGTCGGGCAGCACTTCCTGCAGCCCGACCACGTCGGCGTCGAGGAGCTCGATCGCCGCCACCGCCGCATTCCGTCGTACCGGCCAGGCGTTGTCGCCGTCCGGGGCGGAAGAATTGCGGAGGTTGAAGGTGGCGGCGCGGATCTTCATGGCATTGATCCTGCCAAACCCATGGCTCGCATCGCCGCTTGGAGTCGGGGAGTGCTCGCTTCAAGGGCGCGATCCCGCCCTTGCGCCAGCAGTTCGTCGATCGCCCCAGGGTCGGTCGCGAGTCGCGCGTACTCCTTCTGCAGGGGCTCGATCACGGCCAGTACGGCGTCCGCCACGTCCCGCTTGAGATCGCCGTACGACGAGTACGCCGCGGCCAACGCGACCGGGTCGCCGTCCGTACAAGCGGCCAGGATCTCCAGCAGGTTGGTCACTCCCGGCTTGTTGTCCTCGTCGTGGCGGACCGTGTTCTCGGAGTCGGTGACCGCCCGCATGATCTGGCGACGGATGACGTCCGGCGGGTCGAGCAGCCGGATCGTCCCGACCGCGTCGTCGGTGTCGGACTTGCTCATCTTGGCTGTCGGGGTGGTCAGGTCCTTGATCCGCGTGGCCAGCGCCGCCTTGTGCAGCCTCGGTACGACGAACGTCTCGCCGTACTCGCGGTTGAACCGGATCGCGACGTCCCGGGCCAGCTCCACGTGCTGGTCCTGATCACCGCCGACCGGGACCTGCTCAGCGCCGTACAGGAGGATGTCGGCCGCCATCAGGCATGGATAGGTGAACAGGGACGCCCGCGTCATCGGGCGGCCGCCCTTCTCCTTGTACTGGATCATCCGGCCCAGTTCGCCGACGTACGTGGTGCACTCGAGCAGGTAGGCGAGCTGGGCGTGCGTGGGGACGTCGGACTGCACGAAGACCGCTCCAGGCGGGATGCCGGCGGCGAGCATCAGCGTCGCGCATTCTCGGGTGAGGGCGGCGAGCCGTCGTGGATTGTGCCGGGTCGTCATGGCGTGCAGGTTCGCGACGAAGTAGAAACCGTCGGGGTCGGTGAACCGGGACAGGGCGCCGAGGTGGTTGCCGAGGGTCAGGCGGCCGGACGGCGTGATGCCGGAGAGCGAGGTCATGATCAGTGCCTTTCGGGTGAGTTGGGGTCTCACCGGGGCACAAAAAAGGCCGTCTCGGCGAGACGGCCTCATGGATGCGCGTGAACGCTGGGTGACCGCCCTAGACGGCCCACCACTGCTGCAGATTCGTGTTCACGCCCGAAGCCTAGCCCCGGGAGCGGTTCGAGGGCTACCCCAGGCTCACTCTGGGCAACGAATCTGTTTTTCCTTGCAGATCCTGTAACGCTTTGCAGTCCCAACGCGATGAACCGGCTGTTGGACCCGCTGCTGACCCAGCGCTTGAGCGGGCCGGCGCAGCCTGGGAGGGGTGTTGCGCCGCCCGCTGCTCCAACCCGCCCCCTCCAGGCCTCCAGACCACGTGGGCCAAAATGGAGGCTATGACGGTGCTGGTACAGCGACTGGCCGAGGACGACTGGGAAATCCTGCGTGAGGTCCGGCTGCGCGCCCTGCTCGAGGCGCCGGGATCCTTCTACGAGACGCACGGTGAGTCGATCGCGCTGACTGCGGCCGACTGGCGCGCCCGGCTGAGCGCCGACACCAAGGTGACCCTGCTGGCCGAGTCCGACGGCAAACCCGCGGGCATGGTGATCGGCGTACCGGCCGGTCCGGACGAGCGGGACCCGGATGCCGCCCTGATGCTCTCGATGTGGGTCGACCCGTCGTTCCGTGGCGTGGGAGTGGCCGATGCGCTCACCACCTCGCTGCTGGCGTGGTCTCGCGAGCAGTCGTTCAAGCGGCTGCTGCTCTGGGTGTATGACGCCGCTCCGCGGGCCGCGGCCTTCTACCGCCGGGCCGGTTTCCAGCCGACCGGGCGCATCGAGACGTTCTACGACCCGACGCGCCCGCTCACCCTGATGGCCCAGACGCTCTAGCGATCAGGCAGTCGGCTTGAGGCTGATGTCGATCGCGTCCAGTTCGGTGTAGCACTCGCCCTTCTTGAAGGTGACGGTGTTCGTCCCCGCCTTCAGGTCGAGGTCGACCGCGGAGGTACCGAGCAGGTCCCAGCTGTACGACTGGTACGTCATCGTGGCCGGCGTACCGCCATTGGCGTCGACGATGTGCGTGCAGGGAGTCCCGATCCCGTTGGCGCCGCGGGCCCGGATCCGATAGGTGCCGGCGGCACCGACATCGAAGGTGAACTTGACGAAGCTGGTCGGGAGATCGATGTACCCGACCTTCGCACCGCCCGAGGCGGAGATGATCTGCGTCCGCTTGGTCGGAGCTCCGCTGATCGTCGCGTTGGCGGTCTGCTCGGCCTCGAACCGGGTCACCTGCAGCCCGGTCAACGCGGCGTACCAGCGGACTGCGGCCTTGGACGCGGCGCCGTAGTTCGGGTGCCACATGTCGACGAAGTCGTAGGGCTGGAAGAGGCCGGAGTTCGCGTCCAGGTAGCTGACATGCTTGCCAGCGGCAACTTTCCCGGCGACGATGCCGGGAATCGTGTAGTTGAAGGCGGCGACCCGGGTGTAGTAGTCGGCGTTCGCGAGCTGCGGGATCGCGCTCACGAAGACCTTGGTGTCCGGGAGCGTGCTGGTGATCGTGTCCAGCAACGTCGACAGCTTGCCCGGCGCGGCGCCGGCCGAGGCGTCGTCGTACATGTCGTTGGTGCCGATCTGCAGCGTGACGACGTCCGGCCGGTAGGTGTTCATCCAGTTGACGGCGTTCGCCTGGATCTGGCTGATCGTCCAGCCGCCGTGGCCCTCGTTGTCGGGGTCCATCAGGGCCACCGGCCCGTTGACCTGGGAGCCGACGAAGTCGATCGGCCGGCCGTCCGCCTTCAGCAGTTGCCACAGGTCCGGCCGGTACGACGCCGCGCCGTTGCCGGTGGAGTTGGCCGTGATCGAGTCGCCGAGCGGCATGATCTTGGTCGGCGTCGCCCGGTTGATCGGCACGGCGGGGGTGTCGGCGGCGGGTGCGGCCGTCGTACTGGTGGTGAGGGTTCCGGCGCTGACGCCGGTTCCGATCAGCGCGGCCACACTGAGCAGCGCGGGCAGGGCACGAGCGATCGCACGCATGGAGGTCTCCTCGAAAGCTGGGCGGGTGCGCATCGATCGTCAGCCGCTGCCGGGACCCCGGCAAACCTTTCGACCGACCCCGAACTCCAGGTGGACCGCTATGGTCGCTTGAGTGAGCGGAGCGAGCTCATCAAAAGGCACAGGGAGCAAGGCTCATGGGGCCGGAGCGAAGCGGAGGACACATGAGTGGTGAGGCGAGATTGGTCTATGAGGATGCGCTGACGGGGTACGACTTCGGCCGCGGGCATCCGATGAGTCCGGTCCGGGTGCAGCTGACCATCCGCCTGGCCCGGGAACTCGGGATCCTCGACCATCTGCCGATCGTCCCGGCACCGGTGGCGAGTGACAACCTGCTGCGCACGGTGCACACGGCGGAGTACGTCGACGCGGTCAAACGCGCGAGCGAGCATCCCGACGTACCGGATCTTGAGCATGGGCTCGGGTCGGACGACACGTACAACTTCGCCGGCATGCATGCGGTGAGCGCGCAGATCGCCGGGGCCAGCGTCGAGGCCGCGCGGTCGGTCTGGGAGGGCGAGGTGCTGCACGCGGCGAACATCGCCGGTGGCCTGCACCACGCGATGCCGAACCGGGCCAGCGGGTTCTGCGTCTACAACGACCCCGCGATCGCGATCCAGTGGCTGCTCGATCATGGCGCCGAGCGGGTCGCGTACGTCGATGTCGACGTGCACCACGGGGACGGCGTACAGGAAGTCTTTTACAACGACCCGCGGGTGCTGACCGTGAGCCTGCACGAGTCGCCGACCACGCTCTTCCCGGGGACAGGTGGATCGGGGGAGATCGGTGGGCCGAATGCGCAGGGGTCTGCGGTGAACGTGCCGCTGCCGCCTGGGACCGGGGATGCCGGTTGGCTGCGGGCGTTCCACGCGATCGTGCCGGACGTGGTTCGGGCGTTCCGGCCTTCGATCCTGGTGACGCAGCATGGGTGTGACTCGCATGTGGAGGACCCGCTCGCGCACCTGACCAAGACGGTTGATGGGCAGCGGGCGGCGTACCTGGCTCTGCACGATTTGGCGCACGAGGTCACCGACGGGAAGTGGGTCGCGACCGGCGGTGGCGGCTACGCGATCATCGACGTCGTCCCGCGCGCGTGGAGCCATCTGCTGGCGATCGTCGCCGGGAAGCCGGTCGATCCGCAGACTCCGGTGCCGGAGGCGTGGCGGGAAGAGGTACAGATCCGGTTCGGGCGGGTGGCACCGCTGCGGATGACGGACGGGCGGGACCCGGAGTACATCGACTGGTCGACCGGTTACAACCCGGACACCTGGTTGGACCGGTCGATCAAGGCCACCCGGGACATCTGTTTTCCGTACCTGGGCCTCGACCCTACGTACTGACTTCGTCACAGGATCGAGTCACACGAGTCCCCCTCTTTCCCATTCGCACCAACAGCCACTAGTCTCGACACATGCACGGACGGAGGTGCCGGAGGGGAAGCCGGCGCACGATCCGTGCTGGAAGTGCGGTGCGCAAATGGCATCAAAGAAGTCCGGTGGTGAGCAGCCGCTCGCAGAGGTGAAGTTTCTGACCGTGGCAGAGGTTGCCACGGCCATGCGCGTGTCCAAGATGACGGTGTACCGATTGGTGCATTCCGGTGAGCTGCCCGCGGTGCGGGTGGGTCGTTCGTTCCGGGTGTCGGAGGACGCAGTGCACGACTACCTCAAGGGCGCCTTCTTTCAGGCCGGATAACCACGAGAGAGGCGGCCGGATCCCTGTCTGGGGACCGGCCGCCTCGTCATGTGTCCAGTCCTTGTAGCGCTCGCAGTACGGCGAGCGCCTGCTGGACCGTTTCGTCGGGGTACCCGTCCCAGACCTTGTGCTGGGCCGCGGAGCTGGCGACCACGGCCTCCTCGGCCGCCTTGACCCCTTCGGCAGTGAGCCGGATCTGGGTGCCGCGGCCGTCCTCCGGATCAGGCTCGCGGTCGACGTAGCCCCGCCGTACCAGCTGGTTGATCACGTTGCTGGTGCCGCCGGAGGACAGGAACAGGTTGCGGCTCAGGTCCGACGGCTTCTGCCGGTACGGCGCTCCCTCACGGCGCAGCGCGACGATCACGTCGTACTCGGCCGACGTCAGGCCGAGCTCTCGTAGTACCGGCCGGCTGGCCTGATCCAGGGCGTCGGCCAGCACCATCACTCGCTTGGTCAGCTCACTGGTCGGGTGCAGCGCGGCCGGCAGTTCGTGCTGCCAGGCCGCGAGGATCCCGTCCACCCGATCTGTCGTCATGGTTGACAGTCTAGATGCCTTTGGTGATAGCTTTGAAGAAAGCTTTCCACTGAGGGGAATTGTGATGCGCACGCTCGTACAGGGTGGTCTCGTGATCGACACCGCGCCGGAGGTGGTGGTGCGGCCGGAGACCGACGTACTGATCGAGGACGGCCGGATCGTCGCGGTCGGCCCGGGGCTGTCCGCTCTCGGAGCCGAGGTGATCGATGCGCGCGGACGGATCGTGCTGCCGGGTTTCGTCGACACGCACCGGCATGTCTGGCAGGCGGCGCTGCGGGGGATCGGGACCGAGGGCGACCTCGGGTACTACTTCGACCACGTGATGCAGGCGCGCGGGACGCGGTACCGTCCCTCGGATGTTGCCGCAAGCAACCTTGTCGGCGCGCTGGAGTGCCTGGACGGCGGCATCACTACGGTGCAGGACTACTCGCATGTGCAGGGCTCGGTGGAGTTTGCCGAGGCTGCCGTTGACGCGTTGGATCGCAGTGGGATCCGTGCGGTCTACGGATTCGGTCCCTCGCCGCTGGTCGGCGGAACGGTCGATGCGGATGCCATGCGGCACGTCGCCGACCTCGCCTCCCCGCGGATCACGATCGCGGTCGCATCCACCGGACCGGCGTACGCGCCGTTCGACGTCGTCTCGGCGGATTGGGCTCTGGCGGCCTCGCTCGGCCTCTCCGTGGTGACTCACATCGACCGCAGCGAGGTCACCCAAACCCCGATCGCCCTTCTGGAGAAGGCGGGTCTCCTCCGCCCGACCACCCTCTACGTCCACTGCAACAACCTCTCCGACGACGAACTGCGCCTGATCGCCGACTCCGGCGCCTCCGTCTCGATCGCCCCCGCCGTCGAGGCCCGCCTCGAAATGGGCCCCGCTGTGGCTGTCCGCCTCAAGTCCCTGGGCGTCCCGTTGGCGCTGGGGATCGACACCGTCACCAGCGCCCCCGGCGACATGTTCAGCCTCATGCGGCAGATCCTGGCCCTCGGCTACAACTCCTTCACTGCCGCCGAAGTCCTCCAGTTGGCCACGATCGCCGGCGCCCAAGCCCTCAACCTCCCCGACGTAGGTTCCCTTGCCGTAGGCAACCAAGCCGACCTGATCCTGCTCCGCACCACCGACCTCAACCTCGCCGGCGGCCTCACCGACCCGGTCGCGACCGTCGTCACCTCAGCCCACCCTGGCAACGTAGAAACCGTCCTCGTCGGCGGGACCATCGTCAAACAAAACGGCCACCTCGTGAGCACGCCCCTCGAATCAGCCCTAACCGACCTAGCCACCTCCACGACCCACCTCTTCGCCTAGGTCACCGGATCTTGTACGGCGGGGTGGTTGCTCGCCGCTCCACCTCCGGCCGGTCCGGTACGGCGGGGATGGTTGCTCGCCATTCCGCCTGCGGCCGGGCGGGCTGGTACGGCGGGATGGTTGCTCGCCATTCCGTCTGCGGCCGGTTCGGTACGGCGGGGATGGTTGCTCACCATTCCGTCTGCGGCTGGTCCGGTACGGCGGGGATGGTTGCTCACCATTCCGTCTGCGGCTGGTCCGGTACGGCGGGGGATAGTTGCTCACCATTCCGTCTGCGGCCGGGCGGGCTGGTACGGCGGGATGGTTGCTCGCCACTCCGTCTGCGGCTGGTCCGGTACGGCGGGGGTGGTTGCTCGCCGATCCGTCTGCGGCCGGAGACGTGTGCCTTGGGTTGCTCGCCGCTGCGGCCGATTTACAGTGGCGGGTGGCTGAGGCCCGGCGCGTGGCTGAGGGGGATGGACCCGTCGGTGACCGCGTCCCCGTTGCCTGGGCTTCCGGGCTTCGGTTGCGGCCAGTAACAACGAGGCCTGCAAAGTGACCCGCCGTGGCGACCGCTCCCGCCCGGGCCCTCGCCCCCCTGCGCATCTGATGGGTTCCCCCACCAGTTTGTGGGTTCTGCACCCGCATGAGAGTCCAAAACCCACCACCTCATGGGTTAACCCATCAGATGGCGGGGGCTCAGGGGGTGCTGGGATCCGGGATGCCGGGGTGCCGGGGTGCCGGGGTGCCGGGGTGCCGGGGGGTGCCGGGGTACTGCCGCGCCTGGAAGCCCTCGCTAATTGGTGGATTTTCGTCACCGGGTCCCTAAAACTCACCAACTAACGCGATCCGACCCGCACGCCGGTCCGCCCGGCCCACTAGTTGGTCGATTTTCGTCACCGAGTCCCCAAAACTCACCAATTAGCGCGACCCACCCCGCGCCTGGGGTCCGCCTGCTCGTTATCGGTGACTTTTTTCGGCGCATGGACCCGAAAAATTCACCCATAACGCGAAACGGGCCCCATGCCGGTCGCCCCGTTCGCTCGGTGGAACATTTTGTGCAGATGGCGACCAGAAGTTTCCACTCAGCGCAGATCCTGGACCCCAGCCACAGCCCGGAAGTCCAAGCAACGGCCACCGCGGTCACCGGCCGAACCATCCCCTCAGCCCGGCACCCAGCCCGGCCACCCGCCACTGTAAATCGGCCGCAGCGGCGAGCAACCACAAGCCCACATCCCCGGCCGCAGTCGGATCGGCGAGCAACCACCCCGCCGTACCGGCCAACGCCTCCCAACCCCCACGATCCCCTATCCACATTTGAACGGATATCCCCGCAGATGGCCCCTTCTCCCCTCAAATTTTCAAGGGAGAAGGGTCAACTTCAGGGGTTATCCGTTCAAATTCCCGGAGGCGGAGGCGGAGGCGGCGCGCAACCAAACGCCGTACCGGACCCGGCGCAAGGTGGAGTGAACCTAGCGCAAGGTGGAGTGAACCCGGCGCAAGGTGGAGCGGACCCGGCGCAAGGCGGAGCGGCGTAATCACCGCGCCGTACGGGCTTCCAATTGGGGGCTTGAACAGGACGTGGTGGGCGTGGACAGGTCATAGCTTGTTCAAGGGCACGACAGGGGGTGCACACCCCCGGCGAGTGCGCGTGAAGTTGCGACGGCGGCGCGGGCGGGGGGTGCTGTTAGCGGTTGAGGAGGTGGTGGAGGGCGGTTAGTACTTCGGTGGGGGATTCTTCGGCCAGGAAATGGCCGGCGGTGGTGGTTTGGTGGTGGAGGTTGGGGGCCCAGGCTTGCCAGCGGGCGGTGGCGTCGAAGCCTAGGGCGGAGCCCCAGTCCTGCTGGATGACGGTGACGGGCATTTCGAGTTTGTTGCCAGCGGCAAGGGATTCGGTGTCGTGGGTGACGTCGATGGTGGCGGAGGCTCGGTAGTCGGCGACGATCGAGGGGATGGCAGCCCGAGAGGCATCCAGGTACGCCGTTCGGACCTCGGCGGGGATGGCGGTTGGGTCTTTGGTCCAGATGTCGAGGAAGTGGCCGAAGAAGGCGTCGGGGGCGCCGGCGATCAGTGCTTCTGGGAGGCCGGGTGGCTGCGCCATCAGGTAGAGGTGGAAGCCGATGGCGGCGGTGGTGCCGTGCATGACTTCCCACATGTCGAGGGTGGGCAGTACGTCGAGCGACAGCAGGTGGGTGACCGCGTCCGGGTGGTCGAGGGCGGCACGGAAGGCCACGAGGGCGCCGCGGTCGTGACCTGCCAGGGCGAACGTCGAGTGGCCGAGTGAGCGAACCGCCGTGACGATGTCCATGGCCATCGTGCGTTTGGAGTAGGCCTCAGCCGGCTTGGAGCTGTCGCCATAACCACGTAGATCGGGGCAGATGACCGTGTGTTCGGTCGCGAGCTTGGTGGCGACGTGGCGCCACATCAGGTGGGTTTGCGGGAAGCCGTGCAGCAGGACGATCGGCGTACCGGTGCCGCCTACTGCGACGTTGAGGGTGATGCCGTCGGCGCCTGGGAGTTGGAGGTAGTCGAATCCGTTGATCTTCACTCGCTCAGGTTCGCGCGGGCGGATGAGCGCTGGATGAGCACGTTACGGTGAGTGGGTGGAGTTCGGGGTGCTCGGGTCGGTGGTGGCTTGGGATGACGCTGGGGAGCTGGTTGCGCTCAAGGGTCCGCGGCATCGCGCCGTACTGGCTCGGTTGATCGTCGCGCGGGGACGGGTGGTACCCGCGACGCGGCTGGTCGACGATCTGTGGGGCGATCCGCCAGATGGTGCGCTGAGCGCCGTACGGACGTTTGTGGCCGCGCTCCGGCGGTCTCTGGAGCCGGAGCGGGCACCGCGGACCCAGCCGCAACTGCTGGTGACCGAGGGGCCCGGATATGCGCTCAAAGCAACATCTGTCGATGCATGGCGCTTTGAGGACGCAGTTAAGGCGGGGGAGTACGAGGCTGCCCTCAAGCTGTGGCGAGGTCCCGCGTACGCCGACTTTGCCGACGAGCCGTGGGCGCAGGGGGAGCGAGCCCGGCTGACCGAGCTGCGGCTGCTGGCCGTGGAGCGGTTGGCGGAGGCGCGACTGACCGCGGGCGAGGCTGCAGCGGCTGTGGCTGAGCTGGACGCTCATGTGACCGACCACCCCTGGCGTGAGGAGGGCTGGCGACTCCTGGCGCTGTCGCTCTACCAGTCCGGTCGCCAGGCCGACGCCCTCGCCGTACTGCGACGTGCCCGCGCCATGCTGGTCGAGCAGCTAGGCATCGACCCCGGTACGGCGCTAGTGCGGCTCGAGGCGGACATCCTCAACCAAGCCGTGGAGCCTACGTCGGTGTGGTCCGCCACCGCAGCCGCCTATCAACGCACCACCGGCGCGAAGGCGCAGCTGGAATCAACAGTCGGGATGCTGCGCAGTCTCGCGGTCACCGGCGAGCTCGCTGAGGTACGTCGGCACCGCTTGGCGGCCATCGCCGCAGCCGAGCAGCTCGGCGATCCGGATCTCGCTGCGCGGGTGATCGGCGCGTACGACGTACCGGCGATCTGGACGCGGTCCGACGACGAGGCGGAGGCCGCAGCGATCGTGCGTGCGGCCGAGCGGGTCCTCCCGACCCAGGATCACCCGGCACTGCGCGCACGCCTCCTCGCCACAATCGCCTTGGAATCAAGGGGATCCAGCGCCGCCCGCCCTTTGGAGGCCGCTCGCGAAGCGGAGCAGATCGCCCGCACCCTGGATGATCCCGCAATCCTCGCCTTCGCGCTGAACGGTGTCTTCATCCAGTCCTGCCGCCAGGCCGGTCAGTCGGAAACCCGCGACCGGATCGGCGCCGAGCTGATCGCGCTCGCCGCCCGCCACGCGCTCCCGGCGTACGAGATCCTCGGGCACCTCATCCGCCTGCAGTCCGCGTGCGCCATCGCCGACCACACCGCCGCCGACGAGCATGCAGCCGCGGCCGATGCGTTGGGCGCCCGGCACGACTCACCGCTCGTCGGCGTCTTCACCAGCTGGTACGCCGCCCTCCGCGCCGACACCCCAAGTGCCTACGCACAAGCCGCGACCCACCACCCCGCGACCGCCATGCCCGGCCTCGACCACGGCCTACTCCCACTCGCCCTCGCGGCCCACAGCCTCCGCCACGAGACTTCCCTCTCCCAGACCGCCGACTACGGTCCGCACACCCCGTGGATCCAGCCCCTGCTTATGATTGCCCAGGGCAAGTATTCCTATGCGGCCCGCCTGCTCAGCCACATCGCACCCCCACCCCCAGGCCTGCTCCTCGAAGCACACTGGGCCCTCCTCGCCCAAGCAGCCAAGGCCGCAGATCATCAACCCCTGCTAGCGAAAGCCCAAGCCGCCCTCCGCCCAGCCGCCTCCGAACAAGCCGGCGCCCAATCCGGCTTCCTCACCCTCGGCCCAGTCGCCAACTACCTCTAGAGGTCGTCCGGCGAACCAGCCTCAGCCCGCCGATCACCCGCGACGCGCTGCTCCTGGTGAGCGTGATGCGAGGTGGGCCGATAGGCCTCCTCGTACGCCGCCACCGCCCGGGCCAGCCCGGCCCCATGTCCACGCCCCTTGGCCCACCGCGCGAACACGGTGAGCCCGGCCAGCACCACCACCAGACCGCCGACGAAGATCACGTAGGCCATGACTCAGACCCGCTTCCTCGCCCGCACCGCGAGGGAGTGGGGTACGCCGGGGCCCTCGGGCTCGATGAATCGCTCGAGGGCGAGACCGGTGGTCAGGAAGGCGTTGAGGTAGTCGGCGAGCGGGACGTGGCTCATGCCGATGTGTTGGCGGATGCCGCCTTCACCCCAGTACGGCGCGGGTTCGTGCCAGCCGGGTTGCCGGTACGACGTGTGCGCCGTACGACTGCCGTCCTCGTTGTACACGACATGTGGTCCGTTGAAGCACGGATGCACGCCGTACTCGATGAAGACCCCGCCTGCCCGCAGGACACGGGCAGCCTCGCGCAGTACGTCACCGAAGTCGTCGACGTCGGTGGAGATCCACATCACCATCACCGTGTCGAAGGACTCGTCGGGAAACGGCAGGGCGGCTGCGTCACCGACCATCAGCGGGCCGTCGGTGCGGTTTCGCGCGAGGCGCAGCTGGTCGGACGAGTAGTCGAGACCGACGACCTCGCGACCGCTGGCCCGGATGGTCCCGAAGTTGCGTCCGGTGCCGCAGCCGATGTCGAGGCAGGGGCCGGAACCCTCGCCGAGCAGCTCGAGCAGGCCGGGTTGATGCGGCTCCGCGCCGCTCACGAACCGGTCGTCGTACCAGTCGGCCAGACCGTCGTACCGAGCCTTGGTGACAGTGTTCATGGCGCCTCCCCAGACGTGATCTCCACCCTACCCAAGGGCCGCTTTAGGTCCACGACGATACGTACGGGTAAGCTTTGCCGACGTTCTCTTTGAGTTTGGATGGTCCACTGTGGGTTCTGTAATCAAGAAGCGCCGCAAGCGTATGGCGAAGAAGAAGCACCGCAAGCTGCTGAAGAAGACGCGGGTTCAGCGCCGCAAGCTCGGTAAGTAGCAGGCCCGTCGTTTTGTAGGTAGGCCCGCCGCGCCCGGCGACATGAGGTGGCGCGGCGATCGGTGGGGTTGCTGTCTGGCTGGGGGCTTCTCGTGGCACAGGTGGTAATGGTGACCGGCGTCTCGCGAGATGCCGGTGCTCGGTGTGCCCGCAGACTGGCCGACGATCCGTCGATCGGCACGGTGCTCGGCGTCGACGTGGTTCCGCCACGGGCCGAGCTGGGCCGGGTCCGGTTCGTCCGGGCAGACATTCGCAATCCCGTGATCGCGAAAGTGATTGCCGCCGAGGACGTCGACACTGTCGTCCACACCGGCGTGGTGGCCACCCCGGGCAGTGCCGGCGGCCGGTCGTCGATGAAGGAGATCAACGTCATCGGCACCATGCAGCTGCTCGCCGCCTGTCAGAAGGCGTCCGGCGTGGCCAAGCTGGTGGTGAAGTCGTCCACCACGGTGTACGGCGCGGGTCCGCGGGATCCGGCCATGTTCACCGAGGAGATGGCGCCGCGGGCGATCCATCAGACCGGTCTGAGCAAGGACGCGGTCGAGGTCGAGGGGTATGTGCGCGGGTTCGCCCGGCGCCGCCCCGATGTCTGCGTGACCACGCTCCGGATGGCGAACTGGATCGGCCCCAAGACCGACTCCCCGATCACGCGGTACTTCGGCATGCCCGTCGTACCGACAGTGTTCGGGTATGACGCCCGCCTGCAGTTCCTGCACGAGGACGACGGCGTCGAGGCCATCCACCACGCCACAGTGAACGATCTGCCCGGCACCTTCAACCTGGCCGGCGACGGCGTGCTCGCCCTCTCCCAAGCGATCCGGCGGCTCGGCCGCCCGACGCTTCGCCTCCCGTCTTTCACAGCGTCCAGTACGGCGGCCGCCGTGCGGCGCGCGCGGTTGGCCGACTTCTCGCCCGACCAGATCACGTTCCTGACCTACGGCCGGGTCGTCGACACCACGCGGATGCGGAGCGCCTTCGGGTTCGAGCCGCAGTTCACCACCGCCGAGGCGTTCGACGAGTTCCGCCGCTCGCTCGGTCCGGGCGCGGCCAGCCAGATCGCGTCCTTGCTGTCGACCGGACTCGGAGCGCTGCGTGGCTGACGCGGATGTGATCCCGATCGGTTCCGGTGGACGCCCGGGTCGAGGCAGCGGACGCCGTACGACGCCGTCCGCGGCTGCGCGCGCTCTCGCTGGACCGGGAGCAGCGCGGTCCAAGAAGAAAAAGGTGAAGACTGCGGAGCCGGACCTGGTCGACGAGACCGTGACCGAGCTGCCGCCGGTTGCCGAGCAGGAGAGCTCCACGCGGGCCGAGGACCGGGCGCCGGACCTCGGTGCGTTCGGACTGGGCGGACTGGACTTCGCCCAGCTCGAGAAGGTCGTGCGAGAGCTGTTCGGCGCGGACGGCGAGCGGCGGATCGCGGAGTGGTTCGCGTTCCTGCGCCGGCGGTTGTCGGGGGAGTACGAGGTCGACGAGTTCGGTTTCGACTCCGACCTGACCGATCAGATCCTGCTGCCGATGCTGCGGCCGCTCGCGGAGAAGTGGTTCCGGGTCGAGGTGCGCGGGGTGGAGAACATCCCGGAGACCGGGAGCGCGCTGATCGTCGCGAACCACTCGGGCACGATGCCGCTCGACGGCCTGATCACCCAGCTGATCGTCGCGGACCACACCAGCCGGCCGCTGCGCACGCTCGCGGCCGACCTGGTGTTCCGCACGCCGTTCGTCGGTGAGTGGTCCCGCAAGGGCGGCGCCACGCTGGCGAACAACGACGACGCCGAGCGGCTGCTCCGCCAGGGAAACCTGGTCGGCGTCTGGCCCGAGGGGTTCAAGGGACTCGGCAAGCCGTTCAGCGAGCGCTACAAGCTGCAGCGGTTCGGTCGGGGTGGATTCGTCAGCGCCGCGATGCGGACCGGCGTACCGATCGTTCCGTGCTCGATCGTCGGCGCCGAGGAGATCTACCCGCTCGTCGGCAACCTCTCCTCGCTGGCCCGCCTGATGGGCGTCCCGTATGTCCCGGTGACCCCGTTCTTCCCGCTGCTCGGGCCGCTCGGCCTGATCCCGCTGCCGTCGAAGTGGCTGATCGAGTTCGGCGAACCGATCCGCACCGACGAGTTCCCCGAGGGTGCCGCCGACGACCCGATGCTGGTCTTCAACGTGACCGACCAGGTCCGCGAAACCATCCAGCAGACCCTCTACACCCTGCTCGTCCAGCGCCGCAGCGTCTTCTTCTGACCCGCCGCTCCCCACCATTTGATGGGTCAGCCCATCGCGTGGTGGGTGGGCCAACCGCATGCGGCTAGCTCTCCCCCAACCAGGTGGGTCAGCCCATCAAATGGGGAGACAAAGGAAGAAGCCCGGCCGCGGGGGCCGGGCTTCTTGGTGGTGCGAAGGGTGCTGTTACTTCCAGGGCGGGAGCAGGGTCTGCAGGACGCCCGGGATGTTGATCAGCGGTGGGAGGCTCAGGCTGGGAAACGGCCAGGGCCAGGACGGGCTGGTGGTCGGGCCGGTCGGGGTACCCGTAGGTGTCCCGGTCGGCTTGGAGCCGGACGGTAGGGGAGGGGTCTTCAGAGCGCTCGGCGGCGGTTTCTGGGACTCCTCGACGATCGTCGTGTTCGGCACCTTGCTGGGTGCCACGGACGGCACACTGCTGGGACCCGATGACGGCTTGGTGACCGGCGGGGTCTTCAGCTTGCCGGGTGGCTTGGTCGACTGCTCGACCGTGGTCGGCACCTGCTGGTTCTTCGCCGGCTGCGGCTTGTCGCACTTCGGGCAGGCCGTCGTCGTGTGCTGAGCCAGGTCGTCGATCGTGGACAACGCCTCGACCGCCGACTTCAGCGACTCCGGTGGCAGCTTCGGCCCGAGCTCGACCAGTGCCTGGCGGGCGCTGGTGATGAACGTCGTGACCGCGGTGATCGCACTCGCGTCGCCGTTCTGCTGGTACGACGCGACCAGCCGGGACACGCCCTTGCGGGCCTGCACCGAGAAGTCGTCGAGAGTGCCGTTGATGGTGGTCGCGGACCCGCCGTTCTCGGCGAGTGCCTGGACCTCGGACAGCCGGGTCTTGGCATGATCGAGCTCGCGCCGGCCGCGGGAGTCGTCGCCGACCCCGACATTGGTGGCCACGTTCTCGATACTGCGCTTCATCCCGTACAACGTGTCGCCGGGCATCGCCTGCTGAGCGGCAGCGGCAGAACCGATGCCACCTCCCAGCAGCACCAGCGCGGCGGTACTGGCCACGAGCCGGATGCGCCGGCCATGACGATGGCGGATATCTGTCACGGACGCGTCGACGTCCTCGCCACTCGGCGGGTCGTCGGAGTTGTCAGGAGTGCTGCGCACCATGGTCGGAGTACTGGTCGCCGCGCGGGCGGCCGCCTGCTCAAGCAGACGGTGCCGCAGCTCGGCGCTGAACTCCGGTCGGGGTGCGACTGCGCCGGCGGTCCTCAGCCGTCCGACGAGTTCTACAGCCTCTACCAACTCCGGGTCATCGCTCAGTCGCGAAGAGTGACGGGGCCCGTGATCGACGGCGTGCGCGAAGGTCTCCGCGCGCGCTCGAGCCCTGTGTAGGTCACTCATGGATCTCGTTCTCCTCAATGGCCAGTCGGGATTACCGACAGGTCCTCACGAGGGAGAACGACGAAACTGCCTGACGGGTTACGGAAGACGTTCGTTGTCATCCGTCTCACCTCAAGTCCTTCGGGATAACCTTCGCCAAGTGCCGGACGGCCCTCAGTTGCAGTTGCTTGACGGCGCCTTCGGACTTCTCCAGCGCCCTGGCCGTTTCCGCGATCGACAAACCGGCGAAGAACCGCATTGTCAGGCAGTCGCGTTGTTCGTCGGGCAAGCCCGCGACGGCGTCCCGCAGTACCTCGGCGGTGGCGGCGGCCAGTACGTCGACCTCCGGCCCCTCGGTCTGCCGGTCGTGCGTCTCGATCTCGTCCGTGACCACCTCGAGCCGGACCCGGCCCGATTTGTAGTGGTCGGTGATCAGGTTCCGGGCGATGGTCACCAGCCAGGCGCCGAAGTCCCGTCCCTGCCAGCGGAACGAGTCCAGTGCGCGCAGCGCCCGGACGAAGGTCTCGCTGGTCAGGTCCTCGGCGAGTGCCGATGAGGACACCCGGGCGTAGATATAGCGATAGACGGTGAGCGAGTACTCGTCGTAGAGCTCACCGAAGGCACCGACGTCACCTGCCTGAGCGCGATCGACGAGCTCTGCCCGTCTCATCCCGTCCGGACTTGGCTCCGGCGTCGTCAAGATCTCTCCCCGTTCGAAAGACACGTCGTCTGACACATCCGCGCATGGCCACAGCGGCTGACGACATGGGCGAGCACTGAGCGTTACGCCCAGAACACTCGCTGTCAACAGCTTGCGGCGTGCCGCCTTCCCGTCGGTCGATCGTCTACGAATGCGCCAGCGGACTGCTCCCGTCACCACCTGATGACGCAATGCAGCCTGCTGTCGGGGTTGTCGCGCATGGTCGCCCCGTCATGGACGGGTTTCTGCAGTGTGAGGTTCAGCAGAAGCACATCCACGAGTTCACCTGTATATCTCCCGTTACGCTCCGCTGCAACCATTCCGGCCAAGCCGGTTGCTCGGTGAGCGTGGATCGGCCATGGCAGACTCAGCGGGTGGACTTCAATTTCGCGGACCTGCTTCGTGACACAGCGCGACGTCACGGCGATCGGGTCGCGCTGGTCGACGGCGACCGGCGACTGACCTGGACCGAGCTCGACGCGGCCGTCGAAAGCGCCGCCCGGGGGTTCGCCGCGGCCGGTCTGGTGCCGGGCTGGCGGGTCATCCTGTTGGTTGCCAACAGCATCGAGTTCGTCACCTCCTACCTGGGCGTTCTTCGTTCGGGTCTGGTCGCGGTGCCACTGAACACCGGCCTGACCAAGTCCGAGGTGGACACCGTCGTGGCGCACTCCGGGGCCCGTCTCGCGGTCACCGACGCGGACCTCGCCGGGCTCGTCGAGGGGGTCCGGACGGTGCGGGCCGGCGACCTCCAAGGTGACGCTGTGTTACAGCCGACGATCGACCCCGAGACGCTCGCGGTGCTGCTCTACACCTCGGGGACCAGCGGAGATCCGCGGGCCGCGATGCTCACGCATCGCGCACTCACGGCCAACGTGAAGAATCTCTCCGAGCTCGGCCCCGACAGAATGGGACCCGAAGACGTGGTCCTCGGCGTCCTGCCGATGTTCCACGCCTTCGGTCTGAACGCTGTTCTCGGCTGGACTGTGGCGACCGGCGCGGCCCTGGTCATCGACCAGCGTTTCCATGCCGCGCACACCCTTGAGCTGGTCAAACAGCATGAAGTCACCCGACTACCGCTCGCGCCGCCGGCCCTGCATGCGCTGCTGGCCCAACCAGACCTCCGTACGGCGCTCGCCGGCGTGAAGGTCGTGTTGACCGGCGCATCCGCGTTGGAGCGCAGCCTGGCCGACCGCTTCGAGCAGATGACCGGTCTCTATGTCCACCAGGGCTACGGCCTGACCGAGGCGTCCCCAGGTGTGACCACCACTCTCGACGAGGAAGAGCCGAAGCCGGGCTCTGTAGGTCGCCCGCTGCCGAACGTCGAGCTCCGGATCGCCGACGAGCAGGGTGAGGACGTCGAGGGCGACGACCCCGGCGAGATCCTGATCCGCGGCGCGAACGTCTTCTCCGGCTACTGGCCGGACGGTGTGGACGGACCGGACGCCGATGGCTGGTACCGGACCGGTGACGTCGGCTTCCTGGACTCGGACGGCGACCTGTTCCTGGTGGACCGGTTGCGCGAGCTGATCATCGTGTCCGGGTTCAACGTCTTCCCCAGTGAGGTCGAAGACGTGCTGGTCGCGGCCGACGGCGTACTGGAGGCTGCGGTCATCGGCGTACCGTCCGAGGACACCGGCGAGGCCATCAAGGCGTTCATCGTCCCCGAGACCGGTACGACGGTTGATCCGGACGCCGTGGCGGCCTACGCGTCCACGCGGTTGGCGCGGTTCAAGTGCCCGAGCGAGCTCGAGGTCGTCGAGCAGTTGCCGCATTCGGTCACCGGCAAAGTGGCCAAGGGCCGGCTCCGGGCGGAGGGATGAGCGCTCGCGTCACGCTCTACGGGAAGCCCGGCTGTCACCTCTGTGACGACGCCCGGGTGATCGTCGAGGCGGTCTGCGCCCAGCTCGGCGTGGAGTGGGCCGAGGTCGACATCACCCAGGACGACGCCCTCTTCACCCAGTACGGCGAACAGATCCCGGTCACCCTCGTGGACGGCAAGCAGCACGACTTCTGGCGGGTCGACCCGGCCAGACTCCGGAAGGCGCTCAGCGCCCAGGCATGACCTTAGTGCTGTCGGTCACCCTGGGGTTCGCCGATTTTGTTCTCACGTTCACAAGCTCCTAGAGTAAGAGGAGCCGCAGGGTACTGAACGCGGCTGATGAGAACCACCCCCCAGGAGAATTGTGACGCGTGCCAGCAGCGGTCGTCCCGGCCCGCCGACGAGAACCGAACGCGGC
Source organism: Kribbella sp. NPDC058245 (assembly GCF_042882005.1). Classification (NCBI taxonomy): domain Bacteria; kingdom Bacillati; phylum Actinomycetota; class Actinomycetes; order Propionibacteriales; family Kribbellaceae; genus Kribbella; species Kribbella sp. NPDC058245. The sequence continues at coordinate 319,519 of NZ_JBHVWY010000001.1, forward strand.
ATCCCCGAGGCGACTGTCGCGCGCTTGCCGGTCTATCTGCGGGCGCTGACCGCGCTGTCGGACAGTGGTATCGCGACTGCGTCGAGTGAGGACCTGGCCACCGCGGCCGGCGTGAACTCCGCAAAGCTTCGCAAGGACCTGTCCTACCTGGGCTCCTACGGCACCCGCGGCGTCGGGTACGACGTCGAGTACCTGCGCTACCAGATCGCCCGCGAGATCGGCGTCACCCAGGACTGGGCGGTCGTCATCGTCGGGATCGGGAACCTGGGTCACGCGCTGGCGAACTACTCCGGCTTCGGCACCCGCGGGTTCCGGATCGTCGCCCTGCTCGACGCCGACCCGACGCTGGTCGGCGAGCGGATCGGTGACATGGAGGTCCGCGACTTCGCCGAGCTCGAGCACATCGTCGAGACCGACCGGGTCTCGATCGGCGTCATCACCACTCCCGCCGGTCCGGCCCAGGAGGTCTGCGACCGGCTGGTCGCGGCAGGGGTGACCAGCATCCTGAACTTCGCGCCGGTGGTGCTGTCCGTGCCCGACGGTGTCGACATCCGCAAGGTGGACCTCTCGATCGAGTTGCAGATCCTGGCGTACCACGAACAACGCAAGTCCGGAGAGGTGGCGCTCCCCCAGGTGCCCGAGCTACCAGCGACCAACGGTCTAGCCTCTGATCTGCCCGCCGTGGGTGGAGGTGTCGGCGCGTGAAGGAGCGCAGCGAGTTCACCATTCAACACAGCGCTCTTAGTTCATTTGCGCCCGCAGCGAAGCGAGGACGGAAATGAGCTACCTCGTCGTCGGGATCAGTCACCGCTCCGCGGACATCAACGTGCTGGAGCGGGTCGCGCTGGATCCGGACGCGGCGATCAAACTCGCGCTGGCCGTGCAGAACTCGCCGGCCGTGACGGAGTCCGCCGTACTGGCGACCTGTAACCGCACCGAGGTGTATGCGACCGTCGACCGGTTCCACGCGGGTATGGACGAGGTCACCGCGATCCTGTCCGACGTCACCGGCGTACCGCTGATCGATCTGGCCGAGCACCTGTATGTGCACTTCGAGGAGGGCGCGGTCGCGCATCTCTTCCAGGTCGCGGTCGGGCTGGACTCGATGATCGTCGGCGAGAGCCAGATCCTCGGCCAGGTGAAGGAGACGCTGCGCGTCGGCCAGGACCTGGAGACGATCGGTACCGACCTGAATGCCCTTCTGCAGCACGCGTTGCGGGTCGGCAAGCGGGCTCGCACCGAGACCGGCATCGACTCCGCCGGACGCTCGGTCGTCTCGGCCGGGCTCGAGGCGGTCGGCGGCTTCGAGGGTCGTCGCGCACTGATCGTCGGCGCCGGTTCGATGGCCTCGCTGGCCGCACAAACCCTGATCAACAACGGCGCCAAGAGCGTGGTCATTGCCAACCGCAACTATGACCGTGCGGTCGCGCTGACCGAACGCATCGGCGGTACGGCGATCCAGCTGGCGAACGTTCCTGATGCACTGGCCGAGGCTGACCTGGTGGTGTCGTGCACCGGCGCTCGTGGTGTGGTGCTGACCGCTCAGATGATCCAGAACGCCAGCGACGGAAGGCCTTTCGGCGTACTGGATGTGGCCCTGCCGCGCGACGTCGCGCCTGAGGCAGCCCGCATTCCCGGCGTCACGCTGGTCACGCTGGCCGATCTCGCGGGCACTGCTGGTGGCAGTGCGCACGACATCGAGGATGTACGGCGGATCGTCGGCGAGGAGACCGGGGTGTTCGAGGCGACCCGGCGGGCCGCTTCGGTGGCGCCGACGGTCGTCGCTCTGCGGACGATGGCCAGTGAGCTCGTCGATTCCGAGCTGGCCCGGCTGGACCGCCGGCTGCCCGGCCTGGACGACAACCAGCGGCAGGAGGTGGCCCGGACGATTCGCCGGGTCGTCGACAAGGTGCTGCACAACCCGACCGTTCGGGTGAAGGAACTTGCCGCCGATCCCGGCGGACCGACGTACGCGAACGCGCTGCGCGAACTGTTCGCCATCGACCAGGCGACGGTCGACGCGGTGACGACGCCCAAGGCGCGCGGAGGTGAGCACGCATGATCCGACTGGGAACCCGGCGGTCCGCACTGGCGACGGTCCAGGCAAAGCTGGTGGCCGACCAGCTGCGCGCACTCGGGCACGAGGTCGAACTGGTCCCGATCGTCACCACCGGCGACGTCAATCTGGCGCCGATGCAGCAGATCGGTGGCACCGGAGTCTTCGTCAGCGCCCTGCGCGACGCCCTGATGGCCGGTGAGATCGACATCGCGGTGCACTCACTGAAGGACCTGCCGACCGTGCCGGTCGAGGGTCTGACAGTCGGCGCGATCCCGGTCCGCGAGGACCCGCGCGACGTACTGGTCGCCCGCGACGGGCTCACGCTCGGCGAGCTGCAGCAGGGCGCGCTGGTCGGGACGGGTTCGGCCCGCCGGGTCGCGATGCTCGAAGGGCTCGGTCTGGGGCTGGAGCTGACCGCGATCCGCGGCAACGTGGACACCCGGATCAAGCTCGTCACAGACGGTAAATTGGACGCGGTGGTCCTTGCGAGGGCAGGGTTGTCCCGGTTGGGACGGCTCGCCGAGGTGACCGAGACCCTGGATCCGATCCAGGTTCTGCCCGCTCCGGGACAAGGTGCCCTGGGCATCGAGTGCCGGGCGGACGACACCGAGGTGCTGGCCGCCCTGGCTCCGCTGGAGGACCCGGCCACCCGCGCGGCGGTGACAGCGGAACGGCAGATGATGGCCACACTCGAGGCAGGGTGCTCGGCTCCGGTCGGAGCGCTCGCCGAGGTGGTCGAGGGTGAGGACGGTCCCGAGCTCTGGCTGCGGGGCGCGCTCGGCCAGGACGACGGCGTACGGCGGCTCTCCGCGAACGGGCCGGTGGACGACCCGGTGTCCCTCGGCATAGCGCTGGCGAACGAATTGCTGGAGCGCGAATGACACCACCGCCACAAGGCACGACGACAGCCAAGAAGACAAGCACCACGAGGACGAGGGCGAAGGCAGACGTGAGCAGCGCACAGACAGCAGCCTCCACCGCGGTATCCGCGACACCTCAGACAGTGCCGGCGAAGGCTGCCGCGACCAGTACGGCGGCCAAGGCGGTCAGACCGCTCGGCCACGTCACGTTCGTCGGCGTCGGCCCGGGTGACCCCTCGCTGCTGACACTGGCCGGACGCGACGTCCTGGCCGGTGCGGACGCGGTCGTCGTCGAGGGCCCCGAGCACGACGCCTTCCTGACCTACTGCAAGCCGGGCGTCGAGGTGATCGACGGTTCCGGCGCCGAGGGCAGCCGCGCACTGCGCGTCGCGGCCCGCGGCCGGCTGGTGGTGAAGACCGCCAAGTCCGCGGCGAACGTCGTCCGCCTGCTGACCGGTGACCCGTTCACCTTCTCCAGCGGTGCGGAGGAGGCGGCCGCGTGCCGCAAGGCCGGGATCGGCTTCAACGTGATCCCGGGCGTCAGCGAGGTGAGCGCGGTCCCGACGTACGCCGGAATCCCGCTGACCATGAAGAACGACCGCGAGGTCACGGTGCTCGACCTGGCCGAGACCAAGCTCGACCTGAGCCGCCTGCACGCCAAGCAGACGCTGGTCCTGCTGAACGCGACCGACGTCCTCAAGGACACCGCGGCCGCGCTCGTCGAGGCCGGCTTCGACGCGTCGACCCCGGTCGCCGCGACCGTCGGCGGTACGACGACCGCGCAGACCAGTGTGGTCGGCACGCTCGAGACGATCGTCGCGGACCTGCGCGCCGCCAAGGTCACCGGCGAGGCCGTGATCGTGGTCGGTGCCGTGGTCGAGCAGCGCGAGGCGCTGTCCTGGTTCGAGACCAAGCCGCTGTTCGGCTGGCGGATCCTGGTGCCGCGTACCAAGGACCAGGCCGGTCCGCTGATGGACCGCCTCCGCCGGTACGGCGCGATGCCCGAAGAGGTCCCCACGATCTCGGTGGAGCCGCCGCGCAACCCGCAGCAGATGGACAAGGCGATCCGCGGGCTCGTCGAGGGCCGCTACGAGTGGGTCGCGTTCACCTCGGTCAACGCGGTCAAGGCGGTCCGGGAGAAGTTCGACGAGTACGGGCTGGACGCACGGGCGTTCTCCGGGCTGAAGATCGCGGCGGTCGGCGACAAGACCGCCGAGGCGATCGGTGCCTGGGGCATCCGTCCGGACCTGACCCCCACCGGTGAGCAGTCCGCCGCCGGCCTGGTCGAGGACTGGCCGCCGTTCGACGAGGTGCTAGACCCGATCAACCGGGTCTTCCTGCCGCGTGCGGACATCGCGACCGAGACGCTGGTCGCCGGACTGACCGACCTCGGTTGGGAGGTCGACGACGTCACGGCGTACCGGACCGTTCGGGCCGCCCCGCCGCCCGCGCCGACGCGTGAGGCGATCAAGTCGGGCAAGTTCGACGCGGTCGTGTTCACGTCCTCCTCGACCGTGCGCAACCTGGTCGGCATCGCCGGGAAGCCGCACGCGTCGACGGTGATCGCGGTGATCGGCCCGGCCACGCTGAAGACGGCCGAGGAGCACGGTCTGCGCGTCGACGCGATGGCCGATGCGCCGTCCGCCGAGGAGCTGGCCGACGCACTCGCCCGGTTCGGTGCGGACCGGCGTGACACCATGGTGGAGGCGGGCGAGCCCGTCACCCGCCCCTCGGAACGTCGTGCAGGTTCTCGCAGGAAGAGCTAATGCTGTGACTGGATTCCCGGATGTGAGGCCCCGTCGGCTGCGTCAGTCGGCGGCGATGCGCAGGCTGGTCGCGGAGACCACGCTCGAGCCGCGGCAGCTGATCCTGCCGATGTTCGTCCGGGAAGGGGCCCGCGATCCGATCGCGATCAGCTCCATGCCCGGGGTCTACCAGCACACCCGGGATACCGCGCGGAAGGCCGTCGCGGAGGCGGCACGGCTCGGGCTCGGCGGCGTGATGCTGTTCGGAGTGCCTGAGGAGAAGGACGAGGTCGGCTCGGGTGCGCTCGATCCGAACGGCATCCTGAACGTCGCGATCCGCGATGCGGTGCACGAGGCCGGTGACTCGCTGCTGGTGATGTCGGACCTGTGTCTCGACGAGTTCACCTCGCACGGGCACTGCGGCGTACTGGATTCCGAAGGTCGCGTGGACAACGACGCGACGCTGAAGATCTACGCCGAGATGGGCGTCGCGCAGGCCGAGGCGGGTGCACACATCGTCGGCCCGTCCGGGATGATGGACGGCCAGGTCGGCGTCGTACGGCGGGCTCTGGACGCGTCCGGGTTCGTGGACACGGTGATCCTGGCGTATGCGGTGAAGTACGCGTCGAGCTTCTTCGGGCCGTTCCGGGAGGCTGTCGGCTCGTCGCTGCAGGGCGACCGGAAGACCTACCAGCAGGACGGCGCGAACGCGCGCGACGCCATCCGCGAGGTCGATCTGGATGTCGCCGAGGGCGCGGACATCGTGATGGTGAAGCCGGCGCTGGCGTATCTCGACATCATCCGGCAGGTGCGCGACCACGTGACCTTGCCGGTGGCGGCGTACAACATCTCCGGTGAGTACGCGATGGTCGAGGCCGCCGCGGCGAACGGGTGGATCGACCGGGAGAAGGCGATCCTGGAGACGCTGACGTCGATCCGGCGGGCGGGTGCGGACCAGATCCTGACCTACTGGGCCGCCGAGGCCGTCGAGCTGCTTGCGCGTCGCTGATCCGTCGTTCGGATACGCTCGGGCCGTGTCCACGGAGCCGAACGAGCAGTCGAATCATGCCCTTGAGGCAGCGCGCGACCAGTTGCAGGCCGCCCGCGCCGAACTGCAGAGCGCCGAGGCAGCCCTGCGCGCCGCGCTCGCCGCCGACGAAGAGGCCGAGGGCAACGAATGAGTACGCCGGCGCAGGAGCAGCAGCGCGCCCAGGAACGGGCCGCCTGGCTGGCTGAGACGGCGGCCAACGCGCTCTCGGCTGCCCGGTCGTCGCTCGGACGGGCCGCCGATGTCACCCGGGACGTGGACAACTTCCTGCGGCGGAGCGAGCAAGAGGTCTTCGAGTTGCCCGGTCAGGCGAACCGGATCGCGGTCGAGAGCGAACCACGCCCGTGGGTGCGGAACGTCCAGCAGTTGGCCGATCAGGCCGACCAGCGGGTCCGGTACGGCCAGCAGGGCATCAACGAGGTGCGTGACCGCCTGTCCGACGGGGCCCGTGCGTTGAAGGCCGGCCGGGACGCGCTCACCGAGTTGTCCGAGCTGCCCGTCGAGCACGACCAAGCCGCGATGTCGCGGCTCTCGAGCCGGATCGACGCCCTGGACAGGGCAGTCGACCAGTTCGGCGAGGGCATCGACAACGCCGACCGTCGCCTGGTGGCGACTCGCGAGACCCTCGACCCGCTGATCAACTCCAGCGCGAACGTCCAGGACCGCGGAGCCACGGCGGCCGGTATCACGAACGCCGCGCAGGCCGCCGACACCCAGCTCATGCACACCCGCGCCGGCCTCAACACCCTCAACCAGGCCTTCGACGACACCCAGGTCGACTCGACCCAAGCCGCCGCCGAGTCAGCCGACCTGGCCCGCGCCTTCCACGCTGCCGCCAACCCCACTCCCCGCACCGACCAGCAAACCCAAGCCGCCGCCGCGGACGAGGCCCACCACCCCAAGTCCGAGATCGCCTCCCGCCTCCGCGACCTCTAACCCCACTTCACCCGCTTCCGCCCCCACCGACCTCAGCCCACCACCTCCGCGCCGACCCCAGCCCACCACCTCCGCGGACCTCACCCCACCGCCTCCGCGCCGTCGCTTCCGCGACCGCTGGCCTCGGCGCCGCCTCCGCGACCGCTGGCCTCCGTGCCCGCCGACCCCAGCTCGCCGCCTCCGCGTCCGCTGACCTCGGCTCGGCGCCTCCGCGTCCGCCGGGCCCAGCTCACCGCCTCCGTGCCCGCTGACCTCGCCGCCGCCCCTGCGCATTTGACCGGATA
>NZ_JBHVWY010000001.1:326549-477211 GCF_042882005.1 Kribbella sp. NPDC058245
CTCCCCTCAATGTGCTGGTTCTCCCCTGAAATTTCGAGGGGAGAAGGGGCAACTTGAGGGGAGATCCCCTGAAATTGCCGTCGGTGGGGTGGAGGGGCCCGGCGGGGTGGGCGGTGCTGCGGTGGTGCGGTGCGGTGGGGTGGGGTTGGGCTCGACGCCGCCGCGTCCGCCAGGCTCAGCTCACCGCCTCCGCGCTCGCTGACCTCGCCGCCGCCCCTGCGCATTTGACCGGATATCCCCTCAATGTGCTGGTTCTCCCCTGAAATTTCGAGGGGAGAAGGGGCAACTTGAGGGGAGATCCCCTGAAATTGCCGTCGGTGGGGTGGAGGGATCCGGCGGGGAGGGGCGGTGCTGTGGTGGTGCGTGCGGTGGGGTTGGGGCAGGGGTCGGTGGGGCGGAGGGGTCCGGCGGGGAGGGGGCGGTGGTGCGGTGGAGGGGTCCGGCGGGGGTGGTGCGGTGGGGTGGAGGGGGTCGGGGGAGGGGGTGGTGGGGCGTGAAACGGTGGTGATATGCCGTGGGGGCATGGTGGGTGCATGGATGATCCGGCGGGGTTCCGGGCGGTGGATGCCGCAGCGGGCGACTACTTCGTGCGGTTTCTGGACGCGCGTGCGGAGGTGCCGGCGGAGCTGGTGGTCAAGGGGGCGATCGCCGGCCTGCTGGATGTCCAGGTGGGGATGGCGGTGCTGGATGTTGGATCGGGAACAGGGGACGATCTGATCGGCATCGCCGCGCTGGTGGGGGAGGGCGGCCGGGCCGTCGGGGTGGATGTGAGTACGGCGATGGTCACCGAGGCGAGGCGGCGTACGGCGGAAGCGGGGGTGCCGGCCGAGTTCGTCGTGGGGGACGCGACCCGGCTGGAGTTCGCCGACGCCGGCTTCGACCGGCTGCGGGCGGAACGGGTACTGATGGCGATGGCCGACCCGGAGACCGCCGTACGGGAGATGGTGCGGGTGACGCGGCCGGGGGGGTGGTCGTGCTGTCCGAGATGGATGCGGGGACGATCTTCCTCAACAGCTCTGACCGCGAGTTGGTGTTGGCGCTCGAACAGGGATTCGCGACGGACCTGGCGACGCCGGATGCCGGGCGGGGCCTGCAGCGGATGCTGGTTGCGGCTGGGCTGAGCGATGTGCGGTTGGAGCCGACCGTCGTTCAGAACACGGTCGCCTTCCTCCGCATCCTGTTCGGAAACCGGGTGGCCGCGCTGGCCGACGAAGCGCGGGCGGCTGCGTTCTGGGAGGAGCTGGAGCAGGGCGAGCGAGAGGGCTGGCTGTGCTCTGGTGGTGTCTGCTTCGCCGCGGTCGGGATCAGATGACGGTGTAGTCGGACTGGACGAAGCCGGCCTTCAGGGTTCGGGTGGCGTTGTGGACCAGGGTGACGTCGTGGTCGAGGTCACCGAACAGGCGGAGGCCGGAGCCGATCAGGACCGGCGCTGTGGTGATCGTGAGCTCGTTGAGCAGGCCGGCCCGGAGGAAGGTCTGGATGAGCTTGCCGCCGTCGGCGTAGATGCGCTGCGCGCCGCGGTCGGCGAGAGTCTCGACCAGGCCGTCCAGGGTGCGGTGGACGATGACGCGCTCGTCGACGTCGGGAGCGAGCGTCGTACTGAGGACCTCGACGTGTTTGCCTTCGTAGGGCCAGAAGTCGAAGCTGAGGACCTGCTCGAAGGTGTTGCGGCCCATCACGACGGTGTCGATCGACGCCATGAACTCGTCGTAGCCGGTGTCACCGGCCTGCTCGCCACGCTCGGTCAGCCACTCGATCGAACCGTCGGACCGCGCGATGTAGCCGTCGAGGCTGGTCGCGATGAAAACCGCCACATGAAAGCTCACACCCCCAAGTGTAGGGTGAGAGCGTGCTGACCCGCGTCGCAGTGGCTGGTGTGCACGGTCACGGCGCTACCCATGTCCAGAACGTGCTGAGGCTGCCCGATCGGGCACGGCTGGTGGCGATCGCCGATCCGCGGCCGCCGGCCGATCTTCCTTCTGGGGTTGAGGTTTTCGACTCACTCGATAAGTTGCTCACGGCAACTATTGTCGATGTCGTGGTCATCAGTACACCGATCCAGACACATGTGCCGTTGGCGGCGATGGCGCTGCGCGCGGGAGCCGACGTACTGCTGGAGAAACCGCCGACCGCGTCGCTGGCCGAGTTCGAGCAACTGTCCGCGGTGATCGCGGAGACCGGCCGTGCGTGTCAGGTCGGTTTCCAGGCACAGGCGTCGGAGGCGACGCTGCACCTCGCGAAGATCATGGCCGAGGGCAAGCTCGGGGAGATCCGCGGGATCAGTGCCGTCGGCAAGTGGCTGCGCACAGCCCGGTACTTCGATCGTGCGCCCTGGGCCGGTCGCCGGACCCTGAACGGCGTCGCGGTGGTCGACGGCGCGGTCACCAATCCGTTGGCTCACTCAACTGCCGCGGCCCTGCTGCTCGACGGGTCGACCGGCGTGGACGACATCCGCTCGGTTGAGACCGAGTTGTTCCGGGCCAATGGCATCGAGTCCGACGACACCTCGACGGTGCGCATCACGACGACGCGCGGTACGCCGATCGTCGTCGCAGTGACGTTGTGCGCGACGGAACACCTCGACCCCACGGTGATAGTCCACGGCTCTGAAGGTCGCGCCGTACTGCACTACTCGACCGACACTCTCGAGCTCCATCAAGGCTCTTGCATGACCTCGAAGACCCTCGAGCGAACCGACCTTCTGAGCAATCTTCTCGACCATCGCGCAGATCCCGCCGTACCGCTGTATTGCCCGTTCGACGCGACCGGCGGATTCACCCGTGTCGTCGAGGCGATCCGGCTCGCGCCGGAGCCTGTCGTGATCCCAGAAGCCTTGGTGCGCTGGGAAGGCGAGGGTCCCGACCGGCATCCGGTTGTCGCCGATGTCGAGCAGTGGATCGACCGCGCCGCCGACGAATTGGCATTGTTCAGCGAGGTCGGCGCACCCTGGGCGTAGTACTGGGCTTTAGTACTGGGCGACGTTGTTCCGTACACCACCCATCCGGGGTCGAGCAGGTTTTCCTCCGCGTACTTCCGTGACTTTGTCGAGTTTGCCTTTCGGACGTGTAAAGGTCAGGGTGGGTGGGCAGGTTCGAGACGTTTCCGGATTCGCCTCCCCGTTCGGGGCCGGGAACCGGTAGCCTCGTGCCGCCGTACCAGTCAGCCCCGCCGTCCGCGACGGAACTGCCGGAGTGCCCAAACCGGTCAGGAGACCACGTCTTGCAGGAGAACACCAGCAACACCAGTACTGGCGAACTGGCGAACGTACCCCTCACCGGGGCGGACAAGGTCGCCTACGCCTTCTACGCCACGGCGGCCGCGGCCGCCCTCGTCGGTCAGGTGTGGGCCGGTGTCACCCACATCCCGTGGCCGGACAGTGGCTTCTCGCCGTTCCTCAAGATCGTCCTCGTCACTCCGGCGGTGGCGGTCCTCGAGCTCGGTGGTGTCGCCACCGCCGCGCTCGCCGACCTGCGGCGGCGCAAGGGTGAGACGGCCTACGCGTACCGGGCGATGTCGTTGTTCGCCGCGGTCGTCGCGGTCGTCTTCAACGTGATCGGTCACTGGCGGCCGGAGGAGCGCTTCCTGGCGTTCGGCTTCGGCGGCCTGTCGGCGTTCGCCTATGTGCTGTGGCTGATCCACAGTTCGGCCCGCCGCCGCGACGCGCTGCGTCGCGCCGGGCAGATGATGACCACCTCACCCGTGTACGGCGTGGTGCAGTGGGCGCGTGAGCCGAAGGTGACCTGGCAGGCGCGGTCGCTGGCGATCGAGCACGGCTACGGTCTCTACGAGAGCCTGCACGCGGCCCGGCACCAGATCCGGAACAAGACCCGTCGCGACGCGATCGCGAGCACGGTCGCGGAGTACATCCGCTCCGAGCACCAGGACGAGCGGCTGGCGAAGATCGCCGAGACGACCTACGACCCGGACCGGCTGGCCGGCATGCTCGAAGACCGGATCAACTACGAGGTCATCACCAACAAGCTGACCAAGGCGATCTCCCCGCCGCCGGAGCCGGAAGAGACTCCCGACCCCGACCTGCGCGCGGCCGTCTGGGTCGTCGAGGGCGAGGCGCCGCGGGCGCGCCAGATCCGTGCCTCCGACACCGGCGTCTCCCTGCGCGACGAAGGCGCCTGGGGCGACGCGATGACCGGCGAACTGATGGCGGTCGACTACCTGCCGTACGACCGCAGTACCGACGAGTCGGTCGCCGAGGCGGTCGTGGTCGAGGACCAGAGCGAGCAGAAGCACGTCGTACAGAACGGCAAGGCCAACGGCAAGCTCAAGGCGACCGCTCCCAAGGAGAAGGTCGAGCCGGTCGTGCAGAAGCCGGCCGCGCCGTCGCCGTTCGCCGAGCCGACCGACAACGAGCCCCCGGCCCTGATCACCACCGCGACCGAGTCGAAGGCCAAGGACGAGTCCCCCAAGGGCGACGACGAGCCGGAGCCGACCGCCCTCGAGAAGAAGCGCATGCGCGCCTGGGCCCTGCTGGCCGACTGGCCCGAGGACCGCGAGCGCACCGCCCAGTCCCTCGCCGCCGCCATCGCCTCCAGCGAGCCGATGGCCGCCCGCTTCATCCAGCAGTACGACGTCGAGCACGGCCTGGCCACCACCTCGCCGAACTGAACCGATCGTCCCCAGAGCCCGCGCCGATCCCGGCGCGGGCTTTACCTTTCCCCGACCGACCCGCCGAAGGTGCGTCGGTAGCCGGTCGGAGTGATGGCGAAAGCCTTGGTGAAGTGCTGCCGGAGCAGGACGGCGGTACCGAAGCCGGTGGCGGTGGCGATCTGATCGACCGTGAGCTTCGTGGTCTCGAGGAGCTCCTGCGCCCGCATCAGGCGCTGGCGGATCAGCCACTGCAGCGGGGTTGTCCCGGTCTGGGCGCGGAACTGCCGGCTCAGCGTCCGGGTGCTCATCGAAGCGTGGGCCGCGATCGTGTCGAGGGTGAGCGGGTCGGCGAGGTGCTCGCGCATCCAGCGCTGCGCGGGTTCCAGCGAATCGTTGCCTGCAGCAACGGGTGTGGTGATGAACTGGGCCTGCCCGCCGGCCCGATGAGGTGCCATCACCAACCGCCGAGCGACGGTCGCCGCGACTGCCGAACCGTGGTCGCGGCGGACCAGATGCAGACAGAGATCCAGCCCGGCGGTCACGCCGGCCGAGGTCAGGACGTCACCGTCGTCCAGGTAGAGCGCGTCGGTGACCACGTCGATTGCCGGGTAGCGGCGAGCCAGGTCGGCCGCGTGCGCCCAATGGGTGGTTGCCTGGCGTCCGTCGAGCAGCCCGGCCTCGGCCAGCACGAACGCGCCGGTGCAGATCGACGCCACCCGGATGCCGCGTCGGTGTGCCTCACGCACGACCTCGACTACCTCGGGCGCGGCCTCGAACGCTGCCGGGACGATCACCGTGTGCGCCTCCAATGCCGCATGCAGCGGGTACGGCGGGTCGGCGTGGAAGATCGGCCGTCGATGCGCCATTACCGTCGTACGACGGGATCCGCAGACGCGCACGTCGTACAGGTCAGCACCGGTGAGCGGGTCGGCCGCGGTCGCGAACACCTGGCATGCGCCGGCCAACTCGATTCCGACGCTGCCCTCAAGGACGAGCGCGGCCACGGTGAGCATGGCGCGAATCTACTCGGTCATGTCTTTCCAGCCACTCTCCACGGAGCGCCGCACGACGCAGGGTGGGTGGATGCGAATCGACGTACTGATGTTCGAGGGAGTCGCCGAGGTGGACGCGCTGGCGGTGTACGCGGTCTTCGCCAACGCGAAGGGGCGCGGTGTCGCGGTGGATCCGCGGCTGGTCACCGCGGACGGCGCGACGTCGGTGAAGGGCTGTTACGGAACGACGATCAGCCGACTGGAGCCGTGGTCACCGGAGACGGCTGGGGTGCTCGCCGTGTCAGGTGGCTGGATCGAGGAGGAGATCGCGCGCGGGGTCATCCCGGCGCAGCTCGCCGCTGCCAAGGAGGCCGGCGGTCCCGGGCTGATCCTGGCGGGGATCGACTCCGGTGCGATCTTGCTCGGGGCGGCCGGACTGATCGCGGGGCGACCGGCCACGACGCATCGACCGGGCTACGACCTCCTGAGGCCGTACGCCGAGGTGATCGATGCCCGGGTCGTCGACGATGGGGACCTGGTCACCTGTGGCAGCGGCTGGTTCGCCGGAGTGGACCTCGCCTGCTGGCTGCTCGAACGCGAGCTGGGTGCCGTGGCCGAAGTGGTCGCGCTGGAGCAGTGGATCGGGCGGGATCGCCAGGGGACGGTCTGGCGCGGCTAGAGCGTGGTGTCAGCACTGTCATGTCCCGGAGGCTAGCTGGCGAGGCGTCGACGGCGGGCCCGTTGCCGGCATGCGGCCCCGCAGTAGCGGACTGGTCGACCGGTGGGTCGGACCATGAGTGGAGCTTTGCATTCCGCGCAGAACGTGACAGTGTCCCGGCGGATATCGGGGCTGTCACGAAAGTACTGTCCTTCCGTGACGACAGCGGAAGGGCGCAGACTGTCGAGGGTGAGCTGGACGAGCCTGTGGCCGGCAGCTCGATCGCGGCGGGACGCGAGCATCGAGACGCATCCGACGGTGAGTGCGACAACATCGTCAGGGCCGATGTCGGCACGGACACTTCCTGCCCGCTGTGCTGCGTGGAGCAGGGCGGTCAGGACCTGGCGGAATCGAAGCACGGACGCCGTGAGCATCGGCCGCGGCCAGCTCGCGTCGGCGGCCACCACATCGCAAAGGTGCTCGCGCCGCTTGGACTTCTCGACGACGTCCAGCAGGAATCCGAAGAACGCCTCAGTAGCTGCGGATTGCGCCGCCCGCCGCTCGCCAGAGGCGATCAGCTCGTCGAGGTGCTGGGTGAACACCGCTTCGAGGAGCGCCTGCTTGGTCGGAAAATGCCGGTACACGGTGCCCGCGCCGAGACCGGCCCGGCGCGCGATCTCGACGAGCGGGACGTCGAGTCCCTGCTCGGCGAAGGCATCTCCGGCGGCAGACAGCATCTTGGCCCGATTGCGGCGGGCGTCGGCCCGGTCGCCGCCGATCACTTCAGTCATGTCACGAAACCCTTTGTGTGCCCGACTCAACCGGGTTGGATTATTCCAGATATCCCCCGGGTCCGCCTCTGTCCAGAGCAACTGACCCCGGAGAAACGAGGAGGATGACATGACCGACGCACCCATCCATTCCGGCACCGGCCCGGTCGCTGTGACCGGCGCGACCGGCAAGCAGGGCGGCGCGACAGTACGACGGCTGCTGGCCGGCGGTCGACCGGTGCGCGCGCTGGTCCGAGACGAGACGACACCGGCCGCCGTAGCGCTCGCGGACGCGGGAGCCGAGTTGGCACTTGCGGACTTCGACGAGCCGTCGAGCCTGGCGCCGGCACTGGATGGCGCCACCGCTCTGTTCGCCGTGCCGCCGGTTGCGTACGGGCCGGCGGGCAGCAACCCAGAACTGGAATTCACTCGCGGCCGCAACCTGGCCGACGCAGCAGCCGCCGCAGGTGTCCGGCAGGTGGTGTTCACCGGTATCGCTTCGACCTCCGGGGACACTTTCGCGGGCAGCGGAAAGTGGCGCATCGAGCAGTACCTGCGCGAACAGATCCCGCTGGTGACCGTACTGCGCCCGGTCCGGTTCATGACGAACTACCTGGCGGACTTCGGCATCGGACTCGACGGCTTCGTCGACGGCGTCCACCGGCACATCTTTCCGCCGAACGAGCCCGTCCAGATCATCGCCCTCGAAGACATCGCCGAGTTCGCCGCTCTGGCCTTCGAGCAACCGGATCGGTTCGCTGGACGGACTCTGGAGCTGGCGGGTGACAGCCCGAGCCCGGCTGAGGCTGTCGCTGCGATCAGTGCGGCGACCGGAGTCGCCTTGCGCTACGAGCAGCTCAGCCACGACGAGGCGGCCGCGCTGAACCCGGAGATCGCCAAGACCCGCGAACTCTGGATCTCCGGCCAGCGCTGGCACGCCGACATCGAAGCGCTACGGGTCATTCACCCCGGTCTACGCACCCTGGCGGACTGGCTCTCCGAGGGCGGCGCCGCCGCACTGCGCCTCCGCCTGCTCGGCGCCGCCTAGTAGTGGAGCGGCTAGAGGCTTGTGCCGGGGGTGCCGACGCCGTGGAGGAGGGTTTCGACTAGTTGGGTGGCGACGGCGTCGGTGTCCAACTCGGTGTCGGGGTGGGCGGCGGCGTCTTGGCAGACCTCGTGGAGGAGGGCGTAGTAGACGCGGCGGGCCCAGAGGGGGGTGACGTCGGGGCGGAGGATGCCGACGTCGGCGAGGCGGGCGAAGAGCTGGTCGCAGCGGTCGACGACGTTCGCCTTGATCCGGTCGGCTTCGTTGCCGGGGGCAACTGATGCGTCCATGGCGAAGCCCCAGGAGAGCTTGACGGCCAGGACGTTCGTGGTCGCCTGGTAGAGGGCGACCAGGGGTGGGGTGGAGTCCGGGCGGGCCGCGTCGACGGCGTCGGACAGTTGCTGCGCGGCCCAGGTGGCGAGGGCGGCGATCAGGGCTTCGCGGGTGGCGAAGCGGCGGTGCACGGTGGTGCGCGCGACGCCGGCGGCGGCGGCGATCTCCTCCATGGTGGCGGTCGGCTTGCTGCTCAGGATGCGCTCGGCCGCCTCGAGGATCGTCAGCACGGTGCGGGCGCTGTCAGCGCGCAGCCTGGTCTCGGTCATGCGTCCAGACTACCGTGAGGATGCGATTAACGAGCTACTTGCGTCATGTGTGATGCAAGTAGTACCTTGAGTGAGTCAACCGAGATGCGCTTAAGGAGTTTGTGATGGATCTGCAGTTGAAGGACAAGACAGCGCTCGTCACCGGTGCGAGCCGGGGGATCGGGCTGGCCGTGGTCGAGCAGTTCACCGCCGAAGGGGTCCGCGTGGTCGCGGTTGCCCGCACCAGTACGCCGGAACTGCGGGCGACCGGGGCATTCGTCGTACAGGCTGATCTCGGGGTGGCCGGTGGGCCCGAGCAGGCGGTTGCGGCAGCGCTCGCGGAGGTCGGCGAGCTCGATCTGCTGGTGAACAACGTCGGCGGTGGGGATGGTGAGGTCGGCGCCGGATTCCTGGACATCGACGACGCGACCTGGCAGACGATGTACGAGCTGAACCTCTTCGCGCTGGTTCGTGCCACCCGCGCTGCCCTGCCGAGCCTGATCCGTCAGCAGGGTGCGATCGTCAACGTCTCATCGAACTCGGCGCGCGTGCCGTCGGCCGGCCCGTCTCCCTACTCGACGGCGAAGGCGGCGGTGACGGCGTTGGGCAAGGCACTGGCCGAGGAGTTCGGTCCGCAGGGTGTGCGCGTGAACACGGTGTCACCCGGCGCGGTGCGGACGGCGCTCTGGACCTCGCCGGATGGGTACGGCGGTAGGCTCTCGCGCCAGCTCGGGATCCCGCAGGAGCACCTGCTGGCCGCGCTGCCCGAGCAGACCGGGATGCTCACCGGTCGCCTGGTCGAGCCGACCGAGGTGGCGGCCCTCGTCACCCAACTGTGCTCGCCGCTGTCGGCCAGCATCATCGGCGCCGACATCCTGATCGACGCCGGCGGAACCAAGACCGCGTGAACCGCGTGAACCGCGTGAGCGCATTTGGCTGGGTAAGCACTCCCGTTGGGGGTTCAGCACCCTGGTTATGAGTGCAGAACCCCTACTGTGAGTGCCTAGCCAGCCAAATTGGGCCGCGGCGACGGGCTATTTCGCGCCGAAGGTGTAGACGGTCGAAGTCTTGTAGGTCTGGCCGGGGCGCAGGACCGTGGAGGGGAAGTTGGGCTGGTTGGGGGAGTCGGGGAAGTGCTGGGTCTCGAACGCGAAGGCGTCGCCCTGGCGGTAGGCCTTGTGGCCGATTCCCCGGAAGGTGCCGTCGAGGAAGTTGCCGCTGTAGAACTGCGCTCCCGGCTGGTCGGTGTGCACGGTCACCGTGCGGCCGTCCTCGGGCTCCCAGAATCGGGCGGCGAACCGCAGTCCGTCCGAGCCGACCTTGCTGCTGAGCACGAAGTTGTGGTCGTACCCGCGGCCGACGACGAGCTGCGGGTGGTCGCCGCGCAGCCGGGCACCGATCGCGGTCGGCTTGGTGAAGTCGAACGGCGTCCCGGCGACCGGGGCGAGCTCGCCGGTCGGGATCAGGCCGGCGTCGACCGGGGTGTACTTGGATGCGGCCAGTTCAAGCACGTGGCGGTCGATCGGGCCGCTGCCCTCACCGGCCAGGTTGAAGTACACGTGGTTCGTCAGGTTCACGATGGTCGGCTTGCCCTTGACCGTCGCGTGGTAGTCGATCCGCAGGTTGTCCTCGCGGTCGAGCGTGTAGGCGACGGTCGTGGTGAGTTCACCAGGGAAGCCCATCTCGCCGTCCGGGCTGACGTAGCTGAACGCCACGCCGACGGCCTTGGAGGTCTGCACGGTCTTGGCCGACCAGACCCGCTTGTCGAAGCCCGTCGTACCGCCGTGCAGTGCGTTCTCGCCGTTGTTGATCGGGATCTGGTACGACGTCCCGTCGATCGAGAACTTGCCCTTCGCGATCCGGTTGCCGTACCGGCCGATGGTCGCACCGAAGTACGGGCTGAGCGCCGCGTAGTCGGGCAGGTTGTCGAAGCCGAGGCTGATGTTCTTCACCCGGCCGCGCCGGTCCGGCGTCTCGACCCGCTGGATCGTCGCACCCCAGGTCAGCATCGAGATGGTGACCCGGCCGTTGGAGAACGTGTAGACGTCCACCTTCTTGCCGTCCGGCGTGGTACCGAACGGGTCCTTGCGGATCTCCAGCTTGCCGTGGTGTGCACCCATGGCCGCCAACTTATCCGGCGTTGCGGTCGCGGCCGTCGCGGTGGTGCTCAAGGCACCCGCGGCGGCAGCGCCCAGGCCGAGGGCTCCGGCCGTCCGGAGTACCTGACGGCGAGGCAGGTGATCGGGCATCGCATTCCCCTCACTGAAAGTCGGCTGCGTCTTTGATGGGCAGCGGGAGCGTTTCCACGCCACCCCGCGCACTGTAGGCACTCCGGTCCAGTGTTTGGAATAGTTCGGAACGGTGTGAATTCGTCCGACCTCTCCAACGTTGTGAAGATCCCCGGTCCGGCGTGACCGGATCGGTCCGCTGTCCGCCGCGATCGGGCCTACCCGGGACGGCCACGGTCCGTGACGATGGAGCCATGAGCCGAACCGCACTTCTCGTCGTCGACGTCCAGGAATCCTTCCGGGTCCGCCCGAGCTGGCAGATCGTGAACCACCCCGATATCGCCGACCGCGTCGGTCGCCTGGTGACCGCAGCCCGCGCCGCCGGCGACCTGGTCGTCTGGGTGCTGCATACCGAACCAGGCACCGGTACGGCGTTCGACCCGGCCAGCGGACACGTCCGGCTGATCGAGGGTCTGGAGCCGATCGACGGCGAGCCGGTCATCGCCAAGACCGCGCACAACGCCTTCACCACCACGAATCTGCAGCAGTTGCTGACCCTGCAGGGCGTCGATCAGGTCGTCATCTCCGGCATCCGCACCGAGCAATGCGCAGAGACTACCGCCCGCGTCGCGTCCGATCTCGGGTACGACGTCGTGTTCGTCACCGAGGCCACGGCGACGATGCCGCTACCGCACTGGACGCTGCCCGCGGATGCCAGCATCGAGGAGATCCTGGCCGACCCCCGGACGCTGTCCGCGGAGGCCGTCACCGAACGTACCGAGTACGCGCTCGCGGGCCGGTTCGCCACCATCCGGACCATCGACGACATCGCCGCCGTACCCGTGTCATCCTGACCGAATGGGGAGCATCCGGGTCGTCTTCGTCCTGGTGCCGAAGCTGCACCTGCTGGACCTGGCCGGGCCGGCGCAGGCCTTCTCGACCGCCGAGACCCTCGGCTACGGCTACGAGCTGACCTATGTGGCCGAGGCCGACGAGGTGATGACCGCGCAGGGCGTGCCGCTGAAGACGCAATCCGAGTGGCCGGAGCTCGGCCCGGACGACCTGATCGTCGTACCGGGCTGGCGGTCGCCGCGGCTGCTTCCGGTACCGCCGATCGGCGCCGCGACACAGCAGCGGCTGCGTGATCATCACGCGGCCGGCGGATCAGTCGCGAGCGTGTGCTCGGGGGCTGATGCGCTTGGCGCGGCCGGGTTACTCGACGGCCGCCGCTACACGACCCACCATGATCTGACCGAGATGATGGCCGCTCGCTACCCGCGGGCGACCATCGTCCGGGATGTCCTGTACGTCGTCGACGACCGCATCATCACCTCCGCCGGCATCGCCAGCGGGATCGACCTCGCCCTGCATCTGATCGCGGTCGCTCGGGGTGCCGAGGCGGCGGCGCGGGTCGCGCGCGAGATGGTGGTCTACGCCCGTCGCAATGGCGACGAACTGCAGGAGAGCGCGATGCTGCGGCACCGCGGTCACTTGAGCGACCTCGCTCATCGGGTCCAGGACGTGATCGATGCCCGGTACGCCGAACGCCTGCTGCTCGCAGATCTCGCCGGCCAAGCCGGTGTCAGCGAACGCACACTGACCCGGATGTTCGCCACCGCCACGGGCCTCACCCCGCTGCGCTACCAGCAGCTGTTGAGGCTGGAGCGAGCCGAGCACCTGATCGGCCACGGCAGCACGATCGAAGCTGCGGCCCGCGCCGTCGGTTTCGAAGACGCCCGCATGCTCCGTCGCCTCCGCTCTCGCACCTAACGTCCGAAAAACCGGAGGCGGGCCCTCCGATCGTTCGGACGTTAGCTCTGGGTTGGCTGCAACGTCCGAAGACTCGCCGACCAGCGCCGGCGAGTCTTCGGACGTTATGAACTACTTCGTTTTGTAGGCGGCCGTTAGCTTGGCGACCGCCGTACCGAGGTGACCGGAGAGGGCCTC
Source organism: Kribbella sp. NPDC058245 (assembly GCF_042882005.1). Taxonomy (NCBI): domain Bacteria; kingdom Bacillati; phylum Actinomycetota; class Actinomycetes; order Propionibacteriales; family Kribbellaceae; genus Kribbella; species Kribbella sp. NPDC058245. The sequence goes on from NZ_JBHVWY010000001.1 coordinate 339,376, forward strand.
GTGCTCGGCGTCGGAGGTCAGCTTGGAGGTCGGCTCGGTGATGTTCTGGCCGATCTTGTTCTGGGCGATCCACCGGGCTGCGCCGACGACTGCATCACCCTCGGCGAAGCTGTCCACCTTCGTGCGATCCAGGAGCTTCGCGGACTGCTCGAGGGCAGCCAGCGCGATGGTTGCCTTCGGTCCCGACCAGTCCTTGGTCTGGAGCGCGACCTCGGCCGCGACCGCGGCCGCGAGGGCGTAGACATCGTGCTTGCGGAGCAAGGTGTTCCGGGCGTCGGTCAGCTTCTGCCGAGCCGCCGCCTGCGTGGTCAGACCCCACCCGAACGGGTACTGCGGGTCGTACGACGCGTCACCGACGTTAATCGGCTGCTGCGCCTCGGTCCGCGGCCAGCTGACCGGCAACCGGCCACTGAACGGCTTCTTGCCGAACAGTACGTCGGCCACGCCCGCGCCCTCGGTTCCCGGCAGCCACGACGCGACCAGCGCGTTGATCTTGCCGAGCTGGTCGGACACGACCTCAGGCCGACCGGAGACAGTCAGTACGACGCAATTCATCGCACCGCAGACCTTGTCCACCGCGGCCTTGTCGGCGGCCGTGAGCAGCTGGTCGTGCCCGTTGCCCACATCACCGACTCCTTCGGCGTACGGGCGTTCGCCGACCACGACGACTCCCACGTCATGCCCCTCGAGCGGTGCCGAGGCGTCGGCGGAGAAGGTTGCCGTCGGCACCACCTGCTTGATGCCGTCCAGAATCGTCGTACCGGTGGTGGTGGCACCGGACTTGCCCTGCCAGGTGATGCTCCACCCGCCGAGCTGGTTGCCGAGGTCGTTCGCGTTGCTGCCGGCAACATAGACCTTCGAGGTCGATGCCAGCGGCAACAGATTGCCCTCGTTCTTCAGCAATACCTGGGACTTCGCCGCGGCCTCCCGGCCGACTGCGCGATGCGCGGCCGAACCGACGGTGCTGAGCTGTGACTGGTCGGAGTACGGGTGCTCGAACAGGCCGAGCTTGAACTTCTCCCCGAGGATCCGCCGGTTCGCGTCGTCGATCCGGCTGAGCGCCACCCATCCGGCACCGACCTCGGCGGTCAGCCCCTCGGTGAACTCCTGGTACCGCGACGGCACCATGATCATGTCCAGACCGGCGTTGATCGAGGTCCGGATGTCGCTCGGGTAGTCGCCCGGCAGTTGGTCGATCGCCTGCCAGTCACTGATCACGAACCCGTCGAAGCCCATCCGCTTCTTGAGGACCCCGTTGATCAGCTCGTCGTTCCCGTGCATCTTCACCGGCGGTGCGCCGTCGATCGAGACGCTCGAGAACGACGGCATCACCGTGCCGACACCGAGGTCGACCGCGGTCTGGAACTGGGACAGGTGCAGCCGCTCCAGCTCCTCGCGGGTGACCTGGGTGATGCCCTGATCGAGCTTGTATCCACCCGTCGTCGACGACCCGTACGTCGTACCGCCGTCGCCGGCGTAGTGCTTCGCCGAGGCCAGGACGCGGTCCTTGTTCTTCAACTGGCTGCCGTCGGCCTTGCCCTGCATGCCGGTGATGACGGTTGCCATCGAGTTCACCAACGCCGGGTCCTCGCCGAAGCCTTCGTACGCACGGCCCCAGCGGTCGTCGCGGACCACACACAGGCACGGCGCGAAGTCCCACGGGATGCCGGTCGCGCGCACCTCGGTCGCGGTTACTTCACCGGTACGGCGGGCCAGGTCCGGGTCACGAGTCGCGCCCAGGCCGATGTTGTGCGGGAGGATCGTCGCGCCGACCACGTTGTTGTGTCCGTGCACGGCGTCGACCCCGTAGATCAGCGGGATCTGCAGCCGGGTGGCCTGCGCGCTCCGCTGGAAGGTGTCGATCATCGCGGCCCAGGAGGCCGGGGTGTTCGGCGACGGCACCGAGCCGCCACCGGACAGCAGCGAACCGAGCGCGTACGTCGAGATGTCGCTGCGGGACTTGAGTGCGTTCCGCTCGGCCTGGGTCATCTGGCCGATCTTCTCCGCGAGCGTCATCCGGGAGAGGAGATCGTCGACCCGCTTCTGCACCGGAAGCTTCGGGTTCAGGTACGGCAGGTCGTGCGCGTCGATCACGACGACCGGCTGGGTCACGGGCGACTTGGCCCCGGTGACGGTCAGGTTCACCGGGATCGTCTCGGCGACCTCGGCGGTCCGGTCCTTCTTGGTCACCACGGTCACGGTCTGGCTCGTGCCGGACGCCGTACCGGCGGGGAAGGTGAGCGTGCCGGAGGCCGGTGTGTAGTCGTCGGCGCCGGCTGTTCCGCCCCCGGCGGTGTAGGCGACAGTGACCGGCTCCTCGAGCGGAGTGCTGCCGGTGGTCGCGACGGCGACCTTCACCTGGGCGCTGCCGCCCTCCTTGACCGGGTAGACCTCCGCGTCCGTGCTGACGCTCGCCTTGAGGGCGGGGTCGGCCTTGCCGTAGGTCTCGACCTGGTCGATCTCGAACGCGCCGGGCGAACCCACGGGCATCGTGAACGCGTAGCCCCACATCTGGGTCAGGCCCAGGACGTGGTCGATGCCGCCAACCGGTTGGTAGTCACCGCGGTAGACGAAGTCGCTGAACGGGATCTCGACCTGCTGCCAGCCCTGCCAGTCGTCGGTGAAGCTGGTGTTCCACAGCTCCGACGCCTCGGCGTTCGCGCCGCCGTCCTTGATCTCGAGGAAGATCCGCTTCCCGGTGCCGGGCTCGGTCTGGGCGGTGTTCTGGCCGTACCACCAGAACCGGATGCCCTTGGACGCCGACCAGTTCCCGGGGTTCTGGTCATACGTGATGTCGTGGCTGAATCCGCCGTACCCGCTGATGTTGTACGTGCCGTGCAGGACTGAGCCACCTGCCGGAGCGTCTGCGCGGGTCTGCAGTTCCATCGTGGGCGGGTCGTCGGCGTCACTGCCCCAGCCGAAGATGCCGGCGTTCGGCGGGGACGCGAACGGCTCGGCCCCCTCGAAGGCGGCCAGCGTGATGGGCGGCGGGTCGTCGGCGACGGCCGGGCTCGCCACCAGCGAGCCGGCCAGCAACGCGGCGGCAGTGATCACGGCCGTTCGTCGTCGGGCCGATAAAGGTCTGACAAGGCGGGCAACTGGCCACCTGGGCATGGGCGACTCTCCTGAGCTCCAGCGCGGGCGCGCGCCCGCGTCGCGCCCGACTCTGGGCGCTGCCGCCGCTCAGATCAAGAGGTGGGCGGTTCCGGAACTAGAGCGCTCTCATGGAGCACCTTTCGACCTGGGTGTAAAGGCGGACCGTTTCCTTGTCCTCCCCGGGCTCTGCTTTTATGCTCCGATATAGAGATCAATCTTCGAGATATCGAAGCTTTAGACCTTCCTTCCGCCCCTGGAGCGTCCGCATGCCGAACCTGCCCAGACGACAGTTCCTCGCCCTCGCCGGTGGTACCGCCCTCGAGACCGGTCTGACCCTCCCCGCCCGAGCCGGTACGACGGCCGTCCCTCCCCTGACCATCCCGGCGCTGCGTGAGTGGTCCGCGGGCTCCGGCGCCCAGTACGTCGTACCGGGGCCGAGCCAGCCGTATCGGGTCATCATCCGCGGGGCCGACGCGGCCACGCTGCAGCCGGTGGGGGAGGTGCTCAAGGCGGACCTGACCAAGGTCCTCGGCCGGTCGGTCCAGGTCGAGGTGCAGGCCGCCCCGGCGCCGGTCGCGGGCGACATCGTGCTCAGCCTGACCGCGGCCCCGGTCGGTACCGACGAGGGGTACGAGATCAAGGTCGGCGCCATCCTCGAGCTCAGTGGACAGCGAGCCGGGGTGTTCCACGGTGCGCAGACCATCATCCAGTGGTTGCGCCAGGCAACGACCTTGCCGGCCGGGGTGGCACGGGACTGGCCGAAGTACCCGGAGCGTGGGTTCCTGGTCGCCAACTCGGCGCGCTTCTACACCATGACCTGGTGGCAGGGGCAGATCAACGAGATGGCGTACCTGAAGCTGAACCTGCTCTGGGTGTACGTCGGCTACGAGGACACCACGCCGTTGTCGCAGCTGAAGGAGATCGCGGCGTACGCGAAGAAGTACAACATCGCGGTCGTCCCGCAGGTCAACATGCCGGGGCACATGGAGCGGCTGCTGGCGCCCCGGCCGGAGTTTGGTCTGCCGGGTCGCGGTGGGGATCTGGATCTCAGCAAGGACGAGGCGTTCACCTACGCGCGCGGCCTGTTCTCGCCGTACCTGAGCGAGTTCGAGACGCCGTACTGGCATCTGGGGTCGGACGAGTACCTGGTCGACTTCCGCGACGACCTCCCGGTGCGGTACGACCTGTTCCCGCAGATCGGTGCCAAGGCCAAGCAGCGGTACGGCGGCAACGCACAGCCGGTCGATGCGTTCACGGGGTTCGTGAACGACATGAACACCACAGTGCGGGCCAGCGGCAAGCAGTTGCGGATCTGGAACGACGGCCTGCTGAACAGCATCACGGCCGCCCCACTGAACAAGAACATCATCGTCGAGCACTGGGTCGGCTGGCCGAACCGCAAGCTGCCGAGCCAATTGCTTGCCGAGGGCTACCAAGTGGCCAACTCCAACGGCGACTACCTGTACTACGACCCGACGGTCCGCAGGCCGGAGCCGAAGCCGATCTACGACGACTTCCACCCGGGCAAGTTCTCCGGCGAGACGGTCAGCCCGGATCTGCCCGGACTGCGTGGCGCCAAGCTGCACCTGTGGACGCTGCCGGCCAGTGAGGCCGAGGAGTTCCAGTCGGACCGGCTGATGGAGCCGTACCGGGCGCTGGCGCAGGTGCTCTGGGGATCGCCGAAGCCGTTCGCGACGTACGACGGTGGGTTCTCGAACCTGATCGCGGTCGTCGGCCGTCCGCCGTTGTTCCCGGTCGGCCGGCACACGATCTCGCCGCCGGACGGCGCCACCACCGTCTGGCCGCAGCGGAAGCCGCAGGTGACGTTCTACGACGACATCCGGCCGGAGACTGTCTCGCTGCGTGAGGGCGGGAGCGAGGCGGGGACGCCGGGTCGCTCGACGTGGGATGCCGCGACCAAGACCGTCACCTTCGCGCCGACCAACCCGTGGCGGTACGGGCAGAAGTGCGCGATGAGCTTCCAGGCGATGACCGTTTCGGGTCAGTCCGTCAGCGGGCAGTGGAGCTTCACGGTGGCGAAGGCACCGAGCCTCGCGTATCCGCGGACGCTGTTCAACGAGGAGGACGGTCCGGGGGTCGAGAAGTGGCAGGACGGCACCGAAGTCGAGCTCGGAGTGCGATTCCAGGTGGACCGGGCGGGCGTCGTACTGGGGGTGAAGTACTACAAGACTGCTGGCGATGATGGTGCGCACACTGGTTCGCTGTGGTCGGCTTCTGGTTCCAGGCTCGCAACCGGGACTTTCGTGAACGACAGCTCGATGGGCTGGCAGACCTTGCTGTTCGACCAGCCGGTGCGGTTGACGACCGGCGCGGTCTACACGGCGTCGTACCACTCACCGCAGGCGAAGTACGGCTTCAGCCGGGACTTCTTCACCAATCACCAGCAGGACAACGGGGTTCTGCATGCCCCGACCGGTGTCTTCGGGTACGGCACTAGTGCTGTGCCGACGCAGACTTCTACGACGAACTACTACGCGGATGTCATCTTCCAGCCGGACACCTACACGTTGTGGAATGTCGGGGACGCGCCTGTGTTCGGAGCGACGGAGTCGACCTCGCTGGAGATGGGGGTGAAGTTCAGCAGCTCAACGGCTGGGAAGGTGCACGGGGTGCGGTTCTTCAAGGGGACGCACAACACGGGAACTCACACCGGCACGTTGTGGACTTCCGATGGGCAGAAGCTTGCTGTCGGCACCTTTAGCGGCGAGACCGCCTCCGGGTGGCAGGAGATGCAGTTCGCTCAACCCGTCGCGATCACGGCCGGGACGTCGTACGTGATCTCTTACAGCTCGGCGGGTGGTTTCAGCGCCACCGAGAACGGGTTGGCCTCAGCGCGGCAGAACGGTTCGTTGATCACCAGCGGTCCGGGGATCTATGCGCTGCAGGCGAGTCAGTTGCCGACATTGTCGTATCAGAACCGGAACTACTTCGCCGATGTGGTGTTCTCTGAGGGATGACGACAGTGACTGACGCGCGGATCACCGACGTCGAGGTGATCGTGCTGGACAACGGGATCGAGTACGGGACCAGGCTCGGCGACGACGAGCGAGCCGGTCCCCGGCACACCTGCCTGATCCGGGTGGCGACGGACGCCGGGATCGACGGGTACGGCGATGTGGACTCGCACCCGTGGGTGGTGAAGTCGATCGTGGAAGCGGTCTCGCACATCCCGGCGTTCTGCACGGGGCTGCGCGAGGCGGCCATCGGTCAGAGCGTGTGGGATCGGACTGCGCTGTGGGACCGGCTCTACCAGCACTCTTGGTACCACGGCCGCCGCGGCCCGGTGCTGCACGCGCTCAGCGGCATCGACCTGGCCGTGTGGGACATCTGCGGGCGGCTGTCCGGTCAGTCTGTTGCCTCGTTGCTCGGTGGTGCTCAACGGGACCGGGTGCTGGCGTACGCGAGCACACTGTTCCGTGAGACGCCGGACGAGATGCGGGCCGCGACCCGCGCCTATCTGGACCGCGGGTTCCGCGCGATCAAGTTCGGTTGGGGGCCGTGGGGATCCGACCAGTCCCGCTCGCTGTTGGCCGCCGCCCGCGCCGAGGCCGGCCCCGACATCCGGCTGATGGTCGACGGTCATCTGCCGGGTGACTACGCCGCCGTACGGCGATTTGTCGCGAGTCTCGAGGACCTGAACCCGTACTGGATCGAGGAGCCGTTCCCGGCCGACCGCCCTCGGGACCTAGCTCGATTGGGTCGCGAAACGGGTCTCACCATCGCCTCCGGTGAACAACTGGGCGGCGACGAGTTCAACGAACTCCTGGCCGAACCCGGCGTCACCATCATCCAGCCCGACCTCTCCCGCTGCGGCGGCTTCACCACCCTGCAAACCCTGTCCACACAGGTCTCTCAAGCCGGCCGCCACATCGTCCCCCACGCCTGGACGTCCCCGCTCCTCACTGCCGGTACCGTCCAAGCCGCCGCCTGGCTCCCGGACCCCGTCATGGTCGAGTACAACGTCTCCACAGCCCCCATCAGCCGAGACCTCGCCAACGCCTTGCCCCTGATCGACGGTCACATCCAGGTCCCCACCAGCCCAGGCATCGGCGTACAGGTCAATCCGGACGTCATCACCAAGTACCGCATCGCCTAACACCCTCCCGCCAGCGCCTGGCGACCCGGGACGAGCGAGATCCCGTCCCCATCTGATGGGTCAACCCATCGGCTTGTGGGTTCTGCACCCGCATGAGAGTGCAGAACCCGCAACCTCATGGGGGAACCCATGAGATGGCGGTTGGGGAGGGGTGGGTCAGAGTTGGCCGGGGAGGTCGGAGGGCCAGGGGATGCGGCGGTCGGTGAGGCAGGGGCGGAAGGACTCAGCGTGCTCGACGAGGAGGCGTTGAGCGGTGACTTGGTCGTACGCCGTCAGCTGGTCGGCGTAGTCCGTGCCGCCACTGAGTTCCCGCAGCACGTCCATCTGGCTGCGGTGCAGGCGGATCAGCTCGGCCTTGCGGGTCGCGTGTTGGGGGCTGAAGGCAACGAAGTGGGTGGCCTCGAAACCGTGGCCCGGCCCGGGATCGACGTACCAGATCCTGGGGGCGTGGGGGAGGACGTCGGGGCTCGGGGCGAACGACGAGAGGGGTGCGAGCAGGGCGCTGTCGGTGACGAGCTTTGCGGTGAGGACGTGGTCCGGGTTGTAGTCGGTCGTCCAATGGGTGAAGACGACTTCGGCTCCGAGTCGGCGCAAGGTGCGGATCAGATCGGCCCGCAGATCCTTGTCCTCAAAGACGAAACCGTCCTCGCGCGCCAGGCTGACGTACTCGGCATCGAAGTACGCCGCGACCTCCTGCATCTCCGCGGTCCGGATCTCGGCCGCGCGTGCCTGCTCCGCCGGCGGGTGATACGGCAGCCCTTTGTCGCCGGTGGTGATCGTCACGAAGGCGAACTCATGCCCGGCCGCACGCAACCGCAACAGCGTGCCCAGACAGCGCATCTCGTCATCGGGGTGCGCAAAAACGCAGACATACTTCACGATCAGACTCCTCGGAGCTGCGCGAGCGAAGAGGACAAGGCGCCGTCGACGGTCAAGAACGATCCGGAGATGTAGCCGGCCGCCTCCGACGCCAGGAAGCCAACCGCCGCCGCAACCTCCTCCGGCCGACCATGGCGACCGAGCGGCAGCAGCCGACCCGCGGCCGCGAGCTGCTCCGCGCCGTACAGGTCCTCTTCGCCTGGCGTTGCGATCCAGCCCGGTACGACGGCGTTCACGCGGATCCCGCGGTCGGCCCATTCATGGGCGAGCGTTCGTACAACCTGACCGAGCGCGCCGTGGGCCGCGTTGTACCCAAGGCAGTTCGCGAACGGCTGCGTCTCGTGCAAAGACCCAATTGCGATGTACGACGCTCCCGGTGCCGGCGTCAGTCCGCGGAAAAACTCGAACGCCCCAACCGGCCCGATGAGCAGACTCCGCAGCAACGACTCCCGGCTCAAGTCGACGGCAGGCGCGTGCTCCTCATAAGCCACCGCGTACACCGCGCAGCCCACCGGGCCGATCGCCGCAGCCGCGTCCCCGACCAACCGCCCGAACCCCACCTCACCAGCATCCGCTGCCAAAGCCACGGCACGGTCAATCTCTGCCGCGGTACGTCGGGCGGCGGCTAGGTCGCGGTCTACGCACAGGACAGCGTCGTACTGCTGGGCCAAGGTGCGGGCGCAGGCCCCGCCGATCCCCCCGCCGGCCCCGACCACCACTGCCAGCATGCCGACCTCCACGTTTCGTTATTCCGAAGAAATCTCCAACAAGTGCGCGACGATCGAGGGTAGCTGCAGACCGTCGACGCCGATCCCGAGATCTCGCAGCAGGACGACAAGTTCCGAGCGCTGTTGCCTGGCTCGATCCTGCTCGCCCAGAGCCGCGTGGACCGCAGCGAGCCGGGTCAGGTCGTGGGCGAGCTCGAGTCGGACGCCCTCGCGCCGATGTCGCAGCAAGGCCTGCTCGACCAACGGGGCCGCCTCAACTGCTCGCCCACGGGCGAGCAGGATGTCGGCGCGCAGGCGCAGCTCCGTATCTGTCGGCTCCGAGTCCAGTGTGCTCGGGCCGCCCGACGCTGAGCTGTCGTTGAGGAGGTGTTCGGCCCGATCGATGTCATCGGCGCGAAGCGCGATCACCGCCCTGGTCTGAGCAACGTCGAGAAGGACGTTGCGGTCCTCCAAGCTCTTCGCGACCTGCTCGGCCTCGTCCAGCGCCTGCTCGGCCGCCGCCAGGTCACCGGTCAGGGCGAGGCAGTCAGCGTAGGTGGTGAGCCAGATGCTCAGTCGCCGAGACGGCCCACGCACCCGTTCAGCCCGCAGGTTCTCAGCGATCAGCTCCGCGCCACGGACGGGGTGTCCGGTGCGGGCGAGCAGCGTGCCGAGGTGCCCGTGTGCCAGGGCCACCATCATGGTGTCGTCGCGTGCCATCGCGCCGGACGCGGCTTCTTCGAACCGTGCCGTCGCCTCCTCGAAGCGACCGATCTCGCGCAGTGCACAGCCGAGCTGCACCAAGGCGTTCTGCTCCATCGCACCGGCATCGAGCTTGTGGGCGACGGCGAGCTGCGACTCAGCCAGCTCAGCCAGCTCGGAGAACCGTCCGGCCTCGGCAGCGGTGTGGAACAACGACCGCAGCACGCCCCAGCGCAGTACCAGGTCTGAGCAGTCGACGGCCCGCCGCAGCAGGCCCGCACGGACCTGCGTCTCGCCGCGGACCACGAGGTAGCCGTCCGAGCGCAGTACGAGCGCAGCCGCCAGATCGAGCTCACCGGTGCGGCTCAGCGCGTGGACGAGGTCGCGGATGCTGTCGATCTCCGCGTCGAACCAGGCCGCGGGTTGCTCCGCGGCGACCGAGACCCGACGAGGCGGGAGACCCGCTGGGATCGTGGCGCCGTCCGGACCGACCACCGGGCGCAGTCCGTGGCCGAAGCCGTCGTCGGCCTGCGAAGCCAGCCCCAGCCAGGCCATGGCGGCGGCACGGCGACAAGATGCGACAGCGCTCGCGTCCTCCTCGCGGGCAGCGCGCTCGGCGGCGAATGCCGCCACCAGGGGGTGCAGGGTGAACCGGAGCTGTCCCGCGGCATCACGACCGCACGGCTCGACGAGATGGACGTCGACAAGCTCGTCCAGTGCCCGCCAGCCCAGTACGTCGTCCTCCAGCACCACGCCGGCGAACCACGCCGGCCAGGTCGTCACCGAGACGGCGGCGACTCGTCGGAGCAGTCGTTGAGCCGGTCCGGACAAGTGCCCGTCGTACGACAGCGCGATGCTGGCCCGAACGTCGACGTCCCCGATCGCGAGCTCGTCCAAACGGATGCGCTCCTCGCTGAGATGGTCGACCACCTCGGACAGATCGACGACGCCGGACGCCAGCCGGGCCGCGACGACCATCAACGCGAGCGGGAGGTGCCCGCACAGCTGCACGGCAGACTGGGCGAGTCCGGGCGCCGGATCGGTGACGTCTCGACCTGCCTGCAGCAGATCGACGGCGACCTCGGTTGACAGGGTCGGTACGTTGCGGCGGAGCACGTCATCAAGACCGGCGAGCCGGTGACGTGAGGTGACGATCGCGGCCGAACGCGGCGACGGTGGGAGCAGGTCGCGGACCTGTCGTTCGTCGAGGGCGTCGTCCAGTACCACCAGCACACGGCGGTTCGCGATCGCACTGCGGTAGAGCGCCAGCCGTTCCGCACGTCGAACGTGGGCCGGGGGAGCGGTGGTGCCGAGCGCGCGGAGGAACCGGTCGATGATCTCGTCGGGGTCACGTGGTTCATGCGAGGTGCCGTCCAGCTCGGCGTACAGGGTGCCGTCGGGGTACCCGTCCTGGACGCGGTCGGCGAGAACGACAGCGAGCGAGGTCTTGCCGATGCCGCCCGCTCCGACGAGAAGCACCGTGCCCGGACGTGGTTCAGGCGTCCGCAGAACATCGGTCAGCTGGACGAGGATCTCGTCGCGCCCGGCCAGAGAGATAGGGCGGGGCAGCTGACGGGGCACGTGGCGAGGAGACGCCGACGGCGGGTCGACATCCCGCAGAAGGCTGGAGTGGGTCTCCTGGAGATCCTGCCCGGGCTCGACACCGAACTCGGCGACGAGCCGGCGTCGCAGCTCCTGGTAGGCGCCGAGAGCCTCGGTACGGCGGCCGCTCCGGGCCAAGGCGCGCAACCGAAGGTCATGCAGGCCTTCGTGGAGTGGATCGGCGGTCAGCAGGACCTGCACGGTCTCGAGGACGCCGGCGTGATCGTGCGTGGCGAGCTGCGCCTGGGCGAGTGCTTCCCCGGCCGCGACCCGCTCGCGGTGGAGCGACTCGCGGGTCGCCGCGGCCCAGTCACCGGACAGGTCGGCGAGGGCGTCCCCGCGCCACAGCGATAACGCTGTGTCCAACTCGGTCCGGGCGTCGTCGTACCGCTCGTCCTGCAGATGCTCGCGCCCACGGAGGACGGACAGCCGGAAGGCGTGCAGGTCGAGTCCGTGGTCGGTGAGAGCGAGCTGATAACCCAGCGGACGGGTCACGATGAGTGCCCCGGTCGCGTCCAGCTTGCGGCGCAGCCGGGCGATGAGGTTGTGCAGTTGCTGCCGGGCGGACTGCGGCGGTCGCGACCAGACCGTGTCGATCAGCCGGTCGGACGGCGTGACCCGGTCGGCGTTGATGAGCAGCATCGACAACACGAGCCGCTCCCGGCCGCCGAGAGCGATGGGCTCGGCAACCACCTCGACCGGTCCGAGAACGCGAAAGTACACATCGCATTCTCGGACAAGATCGGGCGCACGTATACCCACGCCCCCGACAACTGGGGGTTAGTCAGGAGCGTGGGAGCTCAGTGGGTGGTGCTCAGCTGCTGAGGACCAGGTGGTAGTGCGGGGTGTGCGAGCTGACGTAGGGGCAGCTCCAGGACCAGCCCTCGTACGGGCTGGACGGGTTGCTGGTGATGTTCTTTCCGGCCTGGTTGCAGGCGCCGCTGGTGCTGTACCAGCCGCCGCTCACCGTCGTGGCCGACGCAATGCCGGTCGTGGCGACGGATACCGCCAGGACGCCGGCGGCGAGTGCACCGGTCAGCGCCGCAGACTTACGGAACTTTGACATCGTGGCTCCTTCTTCAGGTCCGTGCCGGGGGCGACGGAACGGGATGACGCGCACAGGCTCGCCGAGCCCGCTCACCATCGGCTAACCGTTCGCTCACAACGTCACCGGCCGCATGTGTGGGCGATCACCGCCGACCAGCCGGAACCGGACCAGCTCAGCTGCCGGAATCACCAGCTCGTCACCCGCCAGCGACCGCCGTTCCGCGACCCAGTCGATCAGCTTCGCGGGCGCGGGGATATCGCCCGTGAAATGCAGCAGGTTCGAGTACCAGATGTCACGCCGTCCATGCGGCCGCTCGAACCACGCGTCCGGACCCAACTCCTCCGCGAGCCGGTCCAGGTACTCGTCAGCCGCCGAGTCCACCGCCTCCACCGAGGCCATCACCGAACCGGGCGTGAGCGTCAGGCCGGTCACCCGCATCCGGAAGGGGCCAGTCCCGGCACGTCGCATCGCGCTCAGATAGCGCTGTACGGCGAGATCGTCAGCGGGGATCTCGGCGCGATACCCCTCAAGCGCACGCACAGTGAAGTGCGCCGAGCCGAGTTGACCGGTCTGCCAGTGTCCAGGCCCGGCCAGTTCGGCGGTCTCCACGGTCAGTTCGTCGAGGAACGCCGTACTGGCTGGAAGTATCACCGACACCGGCCAGCGGCCGCCCTCGGATGGTGGAACGTCGCGGGCATGCTCACCGGCGGCGATCAGTGGCGCGGCCTGGTCGAAGAGCTCGTCGAACTTGATGGTGTTTCCTCCTCGGATCGGATGCCGGCAGATACGACGCCACCAGTGATTCAGAAGTTCTGGTGCTCCGATTGAGAACGAATTAGACATCCCGCTTCATGGACCGCAGGGCCCGGGCGTGGAAAGGATGGAGACCATGACTACACGTTTCGGATTGTTCGTGCCGCAGGGCTGGAAAATGGATCTGGCGCAGATCGCCGATCCGGTGGAGCAGTGGGAAGCGATGACCGCGGTGGCGAAGCGGGCCGACGAGCAGTCCTGGGACTCGATCTGGCTGTTCGACCACTTCCACACCGTGCCCGAGCCGAGTGACAACACGACGTTCGAGTGCTGGACGGCGACCGCCGCCCTCGCCCGCGACACCCAGCGGGTCAACATCGGCCAGATGGTCGGCTGCAACGGCTACCGCAACCCGGCCCTCTACGCGAAGATCGCCTCCACCGTCGACGTCGCCAGTCACGGCCGCCTGTACGCCGGAATCGGCGCCGGCTGGTACGAACACGAGTGGAAGGCCTACGGCTACGAGTGGCCGGACGTGAAGCCGCGGATGGCGGCCTTCCGCGAAGCCACCGAGATCATCCACCGGATGTGGACCGAGGACCGCCCGGTCGTCAACGGCAAGTACCACTCGATCGACGGCCCGATCAACCTCCCCAAGGGCGCCGGCAACAAGAAGCCCAGCCTCTGGATCGGTGGCGGTGGCCCCCAGGTCACGCTCAAGCTCGTGGCCCAGTACGGCGACGCCGCGAACATCGGTGGTGGCAACCCCGAGGTGATCCGCGAGAAGGTCGCCGTACTGAAGGAGCACTGCAACAAGCTCGACCGCGACTACGACTCGATCATCAAGTCGACCGGCATCAACGTCTTCCCGATCGACAAGGGCGACGACCCCAAACTCGCCACCGACAAGGCCCGCGGCCCGATCAACTGGGACCGCTTCTCCACCGAGAACAAGATCGAGACCGAAGACGAGATCGCCCTCCGCGTCGAGGCCGCCCTCGAAGCCGGCGCCGACTACGTCATCTTCTACATCCCCGGCGTCGCCTACGACCTGAACCTGGTAGACCGCGTAGAGCAAGTAGCCAAGCGCTTCGCCTGACAGCGGCCTGAGGCCGACCGCGTCCACCTTATTTACAAGGGATGTGGGCTGGTTGCCCGCTTCAACCTGCCCACACCTGCCGCGCGCCCCCAGCTGAGGGCTTGAACAAGAAATGGGGGGTGTGGACACGTCATCGCTTGTTCACGCCCCCCACAAGGGGTGCACACCCCCGATACATGGCCAACGATCGATCCGCCGGGCGATCCATCCGGGGCGATGGTTGGCGGGTGCTCAAGGTGGGTCGGTGATCTGACCTTGAGCACGGTTCAACCGTTTCGGCGCGCGTTGCGTGGCTGATTGGTGGGGCGACCAGATCAGCCGGTACGACGTTGTGCACGGCTCAGCCATTTCTCGGGCCGCAAAGTGGTTGGCGGGTGCACAAGGTGAACCGGCAACCCGACCTTGAGCACGGTTCAACCGTTTTGGCGGGCGTGATGTGGTTGACGGGTGCACAAGGTGACCCACGACCTTGGCGTCGTTAGTGGTTGGGGTTAGTGGTGAGTTTTTCGTCGCCTCGGCCCGAAAAGTCACCGGTAGCGCAAATGTCGGGCATCTCGTACCCAAGCCACAGCCCGTCAGCCCCAGGCAACGTGCGCCTCGGTCGCTGACCGCACCATCCCCCTCAGCCATCTGTATGGCGCGCCCGAAGTTTTCAGTCGTCCGCCGAGAGGCGGCCGAGTCGCAGGCGGTCGGCCAGGCAGGCGGCCACTCGGCCGGAGACGGCGGCCTGTGGCGGGGCATGTCTGCGGCCGATTAAAGACGGGGTGGCTGAGCACGCAGGTGGCTGAGGGGGATGGCGAGGCCGCGATCGGGTTCACCCTTGCTTATGGCTGACGGGCTGTGGTTGCGGTCCGGGTGCGGGGGGTCAGGTCGGCTTGGCGGACTGTGCGGCAGTCGTCGTTGAAGACGATTTCGGCGTCCAGGTGTTCGCCGTTGAGGATGCGGTGCAGCCAGTAGCGTGCGTCGTCCCACATCAGGTCGAGGGGCAGGGCGTCGGCGGGGTGCCATTCGGGAGCGATCTCATCGGACTCCTGCGGCTGACCTTCCCATGAGTCGCCGATGAAGACCGTCATGTGTTGGTCCCACTGAGGACGGATTGGAAAGCGGAAGGTGACAGACGCGCACTCGGTGAGGTCTGACTCGGCGACGGTCAGGGATGACTCCTCAGCCACCTCTCGCACAGTGGCAGCCAGGGGAGTCTCACCAGGCTCGACATGACCGCCAAGGCCGACGACGTATCCGGCGCCGAACCCGTCCTTCTTCCGACCGAGAAGCACACTGGTGACCGCCCCGTCGGGATCGCGCGTGACCAGGTAGCACAAGCATGTTTCGACAAGCCCCATGGCCGAACCTTAAAAGACCTGAAAAGGGCGACGCCACGGAGCTGGGGGGGGAGTAGCTCCGTGGCGTCGCCAGGCGCGCCTAGGGAGGGGTGGGGGCAGGCGCGCCGTCTGGGGTGGCGGGGGTCAGCCGCCGAGGATTCCGGTGCCTAGCACTCCGAGGAGGCCGAGGAGGGAGAGCAGGTTGCGGATGACCTGGTCGACCGCTTTGGTGCCGCCGGTCTGGTAGGCCGTGACGCACTTCTGCAGTTGGGACTGGGTCGGTTTGGTGATGGTGACCTTCTTCATCTCCGACTGGCAGTAGGTCGTTGCCTTGGACAGCTCGGTGACGGTGCTGCCGACGGTTCCGACGATCAGGCCGACTGCCGTCTGCAGGGTGGCCACTCCAGGCGGCGGCGGCTTCGGGGAAGTCGTCGGCGGCTTGGGTGACGGCGTACCGGGCTGGGTCGGCTTGGAGGTCGGGGGCTTCGAAGCTGTCGGCTTGCTGGTCGGCGGCTTCGTGGTGCCCGGCGGGGTCTTGGTCGGGTTGGTGCCCGGCCTGCCCGGCTGCTGGACGGGTCCGGTGGTCGGGGTGACCACGGGGTAGGTCTCCTGGTCGCTCGCCTGCGGCAGGTTGTTGTCGGCCGGCGCGTCGATGGTCGGGTCGTTGACCTGGTCGCCGGCGCGGTCGATGCCCTGGTCGCCGTCCTCGGTGCCGTTGCCGACGGCGATCCAGCTGCCGGTCGCGTACGCCTTGGCGATGTTCATCACCAGGTTGGCGTAGTCGGTCGAGTGGTTGTAGCGCAGCAGGGCCTTGGTCAGGTCATCGGACTTGGCCATGTCGGTCTTGCCGGCGCAGAGGTACACACCGGTCGACATCGCGGCGTCGTCGATGTCCTGCGGGTTCCGCACACCGTCGCCGTCACCGTCGACCCCCATCGCACGCCAGGTGCCCGGGATGAACTGCATCGGGCCGACCGCACGGTCGAAGGCGCTGTCGCCGTCGTACGCACCGGCGTCGGTGTCGTTGATCTTGGCCGTCTTGGTGCCGTCCAGCCGGGGCCCGAAGATCCCTGGCACGGCGACGCCCTTGCTGTTCAGCATGCTGCCGCCGAAGCGGCCGTGGTTCGACTCGACCCGGCCGATCGCGGCCACCAGCGTCCACGGCAGGTGACAGGTCGGATCGGCTTCGCCCACCAGTTGCTGGGTCCGTGAGTAGGCCTTCAGGGCCGCCTTCGGAATGCCGTTGCGGGACAAGCCGGACACCACCTGGTTGGCCGGCTCACCCGGATCGACACCGTGCCCCACCACTCCCGGCACCGGCACGTTGGCCGGACCCGCGATCGGTGTGGCCGGTACGACGACCGAATCCTTACCTGACAGTCCTTGCTCCAGCGACGCCGTGGCGACCGCCGGATCGTCGGTCGCGCTGACGGTGAACGCGCTCGCGAACAACGCCAGTGGGATGAGCGGCGCAACTGACCGCCAGCCGTTTCCCGTGGCGCGGCGCTTGCCCTTCGCCATCGATGATCCCCTCCGTGACTCATCGACCTGCTCAGCCCCACGCTGCGAACAGGTCCTTCGTCGGTGCCGGTCAACCGTCGCACTAGGTACAACGTCCGCCCCGCTGCGTGGGTTACGCGCCGGACCTCGACCATGTACGTGCAGTTACCGGGTACCCATACTGGCCCGTAACAACGCGCCTGTGAACCCCCTGAGTGCCGTAATCCTGCCGCCCGCCCACCAAGCGCACTGGTCTGTCGGGAAGAATGGCGGCCGTGCCCGACCACACAGAACAGTCCGCCGCGCTTTTCGACAGGGCTTCCGCCGTTACCCCCGGTGGCGTCAACTCTCCCGTCCGGGCGTTCCGCGCCGTAGGCGGCGTGCCGCGCTTCATGACCAGCGGTGACGGAAGTCACATCACCGACGTCGACGGCAACCGCTACCTCGACCTGGTCTGCTCCTGGGGACCGATGCTGCTCGGCCACGCGCACCCGGAGGTGACGGCCGCCGTCCAGGCCGCGGTCGCCCGCGGGACGTCGTACGGGACTCCGACCGAGCCGGAGGTGCTGCTCGGTGAGGAGATCGTCGCGCGGACGCCGGTCGACAAGGTGCGGCTGGTCTCGTCCGGGACCGAGGCGACGATGTCCGCGCTCCGGCTGGCGCGCGGGTTCACCGGCCGGGCGAAGATCGTGAAGTTCGCCGGCTGCTACCACGGTCACGTCGACGCGCTGCTGGCCCAGGCCGGCTCCGGCGTGATCACGCTCGGTATCCCCGGTACGCCGGGAGTCACCGAGGCGACCACCGCCGACACGATCGTGCTGCCGTACAACGACCAGGCCGCTGTCACCGAGGCCTTTGCCCAGTACGGCGACCAGATCGCGGCCGTGATCACCGAGGCCTCGCCCGGCAACATGGGCGTCGTACCGCCGCGCGACAACTTCAACGCGTTCCTCGCCAAGACCTGCACCGACAACGGCGCCCTGTTCATCTCCGACGAGGTGATGACCGGATTCCGGATCACCAAGTCCGGCTGGTACGGCGTCGACGGCGTCCGGCCCGACCTGATGACGTTCGGCAAGGTGATGGGCGGTGGCTTCCCGGCCGCGGCCTTCGGTGGCCGGGCCGACGTCATGGCCCACCTGGCGCCCGAGGGCTCGGTCTACCAGGCCGGAACCCTGTCCGGGAACCCGATCGCGACCACCGCCGGCCTGACCACGTTGCGGCTGGCAACCGACGAGGTCTACGCCAAGCTCGACCGCACCTCGCTGACCATCCAGGGCCTGGTGAGTGCCGCGCTGGACAAGGAAGGTGTGCCGCACGTCATCCAGTCGGCCGGGAACCTCTTCAGTGTCTTCTTCGTGGAGTCTGAGGAGAATGCCGGCATCGTGAACTTCGGTGACGCCGGTGCACAGGTCCTGCCGAGGTTCGCGGCGTTCTTCCATGCAATGCTGGACGGCGGTGTGTACCTGCCGCCGAGCGCGTTCGAGGCGTGGTTCGTGAGCAGCGCCATCGACGACGACGGGCTGGCCGAACTCGAGTCCGCTCTCGCACCCGCGGCCGCCGCAGCAGCCGCCGTACAGAACTGAAGGGAACGTCCCGGTGACCGAAACGACGGTCGTGCACCTGATGCGTCACGGCGAGGTGCACAACCCGACCGGTGTGCTCTACGGCCGGATACCCGACTTCCACCTGTCCGAGCTCGGCCGCGCGATGGCCGACCGGGTCGCCGAGCACGTCAAGAACCGCGACATCGTGCACCTGGTCAGCTCGCCGATGGAGCGGGCCCAGGAGACGATGGAGCCGATCGCCTCGGCGTTCGGCATCACCCCGGAGATCGACGAGCGGGTGATCGAGGCGGCCAACCTGTTCGAGGGCAAGAAGTTCGGGGTCGGCGACGGCGCCCTGAAGAACCCCAGCGCCTGGTGGCTGCTGCGCAACCCGGTGAAGCCGTCCTGGGGTGAGCCGTACCAGCAGATCGTCCGGCGGATGCGGGACGCGATCGAGACCGCCCGGCAGAAGGCCGCCGGGCACGAGGCCCTGATCGTGTCGCACCAGCTGCCGATCTGGATCGTCCGGTCCGCGATCGAGGGACGCCGCCTGTGGCATGACCCGCGCAAGCGGCAGTGCAGCCTGGCGAGCCTGACCTCGTTCACCTTCCACGGTGAGTCGATCGTCTCGGTCGGCTACTCCGAACCGGCCAAGGATCTGCTGCCGGTGAAGAACCCGAAGAAGTTCGTCGGCGGCGCCTGATGCTGCGTCACCTACCGAAAAATTTTGCCCGTACGGCGTTAGTCGTGGCCGGTGTGCTCGCCATCACCGGGTGCTCGACCGGCCAGGACTCGGCGCAGAACCGGAAGGGTCAGTCCGGCTTCGTCAGCGGCACCGGCAACGTCTCCGTGTTCGCCAAGGCCGACCGCAAGCCGGCCCCGCCGCTGAGCGGCAACACCCTCGACGGCAAGAAGTGGACGCTGTCCGACCAGCTCGGCAAGGTCGTCGTACTGAATGTCTGGGGCTCGTGGTGCCCGCCGTGCCGGCAGGAGGCGCCGGACTTCGTCAAGGCCGCCAACGAGCTCGGGTCGTCGGTCCAGTTCATCGGACTGAACACCCGCGACAACGACCCGGCGCCGGCGAAGCGGTTCCAGCAGGAGTTCAAGGTTCCGTACCCGAGTGTGTACGACCCGGCAGGCAAGGCGCTGCTGCGGTTCCGTGGCCAGATCTCGCCGAACGCGATCCCGACCACGCTCGTGATCGACAAGGACGGCAAGGTCGCGGCCCGCGCGATCGCGCCGATCACCAAGGACACGTTGCTCGGCATGGTCAAGGACGCTGGTTGAGCTGATGGGTCAGTGGTTCGCCGAGTCGATGACGGGCTCGATGCTGGTGGCACTGCCGATCGCGGTGCTGGCCGGCGCGATCTCGTTCTTCTCACCGTGTGTTGTCCCACTGCTACCGGGCTACCTGTCCTACGTGACCGGGCTGTCCGCGGCCGAGCTGGGCTCGAAGCAGCGCGGCCGGATGCTGGCCGGTACGGCGCTCTTCGTGGCCGGGTTCTCGGCCGTGTTCATCCTGACCGGCGTGGTGTTCGGCAAGGCCGGTGACCTGCTCATCGACCACCAGGGCTTGATCACCAAGGTGCTCGGCGCGCTGACCGTCGTACTGGGGCTGATCTTCCTCGGCGGATTCGGCTTCCTGCAGAAGGATCTGCGGGTGCACCGGGTTCCGGCTGTCGGGATCGCGGCCGCGCCACTGCTCGGCGTACTGTTCGGCTTCGGCTGGACTCCGTGCATCGGGCCGACGCTCGGCACCGTGATGACGCTGGCGGCGACCGAGGGCAGCGCCGCGCGGGGCGCGACGCTGGCGCTCGTCTTCAGCCTCGGGCTCGGTATCCCGTTCATCGTTGCTGCGCTGGCGTTCCGGCGGATGCTCGGCGCGGTCGCGTGGGTGCGCAAACACCAGTTGCTGGTGATCCGGATCGGCGGCGTCCTGATGATCGCCGTCGGTCTGCTGCTGTTGACAGGAGTGTGGGATGCGATGACCGCGGATCTGCGGCAGTGGGTCGCCAACTTCGGATCGGCGGTCTGAGGTGACCGAGGTCGAGGAACGGATCGCGGCCGGCTCCAGCCCGGACGGGCGCCCGGAGCTGCCGGCGCTCGGCGTGAAGGGCTGGCTGCGCTGGGCCTGGCGACAGCTCACCTCGATGAAGACCGCGCTGGTGCTGCTCTTCATGCTCGCGCTCGGCGCGGTCCCCGGCTCGCTGGTCCCGCAGACCGGGGTCGACCCGATCAAGGTGGCCGACTTCCTCGAGGCCCACAAGAAACTGGGCCCGCTCTACGACAAGCTCGGCCTCTTCGACGTCTACAAGTCGGCGTGGTTCTCGGCCATCTACCTGTTGCTGTTCATCTCGCTGATCGGTTGTGTGGTGCCGCGCCTCGGCGTGTACCTGAGGGCCGTCCGGTCCCGCCCGCCGAAGCCGCCGCGCAACCTGAACCGCCTGCAGGGCTACGAGAAGTTCACCGTCGAGGACGACGCCCCCGCCGTACTGGAGGCTGCGACTGCCGAGCTGCGCCGCCGTCGCTTCCGGATCGAGTCGTACGACGGTGCGATCGGCGCCGAGCGTGGTTACCTCCGCGAGGCCGGCAACCTGCTCTTCCACTTCTCCCTGATCGTCGCGCTGATCGGCGTCGCCTGGGGTTCGCTGTTCGGCTACAAGGGCAGCGTTCTGGTCATCGTCGGCGGCGACGGCTTCGCGAACTCGATCGCCCAGTACGACGACTTCACCTCCGGCGCGGCGTTCGACACCGAGAACGACCTGCCGCCGTTCGCGCTCACCGTGAACGACTTCAAGGCGACCTACCAGCAGGACGGACCGCAGAAGGGCGCGGCGCGGGAGTTCAACGCCGCCCTCACCTACCAGGCGACGCCCGACGGTCCGGAGAAGTCCTACGACCTGCAGGTCAACCACCCGCTCAAGCTCGACGGCAGCACGGTCTACCTGCTCGGTCACGGCTACGCGCCGAAGATCACGGTGAAGGACGGGACCGGTCAGGTCGCGTTCTCCGGCCCGGCGCCGTTCCTGCCGCAGGACGCCAACTTCTCGTCGTTCGGCGTGGTCAAGGCCCCGGACGCGCGGCCGGTGACGCTCGGCTTCGAAGGGTTCTTCCTGCCGAGCGCGGTGATCGACGACCTCGGTCCGCGCTCGATCTTTCCCGACGTCCTGAACCCGGCACTGGTGATGACGGCGTACTACGGCCGCCCGCAGCCGGAGACCGGGAAGCCGGAGTCGGTCTACCAGCTGGACAAGTCGAAGCTGACCCAGTTCGAGAAGGACGGCGACAAGCTGCGCTTCCAGCTCAAACCCGGTGACAGCCTGACGCTGCCCGACAAGGCCGGCTCGATCACCTTCGACGGCTACACCCAATGGGTGAAGCTGCAGGTCAGCCACACTCCCGGCCTGTACGTCGCCCTGGCCGGGGTGCTCCTGATGATCCTGGGCCTGATGGCCTCGCTGTTCATCCACCCGCGGCGTACCTGGGTTCGGGTCCGCACCGAGGACGGGCGTACCGTGGTCGAGGTCGCCGGCCTGGACCGGGGGCCGGAGCGTGCCCTCGGCGACGAACTCGAAGCGATCGGCAAGGTCCTCAAGAAGCAGGAGCAGGTATGAATTCGTCCACGCTGGCGTCGGTGTCGAATCTCTTGATCCCGACCGCGACCGTCGTCTACACCATCGCCCTGCTGGCGCACACGGTCGAGTGGGCCGCGGGGTTGAAGGTGACCCGCCAGGCCGACCAGAAGGTCCTGGTCGGAGCCGGTGGTCCCGAGGTTCCGGTCGAGCCCGAGGTCGAGGAGACTCCGTCGGTGCGGGCCGAGCAGGCCAGCCGGGTCGGTGTCCTGCTGACGATTCTCGCCTTCGCGCTGCACGCGGCCGGCGTACTGACTCGTGGTCTCGCCGCTGGGCGGGTGCCGTGGGGCAACATGTACGAGTTCTCGATCACGGCCTCACTGGCCGTTGCCACGGTCTATCTGGTGCTGCTCAAGCGGCAGCGGCTGCAGTGGCTGGGGCTCGGGGTCACCTTCGTGATCGCCGGCACGCTCGGCCTCGCCGTACTGGCTTTCTATGTTCCTGCTGGTGATCTGCTGCCGTCGCTGCACTCGTACTGGCTGGTCATTCACGTGTCTGCCGCGGCGATCGCCGGTGGTGGATTCACCATTGGCGGCTTGGCATCCGCGCTCTACCTGATCAAGGCCCGGGCCGAGCGTCGCGCGACCGAGGACAAGCCGATGCCGGCCGCACTCCGCCGGGTCCCGTCCGCTTCGGCGATCGACGCGGTCGCCTACAAGGTGCACGCCTTCGCCTTCCCGCTCTGGACCTTCGGCGTCCTCGTCGCCGGGCCGATCTGGGCGTACTACGCCTGGGGTCGCGCCTGGGGCTGGGACCCCAAGGAGGTCTGGTCGCTGGTGACCTGGGTCGTGTACGCCGGTTATCTGCACGCGCGCGCCACGGCGGGCTGGCGGGGTCGCCGGGCCGCGTGGGTCGCGATCGTCGGCTGGTTCGTGTTCCTGTTCAACTTCATCGGCGTGAACCTGCTGCTGTCCGGCTTCCACGCCTACTCGGGGCTGTGAGATGAAAGAGTTCGCCATCTACACCGGTCTGCGGGCCGGGCTGTTCGCGATCTGCTTCGCGATCCTCTACTTCCCGCTGCAGAGCCAGCTGGGCGTCTTCCCGCTGCTGCTGGTCGCGCTGATCATCTCCTCGATCCTGTCGATCTTCGTCCTGCGGGCCTGGCGGGACCGGCTGGCCGGGAAGATCGAGCACCGCGCCGGCAAGATCACCCAGCGCATCGAGCAGGCCCGGACCGCCGAGGACGACTGACCCTTCGAGCTGCCTTCAGCCCCGCTCCGACCGATCCGTTCGGGGCGGGGTTTTTCGTCGTACCAGCTGGCCGACTGGTACGCAGAGTGACCTAGCTCACGTGAGGAATTGTCAGAAAATCCTTTGTGCATCCATTCACATAAGGCGTAACTTGGGTGATGAAACGAAACCGTTTCGTTCCATCAGCAACCAAACGCTTACGCAGGGTGATCATGATCGATGCAGTCGGAGCACGGCAGCGGCCGCGGGTCGAGGGTGGCCGCGAGGAGGAGATCCTCGAGGCGACCGTGGCGGTGGTGGCCGAGCTCGGCTACGACCGGCTGACCATGGACGCGGTGGCGACGGCGGCGAAGGCCAGCAAGGCGACGCTGTACCGGCGCTGGTCGACGAAGGCCGATCTGGTCGTCGACGCGATCAGCCGGGCCAAGGGCTGCCCGATGCCGGAGGACATCGACACCGGCAGTCTGCGGGGTGACCTGATCGCCATGTCGTGCGGCGATGGCGGGTTCACCGACGAGCTGCCGATGTCGGTGATCGCCGGGCTGGTGACGGCGCTGCACCGCGACGCCGACCTGCAGAAGGCGTTCCGGGAGCGGTTCCTGGCCCCGCGGCAGGACATCACCGCCGGCGTGTACCACCGGGCCGTCGCCCGCGGCGAGATCGCGCCCGGTGTCGACATCGAGATGCTCTCGATGACGCTGCCGGCCGTGATCGTGCACCAGGCCTACATCCTCGGCGAACAGCCGACCGAAGAACTGATCCTCCGAGTGATCGACAACATCATCCTGCCTGCGGCGCGGGGGTCACAGGCAAGCTGACCGGCGAGGGGCTGGTCGGCGCATCCGTCAGGCAATGCGCAAAAGGGGAATATTCATGTCCGAAGACGTCGTGAAGGGCGATCGCCCGGTCGACACAGTGGCCGAGCCGGCTGGGCACGGTCACCGCAATCTAGGCATCGCGCTGGCGTTGATCAGCATGGCGCAGCTGATGGTGGTGCTGGACGGCACCGTCGTCAACATCGCACTGCCGCACATCAAGGACGCACTGGGCTTCACCGACGCCACGCTCACCTGGGTCGTCAACGCGTACGCGCTGGCCTTCGGTGGTCTGCTGCTGCTCGGTGGCCGGATGGGTGACATCCTCGGCCGCCGCAAGGTGTTCGTGTTCGGTGTCGTCCTGTTCGGGGTGGCCTCGTTCGTCGGCGGTATCGCGCAGAGCGAGGGCGTACTGCTCGCGAGCCGGATCCTGCAGGGTGTTGCGGCGGCTGCTGCCTCACCGAATGCACTGGCACTCATCACCACGACCTTCCCGGCCGGAAAAGAGCGCAACCGCGCCATGGCCGTGTACGCCGCGATGTCCGGGGCCGGTGCGGCCGTCGGCCTGATCCTCGGTGGCGCGCTGACCGAGCTGTCGTGGCGCTGGACCTTCTTCATCAACACGCCGATCGGCCTGATCGTCGCCGTACTGGCCTTCCGCTACCTGGGGGAGTCGGCACGCCAGAAGGGCAAGTTCGACCTGCCGGGTGCGATCACCGGGACCGTCGGTCTGACCTCGCTCGTCTACGGTCTGACCCGCGCCGGTTCCAAGGGCTGGGGCGACACCTGGACGCTGATCTTCATCGGCGCCGGCGTGCTGCTGCTCGCACTGTTCCTGGTCATCGAGGCCCGTTCACGGCACGCCCTGATGCCGTTCCGGATCCTCGCGAACCGGACCCGTGGCGTCAGCTTCTTCGTGATGCTGATCGTCGGTGCGGCGATGTTCTCGATGTTCTACTTCCTGGGCATCTTCGTGCAGATGATCATGGGCTACAGCGCGATCGTGACCGGTCTCGCCTTCCTGCCCTTCAGCGTCGGGATCGTCGCCGCGGCCCAGCTCGCCTCGGTGCTGATCGCCCGGATGGACCCGCGCTGGATCTCCGGTGCCGGTGGCCTGTTCGTCGCGGCCGGCATGTTCGGATTCAGCCGGCTCGAGGTGACCTCGTCGTACGCGCCGGATCTGCTGCCCTACATCCTGCTGCTGTCCTTCGGGATGGGCCTGATCTTCGTCCCGCTCACACTGACCGCGGTCAGCGGTGTCGCGAACGAGGACTCGGGCGTGGGCTCCGCCGTACTGAACACCGTCCAGCAGATCGGTGGTGCGATCGGCCTGGCCCTGCTCGGCACGGTCTCCACCAACGCGATCAAGGACAAGTTCACCGAGCTGGCCCCGGGCCTGCAGAAGGCCGCCGAGGCCGGGCAGTCGCCGGAGCAGCTCGGCCAGCTGAAGGACCAGTTCACCGCGGTGGCCACCACGCACGGATTCACCCGGGCGTTCCTCTGGTCGACCTTCCTGGCCCTCGGATCGGCGATCATTACCCTGATCGGCCTGTCGGTCAAGCACAAGGACCTCGCCACCGACAGCAGCGCGCCGGTGCACATCGGCTGATCGCCGCAAGCTGAAAGGCCCGCTACCCGGGAGGGGGGAAGCGGGCCTTTCTCTTGGTCTACAGAGACTTCTGCATGATCGTTTCTCTGAGGATGCGGTCGCCGTCGACCTCTTCCTGGCTGCCGGTCGCGACGTACCCGTGCCGTTCGTAGAGGCCGATCGCCTTCTCGTTGCCCTCAGCAACCGCCAGCTCGAGCGTGTGCGCGCCGGTCGCCCGAGCGCCTTGCTCGACCCAGCTCATCAACAGGTCGCCCACACCCTTCCCACGACCGGCCGGGGCCACCCACATCGAGATCAACCCGACGATGCCCTCTGCCTCCGCGGGAACACCGCTCGCCATCCCAACCGGCGTACCGTCCATGACGGCGACCGCGTTGCGTGAGCCAGGCAGGTCGAGGCGGGCGCGCCACTTCTCCTCCGGCGCATCCACCCAGTCCGCCAGTTGCGACCCGAACGCGTACGGCGCCTCGGCCAGCGCCGCCAACCGCAGCTCCCGCCAAACCTTCCAGTCGTCGGAGCTGAGCTCCTGAATCTCGATCATGACCCCAGCCTCTCCCGCCATCCCCCGCACCGCACCCCATTTCCCACCGCCGGCCCCTCCCCCAACCGAGCCCCTCCCCCAACCGAGCCCCTCCCACAACCGAGCCCCTCCCACAACCGAGCCCCTCCCACTGCGCAGCCCCGCACCCGCTCGCGCAATTTCAGGGGATCTCCCCTCAAGTTGTCGGTTCTCCGTTCAAAAAACGAGGGGAGAACCGGCAAGGTGGAGGGATATCCGTTCATATTGCCGCCGGGGGCGAGACGGTTCGGGTGGTCCGGGGTGGGCGGGTCAGGCGGGTTTGGGGCGACGGGTGGCGAGTGGGGGAGCCGGTAGAACGGGGTGATCGCGATCACGAACACCCCGTCGCTGAACGCCTCGAGGCGGCTGGTCTTCATCAACCCGTCGGCGTCCCGGTTCAGCGCGGCGGGCGCAGCTTGTCGGAGACCCAGTCGCGGACGCCGCCGAGGCCGTCGCCCAGGTCGCGGAGGAGCTTGGCGAGCGGGTCTTGCGAGCGGGCGAAGGCGTCGCCGTACGACTTGGCGGCGTTCTTGGCCTCCTGCGACATCGAGGCGCTGTCGTCGTCCTGACGCTTGGGGTAGTCGCCGGAGACGATCGTCGTGTACTCGCCCTCGTCGACCCAGCGGCGCAGCTCGTGCGCGCGAATGACAGCCAGCGGGTGCGACTGCGCCTCGAGGAGCAGCAGCTTCAGCACGCTGTCGCGCAGGTCGCCGGAGCTCTCGTACTCCGTGCCCTGCGCGAGGAAGGTGGTGGTGTCGAGCTCGCCGAGCTGTCCACCGCTGGCCAGCTTCATCTCTACGCGGAGGGCAACAGCAGGATCCTGTACGGCGAGGAGCCCGGCGCGGTCACCGGACAGCTCGGCCTTGCGGGACCACTCGTGGAGCGCGGCGATGATCGCCCGGATGCCCAGGGCGCCGATCGGCATCCAGTTCAGGGCGCCGGTCAGGCGCATCAGCCAGAACAGCAGCGACTGGTAGAGAGCATGCCCGCTCTGGGCGTGACCGAGCTCGTGCCCGAGGACGAACCGCAGCTCTTCCTCGTCGAGCCCCTGCAGCAGAGCGCTGTTGACCACGATGATCGGCTTGTCCATGCCGATCGTGAACGCGTTCCAGATCGGGCTGTTGGTGATGTAGAGCTCGGGCAGTTGCCGGACGTCGAGGGTGGTGCCGGCCTCGGTGTAGAGCCGGTGCACGGTCGGGAACTGCCGTTCGTCGACCCGGATCGCCGAACCGAGGAACTGCAGCCGGACGGCGCGCTCGTCGATCAGCCCGGAGATCTTCCGCAGGACGAAGTCGAACCCCTTGAGCTGCCGCAGCGCCACCAGCGCACCACGGTCCGCCGGGTGCTCCCACGCGCGCGAACTGATGTCGGTCAGCGTCACCCTCGGTCGCGTCGGCCGCTCGCCGTTCTCAGTCATCCTGCCCCCTGCCCCTTGACGTCGATGTCCCACCCAACTTAGCCGCTCGCCGGGGTCGCCCGTTATGCCAATAGCGGCAGCCTGCCGGGCTGACCGAATTCGGCCGATTTGCTCGCGTGGACGGCCGTTGGCGCTCACGCTTGGTGCGACAAACTCTCCAACCGCCCCTGGAGGACCTGATGATCCGTCCTGCCCTCACTGCGGTAGTCGCTCTGGCTGCCCTGACTCTGACGCCGGCGGTCTCCGTCGGCGCCGCCGTACCGGAGGAGGTCGCACCCGCTCCGCAGAGCTACGAGGCTCAGCGAGCGGCCGCCGTAACGCCTGAGAAGGCTGCTGCCGTCCGAGCCGCGGTCACGATGTCGCCGACCGCGCGACCCCTGCTGCGAGTGCCGTTCCGGTGTGGCGAGAACTGGTCCGGCGCGAGCCGCACCGGTCACAGCCCGTCGTACTACGCCGTCGACCTCAACTGGGGTTCCGGGTCTGACGACCTCGGCAAGCCGGTCAAGGCGAGTGACGCCGGCACGGTGGTGCGTTCGGCGTACGACGCTGGTGGCTATGGCAACTACATCGAGATCGCCCACGGCGACGGCTGGCACACCCTCTACGCGCACCTGCAGGACCGTGCGGTCGCGGTCAACGACCAGGTCGCCGCCACCACGCAGATCGGCCACGTGGGTGGTACGGGCAACGTCACCGCACCCCACCTGCACTACGAACAGATCAAGGACGGTGTTGTGGTCGCCGCCCTGTTCGGCACCAGCACCTGGGTCGCCTACCCCGGCCCGGCGACGTACAGCCGAATCCGCGACTGCTGAGCAGAGATCGGGGCGCGGTGGCAGCTCCGACGCCGCCGTGCCCTGGCTCGCAGTGACCGCAGCGCCCGGTTAGTCTGACGGGCCGGCGTGGACGGTCGAACAGGGAGAACTGGTGGCAAGCGGCGTCGACAACCTCTTGGAGCTCAACCGCACTCTGCTGACCCTCGAACGACAACTGCGTGAAGCTCGGGCAGTTCGGCGCGGAGTCCGGCTGGCGCTGGTCGGACTCCCCTTCGCAACTTTTGCCGCACTGGCACTCGGGATCTCTCCGCAGTTCGGCGTTGACAAGCGGCTCATCGGTTGGCCGCTCGGAGTGGCCATCGCGGCCATGGTGATAGGGCTGGCCGCGTACGGGTTCGGGCGGTCGGATGGGAATGCTCCCCCGCTCCCGGAAGACCTGGAGCTCGAACTGGCTGTGGCGCGTGAGCAGAAGGTCCATCTGCTGGCTGGGCTGGCCGGGCAGACTCTGCCACGCCAGTACGCGTACTGGGACGAGCTCGGCGGTGAGCTCGAGACATTGCGCAGGAGCGCGGCGTACTACCGCCGAATCAACAACTACCTCCAGTCGACCGTGATCGTCGGTTCGCTGGCTGCGACCGCTGTGACGAGTCTTTCGCTGGCTGACGAGGCGCTGCGATGGGCCGGTGTCGGTACGACGTTCGCGGTGGGCCTGGCGGCTGGGTTCACCGGGTACTTCAAGTTCCGCGAACGGAGCTTCTACCTGCAGCAGACGGCTGACGCGGTCGAGTACGAGCGGAACTGCTTCAACCTGGGGATCGGACGGTACAAGGGGAAGCCCGAGCAGGAGGCGTTGGTCGAGCTGGTCGAGGAGGTCGAGCGGCTGCGGGCCGAGCAGCGCAAGCGTGAGCAGAACATCGATCAGCCCCCGGAGCGGGCCGATAGCTGATGTCCGGCAGGCGCGGAATACCCATTTCTTGACGGAGCACCTAACCTGCTGCGCATGAGTGACAGCGGTATGTGTCGTGAGGTGGATCGTCGGGACGAGAAGGCCCGCGCCTGGGTGTCCGAGGCGATTCGTATCGTCGAGGCGGATGCGAACCGCAGTGCGGACACGCACCTGCATGTGTTCCCGATGCCGGCTGTTACCGGTGTGGACCTGTATCTGAAGGACGAGTCCGTCCACCCGACCGGTTCGCTCAAGCACCGGTTGGCGCGGTCGCTGTTCCTGTATGCGCTGTGCAACGGGTGGATCAGCGAGGGGACGCCGGTGATCGAGGCGTCCAGCGGGTCCACCGCGGTCAGTGAGGCGTACTTCGCGCGGCTGCTCGGGCTCCCGTTCGTCGCGGTGATGCCGGCGTCGACCAGCCCCGAGAAGATCGAGCTGATCGAGTTCTACGGCGGCCGCTGCCACTTCGTGGAGCGCTCCGGCCAGATCTACGCCGAGGCCAAGCGGCTCGCCGAGGAGACCGGTGGCCACTACATGGACCAGTTCACCTACGCCGAGCGCGCCACCGACTGGCGCGGCAACAACAACATCGCCGAGTCGATCTTCAGCCAGCTCGCACTCGAACAGCACCCGGTCCCGACCTGGATCGTCGTCGGCGCCGGCACCGGCGGTACGTCGGCCACCATCGGCCGCTACGTCCGCTACCAGCGCCACGACACCTCGATCGCCGTCGTCGACCCGGAGAACTCCTCGTTCTTCCCCGCCTTCGAGTCCGGCGACAACGACTTCGCCACCGGCCGCCCCTCCCGCATCGAAGGCATCGGCCGCCCCCGCGTCGAACCCTCCTTCATCCTCGGCGTCGTCGACCGGATGATCGCCATCCCCGACGCCGCCTCGATCGCCGCCATGCAGTTCTGCTCCCGGGTCACCGGCCGCCTCGTCGGCGGCTCCACCGGGACCAACCTCTGGGGCTCCCTCCGCCTGGCCGCCGAAATGCGCCGTACCGGAGTCCGCGGAAGCGTCGTCACCCTGCTCTGTGACAGCGGCGAGCGCTACGGCAACACCTACTACGACGAAGCCTGGCTCCGCACCAGCAACATCGACATCACCCCCTACCTGGCCACGCTCGAAACCTTCGCCACTACTGGTGAGTGGCGCGAACCCCAGTAGACCTTCCCGGGCCACCGCCCGGTCCTGTGCGCTGCCGCGCACGCGATGCGGGTGGTCATGGTGGTGACAGCCGTGGTCGAGATCCGGTCACATCGGGGGCGAGCCCAGAGGTGGAGGACAGGGCCGACGCGGATGCAGGGATCAGCACGTCGGCCCCGTCGTTCGGGGGACGATCGGCGGCGACGGCTACCTCGCCACCGATCAGGTACTCCAGGTGTCGCCTCACTGCCGACGGATCTCCGAGAGCCGCCAGGTGATGAAGGCTCGGTACGACGATCATCCGGATCCTCAGTCGGTCCGCATGCTCGACGAGTCTCCGGAACGTGTCCGGCAGATCGGACGGCTCTTCCAGGTAGATGGCACACAACCGCCGTCCGCGCAGTTGCGCATATTCGGTCAGCGAGAGGCGCATCTCTGCGGGCTCGAACGCGAACTGGGTGTTGGCGTATCCAAGGGCGGGCAGCACAGGAATATTCTTACTCGAAGAATATTCCTGTGGCAAGAGAATAGATTCTTGTGTTGAGAATATTCTGGCGGTACGGTCGAGACTCGCCTCGGATGGGAGTGTGGATGAAGATCAAGACTTTGGTTCCGTCGGATGGTCAGTGCAACGACGGGAAGACCTGCCCTGCGGTCCATGTGACCGATGGAGATCTCGTTCTGGTGCAGGGATATCTCGTGCCGGATGCGCCGCTGACGCCGCCGTTGGGTGAGGGGTTGGTTGCCGTGCCGAAGGCACTGCTACGTTCGTTGGCCACTCAGCTTGGTGAACTCTGACGACAGGAGGAACGTGGCGCGGTTCGACGAACTGTTCGACGAGTTCAGGGGTGAGGCGTTCCGGCTGGAGACACTGCCCGGCTACGCCGTCGGGCAGGATGCTGAGCGCTTGGCCGACTACGCGGCCGGCGCCTACGTCCTCGGGTCGCCGATCCCGGGGGTGGAGTTCGTCAAGGGACTGGTCGAGTCGGGACGCCGTACGACGCTGGTTCGCCTCGTCGAACGGCCGCTGACGATCGACCAGCGTCTGAGCATCGACTGGGTCTACCCGCATCACGCGGTCGCCGGCCGTGAGATCGCGATCCTCGAACCTGGATCGGAGCTCGCCGGAAACGCGTCGGTGACTGGCGACTTCTGGCTCTTCGATGACACCGCTGTGGCGTTGATGCGCTACGCCCCCGATGGGCGGTTCGACCGTGCGGACGTCGTTGAAGAGCCAGCGACGGTCGCCCGATATGTTGCCCTGCGCAACCAGCTGTGGGCCTCGGCTGTTCCGTTCGGGAAGTGGTTGGGGAACTGGCGCAGGGCGGTGCGGTGACGGATCCGGTGGAGGCGCGCCGGGCGTTCGGGCAGGAGCTCCGCGCGCTCCGGCGGCGCGCTGGTCTCACCGGGGGAGTCGTTGCCGACCGCCTTGGGCGGACCCAGCCGAAGGTGTCGAAGATCGAGAACGGTCATCAGTTGCCGACCGTCGCGGAGGTGCGGGCGTTCGCGGAGACGGCGGGCGCTGACTCACGCGAGACCGGTCGGCTGATCGCCCGAATCGAGTCGCTGACGATCACGGTCAGCGGATGGCGAACGCTCCAGCGCAGCGGCATCGCCGGCGGGCAGCAGGATCTCTCGGAGCTTGAGGCTCGGTCGGCGGTGATCCGGCGGCTGGATCCGAGCATCGTGCCGGGATTGCTGCAGACGGCGGAGTATGCGCGAGTGATGCTGTCCGGTGGCCCGGACGCGACGGCTGATGTCAGTGGTGGCGTGGAGGCTCGGCTGCGTCGCCAGGAGAAGCTTTATACCGGTTCGCAGCGCTTTACCTATGTGCTTCTGGAGGATGCGCTCCGGCGGCTGGTCGCCGAGCCGGATGTCCTCGCCGTACAGATGGACCGGATCGCCCAGTTGTCAACGCTTCCAACGGTTGAGGTGGGAATCCTTGCGGCTGACCGGCGACTGCCGCTCGCGCCGATTCACGGGTTCTCCATCTTCGACGATCACCTGGTGCAGATCGAACTGGAGAGCGGCGCAGTCGACATCACCTCTCCGTCGGACATTCAGTACTACCGCCAGATCTACGACGTACTGGATGCCGCTTGCCTGCATGGTGATGCGGCGCGCGAGGTCGTCGCCTCGCTTGCTGCTCACTTCCGGTCGATGGCTGGCTGATCTCAGGTCACTTTGGCGGTGACGTCGTCGGCTGGTTTGCGGACCCCCAAGGCCATCACAACTCGAGGTTCGTGGTTCGATCCACCTCCGCGCTTTGTGTGCATCTGCTGCCATTTAGTGGCAGTAACTCTCCGCAAAGGCGGCCACTCCCCGCGCCGCACCAGGTCACGCGACCGCCGAGGGCGGACCACACGAGAACGCGCCGAAGGCGGTGTCCTTTATGTCAGCCGGGTGGTGATGTCGTCGACCAGTTTGTTGAGGAGACGGCCCAGGTTCTTGCGGTCCTGGTCGGGCCAGTCGGCGATGACTTCGCGGAACCAGCCGAAGATGGTGGCTGTGTAGGCGCGGGCGGCTTCGGCGCCGGTGGGGGTGGGTTCGATCAGGCTGACGCGTTTGTCGTTGGGGTCGGCGACGCGTTGGACCAGGCCGCGTTGTTCGAGGGCCTGAACCTGGCGGGTGACGTGGGGGCCGACGACCTGCATGCGGTCGGCGATCTCGCCGATGCGCATCGGGGCGTCGGCGGTGGCGAGCGTCATCAGGATCGTCATGGCCGGGCGGTCCAGGTTGAGGCCGGTCGCTTCGGTGGCCTCCTGGACCAGACGGCCGCGGCCGAGCGCGGTGCCGATTTGGCCGAGCCGGGGGAGTACGTCGAGCAGGTCGTCGTCATCGGGCATTGATTACCTAACTTAGGTATGTATATGCTGAGGGAGATCGATACCTAAAGTACCTATCTTTCTCGGAGGATGCATCATGACTCGCAGCGTGCTCATCTCCGGTGCCAGCATCGCCGGCCCGGCCCTCGCCTACTGGCTCGACCGCTACGGCTTCGACGTCACCGTGGTGGAGAAGAACGACGCCGTCCGGGGCGGCGGCTACGCGATCGACATTCGCGGTACGGCGCGGGAGGTGGTCGACCGGATGGGGCTGTTGCCCGAGCTGACCAAGGCGCATGTCGGAACTCAGGCGATCAGCTTTGTGGAGCCGGACGGTGGACCGATCGCCACGATCCAGCCGGAAACGCTGACCGGCAGCACCGAGGGGGTCGACCTGGAGGTACGGCGGGGCGACCTGACCGACGCGCTCTACGGACCGATCCGCGATCGGGTGGAGTTCCGTTTCGGGGACTCGATCGCCCAGCTGGACGACCGTGGCGACCGCGTCGACGTGGTCTTCGCCAGTGGTGACGAGCAGAGTTTCGATCTGGTCATCGGTGCCGACGGCCTGCACTCGAATACCCGCAGGTTGGTCTTCGGCCCGGAGGAGCAGTTCCACCGCTACATCGGTTACGCCTTCGCCGGTTTCACTCTGCCCAACACCTTCGGCCTCAGCCACGAAGGCGTGATCTGGAACAAGCCCGGTCGCGCGGCCGTGCTGTATGCCTACAACCCCGACCAACCCGTGCACGGGTTCCTCAACTTCCAGCTGGAGGAGCCGCCGTACGACGCCTTCCGCGATCCGGAGGCGCAGCGGGAGCTGGTGGCGTCGACCTTTCCGGAGACGGACTGGTACGTGCCACAGCTCGTGACCGCCATGCAGGAAGCGGATGACCTGTTCTTCGACGTGGTCAGCCAGATCCACATGCCAACGTGGTCGAAGGGCAGGGTCGCGCTGGTCGGAGACGCGGCGTACGCGACCTCGTTCATGTCGGGGCAGGGGTCGAGTGTCGCGCTGGTCGGGGCGTACGTCCTGGCTGGTGAGCTGGCGACGCACGCTGATCACGCCGAGGCTTTCGCGGCGTTCGAGCGGCGCATCCGGGGCTTCGTCGAGCAGAACCAGGCTCTGGTCGAGAAGGGGCGCAGTGGGCTGACCCCAGGGACTCAGGAGCTGATCGACGCTCGCAACGCGGCCCTTCGCAGTGGTGCGATGTCGAACGACGAGCTGGCCGAGGCCAAGGGTGCGCTGGAGCTCCCGGACTACGAGGCGATGAAGAGCCCGATGGTGAGTCCGACGGCGTAGACGAGCTCCGTCAGACCAGTGCCCTGCAGCACTGGGATGAGGGCCGGGCCGACCGCGTCGCTGAGCACAGTGCGGGTCGCTTTGATCGCCAGCGGTACGGCGATGAACGCGACCAGCGTCCACGGGGTCGCCAGCGCCGAGACAGCGGCCAGGACGAACGCCAGCGCGATCAGTCCGGCGTACAGCTTCCGTGAGTTCGCAGCGCCCAGTACGACGGCCAGGGTGCGCTTGCCGGTGACGGTGTCGGTGGGGATGTCGCGCAGGTTGTTGGCGACCAGCAGGGCGCAGGCGATCGCGCCGACCGACACTGCGCCGGCCACTGCAACCCAACTCAGCTTCTCGGCCTGGACGAACGTCGTACCGAGCACTGCGACCAGTCCGAAGAACAGGAAGACGCTGACCTCACCCAGTGCGCGGTACCCGTAGGGGCGCTTGCCGCCGGTGTAGAACCACGCTCCGAGCAGTGAGGCTGCACCGGCGACCAGCAGCCACCAGCTGGAGGTGGCGGACAACACAATGCCCAGTACGGCGCCGACACCGAAGCAGGTGAACGCTGCGGTCTTCACCTGTCCCGGAGTGGCGACCTTGGAGCCCACCAGGCGCAGCGGCCCGACCCGGACCTCGTCCGTGCCGCGGATGCCGTCGCTGTAGTCGTTGGCGTAGTTGACTCCGATCTGCAGGGCCAGGGCGACGCCCAGGGCCAGCAGAGCCTTCCACCAGACGAAGGAGTCCAGGTACGCCGCAGCGCCCGTTCCGACCAGGACGGGGGCGACGGCGGCGGGGAGTGTGCGGGGTCGCGCGCCTTCGATCCACTGCGCAGGGGTGGCCATGGACAGGGATTCTTTCAGCCGTACGCTCGGA
The DNA here is from genome assembly GCF_042882005.1 of Kribbella sp. NPDC058245. NCBI lineage: Bacteria > Bacillati > Actinomycetota > Actinomycetes > Propionibacteriales > Kribbellaceae > Kribbella > Kribbella sp. NPDC058245. The sequence goes on from NZ_JBHVWY010000001.1 coordinate 374,831, forward strand.
CTGTTATGGCTACCCTCCATCTGGTCCCCGGTACGGCGGACGCCGTGCTGTCGGCCGTGACCGCCGTACTGGATGGCAGCGGGCCCCCATTTGCCCCGGTTCCGGACGATCCAGCCGCTGCGGAGCGAGTACGGCGTGCTGCTGCACCGGACCAGCCGTTGGAGGACGACTGCGCTGTGGTGCTGACCACCTCGGGGTCGTCCGGCGAGCCCAAGGGTGTCCTGCTCTCCCGGGCCGCGCTGGTCGCGTCAGCGGAGGCAACCCACGAGAGGCTCGGCGGACCGGGCCAGTGGTTGCTCCCGATGAAGCCCTACTTCGTCGGCGGTCTGCAGATCCTCACCCGGTCGGTCCTGGCTGGTCAGACGCCAGTGCTGCTCGGCGACAGCTTCAGTGAGTCCACCGCCACCATGACCGGCTCCCGTCGCTATACCGCGATGGTGCCGACCCAGCTGGCCCGCTACCTCGACACTGACGTGGACGCGCTGCGAGCGTTCGACGCGATCATCATCGGTGGTGCGGCCACTCCGGCCCCGCTGAAGGCCCGGGCGGTCGAAGCCGGCGTCACCGCGATTCCGGCGTACGGGATGACTGAGACCGGCAGCGGCTGCGTGTACGCCGGTCAACCACTAACCGGCACTGAGGTAGCACTCGAGGACGGCCGCATCCTGATCAAGGGCAGCACGCTGTTCTCCGGCTACCGTCTGCGGCCTGAGCTGACGGCAGAGGTACTGCAGAACGGTTGGTTCCGCACGCAGGACCGCGGTGAGCTCGTCGACGGTCGGCTGCGAGTCATCGGCCGCATCGACGACGTGGTGATCTCCGGGGGAGTGAACATCACCCTGCCGACAGTGCAGGCTCGCCTGCTCGAGCACCCGGATGTGAAAGATGCTGTGGTGCTCGGAGTACCCGATGCGGAGTGGGGGACCCGGGTGATCGCCTACGTCGTGGGGGAGCCGAGCCGGGACGAGCTGCGGGACTTCGTGGCTGAGGTGCTGCCCCGAACCTGGGCACCGCGTGACGTGCACCGGCTGGACGCGCTGCCGATGCTTGCCTCCGGCAAGGTCGATCGGCAGGCGCTGCTGTGATTACCTACTCGATCGGGCTCAAGAACAAGTTCCGTGGGATCACCGTCCGCGAAGGCATGCTCTTCGAAGGCCCTGCCGGCTGGGCCGAGTGGAGCCCGTTCCTCGACTACGACGACGCCACCTCGGTCTCCTGGCTGCGCGCCGCACATGAGGCCGCGTACGACGGTTGGCCGGCGCCACTGCGCGACGTCGTACCGGTGAACTGCACTGTCCCCGCAGTCGGTCCGGAGAAGGCCGCAGCGATCGTCAGAGCATCGGGCTGTCGCACAGCCAAGGTGAAGGTCGCAGAACCCGGCCAGACGCTGGCTGACGACATAGCGCGGATAGAGGCCGTCCGTGACGCGATCGGCGACGGTCAGGTGCGCATCGACGCCAACGGCCTCTGGTCTGTCGATCAGGCACTGCACAGCTTGAAAGAGCTTGCCCGCTTCGATCTCGAGTACGTCGAGCAGCCGTGTGCCGCGGTCGAGGATCTGGCCGCGGTGCGACGTCGTACCGACGTTCTGATCGCAGCGGACGAGTCGATCCGCCGGGCCGAGGACCCCTTGCTGGTCAAGAAGCTCGAAGCGGCTGACATCGCAGTGCTCAAGGTGCAGCCGATCGGCGGGGTCCGCGCCTGCCTGGAGATCGCGGAACAGATCGGTCTCCCAGTCGTCGTCTCCTCCGCACTGGAGACCTCAGTCGGTATCGCCGCCGGCGTCGCACTCGCAGCGGCTCTTCCAGAGCTGCCGTATGCATGCGGTCTCGCCACCGTCTCCATGTTCACCAGCGAGGTCGTCAGCGAGCCCCTGCTGCCGGTGGACGGTTTCCTGCCGGTCGAGCGGGTACAGCCGGACCAGCTTGAAGCCAACCGGGCTGATGCGGAGCGGACTGCAGTGTGGGAACAGCGCCTGTCCAGAGTGCAACAGAGGAGTGCCGGATGAACCCGTCCACTGCGTTCGCCACCGTGGTGGTCGACGAGCTGATCCGCTGCGGCGTCCGGGAGGCCGTGGTCTCCCCGGGCTCGCGCAGCGCCCCACTGGCACTCGCCTTCGCTGAGGCAGACCGCGCCGGCCGGCTGCGGCTGCACGTCCGGATCGACGAGCGTACGGCGGGCTTCCTGGCCATCGGACTGATCCGGGGAACCGGTCTGCCGGTGCCCGTGCTGACAACGTCCGGTACGGCGGTCGCCAACCTGCACCCGGCTGTCCTGGAGGCCTCACACAGCGGGCTGCCGTTGATCGTGCTGAGCGCAGACCGACCGCCCGCGCTACGTGGTGCCGGTGCGAACCAGACCACCGATCAGCTCAAGGTGTTTGGCTCAGCCGTGCGCCTGTTCCACGAGCTGGGCACTCCGGTCCGAGAGGTCGGTCAGGTCGCCTACTGGCGCTCACAGGTCGCACGCGCCGTGGCCAACGCGACTGGTGCCCGGTCGGCAGACCCAGGGCCGGTGCAGCTCAACTGCCCGCTGGCCGAGCCCCTGGTACCGACTGCCGGTGAGGACTGGCCGGAGCCGTTGGGCGGTCGCAGCACCGGCCCGTGGACCGCCATACATGCTGCAGCTGGTCAGCCCTCGACTGTCGCGCCCGGACCGAAGACTGTCGTCGTCGCAGGCGACGGTGCCTCACAGGCCGCGCGGCTGGCGGCGGAGGGCGGTCGGTGGCCCCTGTTCGCGGAGCCGTCCAGCCGGGCCAGGACCGGGCCCGCCGTCATCTCGGCGTACCGGTTGTTGCTCCAGGCAAGCGATCTCACGACTGAGATCGAGCGGGTGATCGTGTTCGGGCACCCGACGCTGTCCCGGCCGATCTCGAAGCTGCTGGCCCGGGCTGACGTCGAGGTGATCGTGGTTGCGCCGACCGGTCTGTGGCCGGACCCGGCTCGCCGGGCTGCGGCCGTGGTCACCGGGCTCGAGGTCGCTGGGCCGGACACCACGGACTGGCTGGAGCGCTGGCAGCACGCCGACCAGACGGCTCGCCCGGCGATCGACAAGCTGCTCGCGGACAGCCTCACCGGACCGGGTGTCGCTGCGCTGGTCGGTGCCGCGGCTGGTGCCGACGGCATGCTCGTCGTCGCCTCCTCGAACGCGGTCCGCGATCTCGACCTGGCTCCGATCGTCCCGATCCGCACCATCGCCAACCGCGGTCTGGCCGGTATCGACGGCACGATCTCCACCGCTGTCGGCGCCGCGCTCGCGAACGCAGGACCGACGTACGCGCTGATTGGTGACCTCGCCTTCCTGCACGATTCCAACGGGCTGGTCATCGGCCCGGACGAGGCGCGGCCCGACCTGCGGATCGTGGTGGTCAACGACAACGGTGGCGGGATCTTCTCCACGCTGGAGCAGGGCGACCCGACCCACGCGTCGCACTTCGAGCGCGTCTTCGGTACGCCGCACAACACCGACCTCGGTGCACTCTGCGCGGCGACCAGAACGCCGTACCAGTTGGTGGAGAACGCAGCGGACCTGCAGGCTGCGCTGGCGGCGACTGTGGCCGGTATCGACGTGGTGGAGGCCCGCGTACCGCGGTCTACGCACCGACCGTTGGCTGAGGAGCTCGTTGAGGCCTTGCGCGCACTGGGTGGAGAGTCCGCAGCCGGTTGAGCAGCGGAGCGACGGCCGCGATCACCAGTGCGGTCGTGGTGAGGATCGGAATCGTCGCACCGCGCAGTGAGGAGTTCAGTGGCGCAGCGATCGTGAAGATCAGGCTGACTGCCGTGATGGTGGTGACCAGCCGCCGACCGGGTCGCGCCACGGCCAGGAACGGCAGGCACCACAGGAAGTACCAGTCATGGGCGGTCGGACCGAGTAGGACGATCGCCAGCAGCGCAATGCCGACCGCACGGGCCGCATGGTGGATCGACGACCGCAGACTCAGTACGGCGATCAGAGTGATCGCGATGAGCATGCCGGCGAGTTTCACTACCTCTAGCGACTGCTCTGCCGCAGTGTCCTGACCGAACAGCCCGAGGATGCCGTGAGCGGCATCGCCGACCAGGTTGGCGATCGAGAACGGCGACCGCACCAGCCCTGGTACGTCGAGCGCGTTCAGCCAGCCGGATCCGACACCGGTGAGCGCACCGACCGTCACCAGCGACAGTACGGAGACCGCTCCCGCCAGAGCGAGACTGGCGAACCGGGAGAGCCGCCCGCCCATTGGACTCATCACTGCGGCGATGGCTATCACCACCAGCCCACCAGGGAGCTTCACAGCGGCAGAGATGCCAGCCACGACAGCCGCCGTACCCCAGTGGCCAGTCAGGGCGAGTGCGAAGGCAGCGCAGGCCAGACCGAGCATCAGGATGTCATTGTGGGCCGCGCCGATCCCATGCATGAGCAGCATCGGGTTGGCGACCACCAGCCAGGTGGCGAACACCGGATCGACCCGGCAAGCAGTAGCGAGCCGCGGTACGGTCCAGGCGATCAGCGCGATGCCGATCACGGCCAGCAGACGATGCGCGAGCATCAGGACATACGGGTCCATGGTCAGGTGCGCCATCAGACCGCCGTACGCGAGCGGCAAGGGCCCGTACGGCGCTGGCGTCTCCATCCATCGCGGATCGACCGCCTCCACGATGTGGCCGGACAGTGCAGCCGGTCCGACCGCATAGGGGTCGAACCCCTTGGCGACCAGTGCACCCTGGGCCGCATAGCTCCACGCGTCCCGGCTGAACAGTGGCGGGATCAGCAACAGCGGCAGACTCCAGTACGTCGCCACTCGCACCAGCCGGGGTCGTTGGCCGGCCATGACGTTGCGGCCGATCTCCAGCCACGCCCACGCCATCAGACCGAGCCCGGCCACCATGAAGGCCAGTGCGATCATCCGCCCGGCCAGTGTGGTGCGCAGGTCACCAGTGATCGGGAACGTCGCCACCCACGACGACGGAGGCACCGTCGAGGTCACCAGACTGGTCACGGCGACAACGACAGAGCCGACCACTCCACGAACCACCGGCGAGCGCACAGGCGGACGTTACTCCGCCCGTGCGACGCCCTGATGAACAAAAAGCTAAGCGGATTCTTTCCTGAAGGTACGAGCACCGACGGCCAGTCCGACGACTGTCAGCAGCACGACCCAGAACAGGCCCCAGAGTGCTGCACTGCTGGCGATCTCGCCTCGGAACATTGCGCGGACGCCGTTGACCACGTGCTTCAGCGGACTGATGTCGGAGAGCCGCTGCAGCCAGGTGGGGCCGATCTGCATCGGCAGCAGGATGCCGGACAGCAGCAGCAACGGCATGGCGATCCCGTTGAGCAGCGGAGCCAGTGCGTCCTCGCTCTTGGTGATGAGCGCCACCGAGTACGACAGCGAGGCGAAGGTCGCGCCGAGCAGCGCCACGATCACCAGTGACAGCAGCACGCCCTTCCAGGGTGCACGCAGCCCGAGCGGTAGTGCTGCCACGAGCAACAACACCGACTGCACAACCAGTACGACGACGTCCCGCAGTACCCGGCCTGCCATCAGGGCTATCCGGGATGCCGGAGTGACCCGGTCGGCCTCGATCACGCCGGCGCGGTACTCGGCGATCAGACCGAAGCCGACGAACATGGCGCCGAACATGCCGAGCTGAACGATCAGACCGGGGATGAAGACCTGGTAGGCGTTGGTGGTCGCGCCCTGGCTGATCTGCGCGGTGATCGGCTTCAGGAGCGGGCCGAACAGGAACAGGTACATCAGCGGCTGGCTGAGCATCAGGATCGACCACATCGGGTTCCGGAGCGACAGCCGCATCGCCCGGTTGAATACGATCCACGTCTCCCGCAGTACCGTCATGCTGCCGCCCCCTCGTCGCGCAGTGACCGTCCGGTCATCGTGAGGAACACGTCGTCCAGCGTTGGCCGGTGCACCTCGACCCCCTCCAGTTCGATGCCCTGTGCGTCGATCGACCGCAGCAGTCCGGGCAGCACCGAGCCGCCACGCGGGACGCGGAAGTTCACCGTCACTCCGTCGGTCTCGATCGCCACTGCGCCGTCCAGCTCCGCGACGATCTTGGCGACCGCAGGTGCCTGGGCAGCGTCGGCCAGATCGAGCCGGACGCCGTCACCGGAGACCTGCTGCTTCAGCTCCTCCGGACGGCCCGAGCCGACGATCTTGCCGTGGTCGATGACCAGGATCCGGTCGCAGAGCGCGTCCGCCTCGTCCAGGTAGTGCGTGGTGAGGAAGATCGTCGCGCCCCGGTCGCGCAGCCCGCGGATGTGCTCCCACAGGTTGGCGCGGGCCTGCGGATCGAGTCCGGTCGTCGGCTCGTCCAGGAAGATCAGCTTGGGGTCGTGGATCAGCCCCATCACGATGTCGAGCCGCCGCCGCTGACCACCGGACAGCGTCTTGCACTGCCGCCGCCACAGCCCCGGCAGGTCCAGCTCCTCGAACAGCGCCTGACCGCGAGTAGCAGCCTCAGCCTTCGGTACGCCGTACAGCCGGGCGTGGTCGACGACCTCGTCACCGGCGATCGCCTCGGGCAGCGTGGACCCGCCCTGCGGCACGTAGCCGATCCGGCGCCGTACGCCGACCGGGTCCTTCGCCAGGTCACACCCGGCCACGGTCGCGGAGCCGCTGGTCGGCTGGATCAGCGTCGCGAGCATCCGCATCGTCGTCGTCTTGCCGGCCCCGTTGGGCCCGAGGAAACCTACGATCTCGCCGTCGGCGACCGCCAGGTCCACCCCCTGTACCGCCTCGACCGGTCCCCGCCGGGTCTTGAACGTGCGGACGAGTCCGCGAGCTTCGATCATCATGACCTCAGTCTGCGCACTCAATCTTGATTAGTCAAAGTTGAATACCCACCCTTCGGCCTGACCCCATTTCGCTGGCTAGGCACGCAGATAGGGGGTTCTGCACCCTTAACCACGGTGCAGAACCCCTGATGTGGGTGGCTAGCCAGGCAAATGGGGTGGGGTCAGGAGGGGGTGGGGCGGCCGTGGTCGGCGTGTTTTCGGACGCTACGGGGTGGGGCGGTCGCGCCAGTGGGTGAGGAGGGTGGGGTCCGGGTACCAGTCCGGGGGTTCGCCGGCGAAGGAGTAGGCACCGCCGACGATGCGTTCGCGGAACTCCCGGGTCCACTCGAGCTCGCCCCGGTTGCGGGACGCGCCGATCCGGAGCATCTCGACGACCTGGTTCGGCGTACCGGAATCCGCCAGGATCTCGCGCTCGTTGAACGGGACCGCCTTCAGTTGCGCGTCGAGCTGCGCGATCCGTGCCTCCAGCGCGGTCAGCACCTCGTCGCGCTGCAGCGTCCACAGAAAGCTCAGGGCGGCCTGCATGCGATCCGGGTGGAAGCCGTCCACAGTCCACAGATGCTGCCGCAGGAGCGAGAAGAACTCCGCCTCGCCCTCCGGCGTCAGTTTGTACGACGTCCGCCCCGGCCGATGGTGTGGACCTTCCTCGATCTCCTGGAGGAAATCGTGCTTGGCCAGCGTCCGCAGCCCGGTGTAGATCGAGCCCGGATTGATGTTGGCCCACTCCTGCACATTCCAGGTCAGCAGCTCGCGGCGCAGCTGGTACCCGTAGGCCGGCTGGAAGATCCGGACGATCCCGAGCAGCAGCAACCGCGTGGTGGACATGGTCGCAGTGTAAATCGGCGGCCGGTTGTCCCCTGGGAGGCGTAGTCTCGTCCGCGTGCACGTCCAGGTGACCAGTGACCCCGCCGGCTTCTCGCAGCTCGCCTTCCCTTTCCTGCAACAGGATCCGGTGCTGAACACCGTCATCCTCAGCAATGTGCACGAAAGGGCAGTCGGTATCCGCCCGGTCGACGACATCCCGCCACACTTCGTGTCGGTCCATGACGGTGACGTGATCGGGGTCGCGATGCGCACCCCGGGCCGCGGCGTCTACCTCGGGTCACTACGGACCGACCTTGTCGACATGGTCGCCGATCAGTACCTCGACCTGTACGACGGAGTCGTGTCCGAGGGTGAGTACGACGACGCCGTACCGGGTGGGGTTGCCGGTGCCGCGGCGGCGGCCGAGCGGTTCGCGGAGCGCTGGTGCGAGCGGCGTGGTTGCGACGTGCAGGAGGTGATGCGGACCCGGCTGCACAAACTGGAGACGCACACTCCGCTGAGCGCCGAGGTCGGGGTGCCGCGGCTGATGCGGTCCGAGGACATCGAGCTGGTCGCGGCCTGGGGACAGGACGGTTTCCCGGAGCTGGGCGACGACACCGTCGACTGGGCGGAGCACAAGCTCGACGAAGGCACGATGTGGATCTGGGAGGTCGACGGCGAGCCGGTGAGCATGGTCGGCTACCACCGGCCGATCTTCGAGGTCTGCCGGGTCGGTCCGGTCTACACGCCGCCCGAGCACCGCCGGCACGGGTACGCCGGTGCGCTCACCAGTCACGTCACCGCGGAGATCCTTGCGAGCGGCAACCAAGCCTGCCTCTACACGGACCTCGCCAACCCCACCTCGAACAAGATCTACCACCAGGCCGGCTATCGCCCGCTGGCCGACTTCGTCGTCCTGGAGTTCATCGCATGATCGCGCGGGCGTCGTACGACGCGGTCGCCTTTCAGGATCTCGTTTTTCCTTTCCTGCAACGTGATCCGGTACTCAATACGCAGATCCTGACCAATGTCGCCGATCGGGTTCGCGGCATCATGAGCGACCCCGAACCACCTGTTTACGTCTCGGTGCACTCCGATGACGACAAGGTGATCGGAGTGGCCGTCTGGACCGCGACGCGCGGGATCGCGCTGGGCGGGCTGCCGGTCGAGCTCGTGCCGCCGGTGGTCGACGTACTGGCTGAGGCTGTGCCGCATGCCCGGAGCGTGCATGGGACGGAAGAGGCGGCGAAGCTGTTCGCCGAGCAGTACGGCGCGCGCACCGGCCGCTCGTTCGCTGTCGTCGATCGCTCGCGGCTGCACGTGCTGGTCGACTTCGTCGCGAAGCAGGCCGAGGGTGCACCGCGGCTCGCGACCGAGGCCGACCTGGATGTCCTGACGCCGATGTTCAGCGCTTATCGCCTCGAGCTCGGTCACCCCGTGGAAGGTCCAGCGGTCGACCGCTGGTTCTTGCAGCAGCGCGTGGAGCGCGAGCGCCTCTGGCTCTGGGAGAACGCCGGACGGGCGGTCACGCTGGTCGGTCACCAGAGTCCGGTCTTCGGTGCTGTCCGCGTTGGACCGGTCTACACGCCGCCGGCCGATCGAGGCCACGGGTATGCCAGTGCTCTCACTGCTCACGTCACTCAGGTGTTGCGAGCTGCTGGCGATGAGGTCTGCCTGAACACCGACCTGGATAACCCGACCTCCAACAAGATCTATGCCGCGATCGGGTACCGCCCCGTGCAGGACTTCGTCGGCTATGCGTTTACCTGAGCACCTTGCTCTGCTTGAAGAACTCGACCACGGCGGCACCCTCGTCGAAGTCCCCGGCGGCTTCGCAGTAGCCCGCGAACCGCGTGGCATCCGGCTGGGCGACGTACCGGATCCGCCGGACGCCTTGGTCGCTGCGCTCCTTCAGGTTGCCCCGCATGCCACCGCCCTCGAAGGTGCCGACGTCGAACCCTTCGCCACCGCCTGGTCAGTTGCCACGGGCAAGCAGTTCCGCGAAGTCGGTGGCGTCCGCCTCTACCGCCTCTCCGAGCTGAAGCCGCCACCCCCGGTCGGCACACCCCGCCTGGCAGCCCTTTCTGACGCCGAGTTGTGCGCCGGCTGGTTGGCGGAGATGGCCCACACCGAAGACACCCGCCGAGGCTGGGTCCCCGGCGACCGATCCACCAACCTGCTGCAATCGGTCCAGGCGTTGATTGCGGCGGACCGCCTGTGGTTGCTCGAAGACGACGGCCGCCCGGTAACGCTCGGCGCTCACCGCCCGGTGCTGCACGGCGTCGTACGGCTAGGTCCGATCTACACCCCACCGGAGTCCCGCCGCCATGGCTACGGCAGCGCGATGACCGCCCATCTAGCTCAACTCTTCTCAGAGGACGCAGAAGTCTGCCTCCGCACGGACCTCGGAAACCCCGACTCCCACCGCGTCTACCAACGCCTCGGCTTCATCCCCGTCGCCGACCTACGCCGCTTCACCCGCCCCTGACTCGTTCCTTTGTCGGGGGTTCGCACCCCGTGCGGTGGGCTTGAACAAGTAATGACCTGTTCACACCCACCAGTTCTTGTTCAAGCCCCCGGTTGGCGGCTCGGCCGCGCCCCGCGATCCGCCCCGCGGGCATTTGGACGGATCTCCCCTGAGTTTGCCCCTTCTCCCCTGAAAATTTGAGGGGAGAAGGGGCCATTTCAACGGATAGCCGTTGAAATGGCCGGGGGGTCGTCAGGCGATGGTTAGGGAGTCGCCGGGGGCTAGTTTTTGGTAGGGGCGGTCGTCGGTGTTGAGGAAGCGGGGCATCATGCCCAGGCCGATCTCGCTCAACAAGCCGTCGTGGATGCCTACTAGTTGCTCGGCCTTGACGGCGCGGGCGTAGTCGACGGCGGGCGGGAGGGCGAACCAGGGGCCGGAGATGGGGACCAGGTTGGTGTGGACGGCGCGGTCGGGCTGGGTGAAGGAGTCGCCGGGGTGGTAGACGGCGTCGTCGATCAGGAAGCCGATGTTCTCGCAGGGGACGCCCCACTCGGGCAGGATCACGGCGTGGTCCTTGCCGTAGGCACTGACCGCGAAGCCGGCCGCGTCGAAGGACTGGCCGCCTTCGACGACGTGCACGAGGTCACCGAGTTCGGTGAGCTGGGCGGCGACGCCGGCGTTGGTGTAGACGGCGACGTTCAGCGCCTTCACGCGCTCGATGTCGAGGTGGTCCTGGTGCTCGTGCGTGACCAGTACGGCGTCGGCGCGCTCGAACACGGCGTCCTCACTGAACGAGCCCGGGTCGACCAGCAGCGTCTTCCCGTCCTTCTCCAACCGAACACACGCGTGCGCAAACTTCGTGAGCTTCATCAGTCTCCTCAGTACGTGCCACCGGAACCGCCCCGGCACTCGAAAACCAAGTTACCGCGCGCAGAAATCGCCTAGTCGCCGAGTGCGTCTCGCATCGGGACCAGCTTGGCGTTGGTCTCGGCCAGTTCGGCGGTGGGGTCGGAGCCGGCGACGATGCCGGCGCCCGCGAAGAGGCGGATCCGGCGGGCGTCGTCCGGATCGGCCTGACCGCAGCGCAGTGCGATGCACCACTCGCCGTCCCCGGCCGCGTCCATCCAGCCGACCGGTCCGCTGAACCGGCCGCGCTCCATCCCCTCGATCTCGCCGATCAGGTCGCGCGCCACGGGCGTCGGCGTACCGCAGACTGCCGCCGACGGGTGCAGTGCCGCGGCCAGGCCGAGTGCGGACGCGCCGTTGTTGGCGACTCCCGCGACGTCGGTGGCGAGATGCATCACGTTCGGCAGGTGCAGCACGAAGGGCGTCTCGGGCACGTTCATCGACTTGCAGTGCGGCTTCAAAGCATCAGCCACCGACCGTACGGCGAACTCGTGCTCCTCGAGGTCCTTCGACGATCGCGCGAGTGATGCGGCGAGCGCGAGGTCGTGCGCGTCGTCCCCGGTACGGCGGATTGTCCCGGCCAGCACGCGGGAGGTGATCAGCCCCTTCTCCCGCCGTACGAGCAGCTCGGGTGTGGCGCCGATCAGGCCGTCGACGGAGAACGTCCAGCAGTTCGGGTACGACTCGGCCAGCCGGCGCAGTGGCCAGCGCAGGTCGATCGGCTGCTCGGCGATCGCGATCAGGTCGCGAGCGAGCACCACCTTCTCGAGCTCACCAGCGGTGATCCGCTGCACGGCGTCGGCCACGATGCTCGACCAGTCGGTCCCGGACCGCGCTCCGTCGGAGAACGTCACGTCGTACACGGGGGAGGCCTCGTGCGTGACCAGATCGGGCGGTGCGGCGAGTGAGGCCTCGGAGATCGTGGTCACCCAGGTGGTGCCACCACGACGGCCGACGATCACCTCGGGGACGACCAGTTCGGCCGGATCCGAGTCGGTGAAGCCGAACGATCCGAAGCAGACCAGTCCTGAGCCTGGTACGCCGATCTCATCCCGCACCACGGCGGCACCGACCAGCTGCTGCCACCACAGCACGGCGTCCTGGAAGCGGTTGCCACCGGCAACGTCGAGGCGAGCCGCGACTCCCCAGCCGATGTGACCGTCGCCACGTCGCACCCAGCTCAGCCCACCCTCGGCCGGCAAGTGATCGATCAGCTGCTTCGCCACTCCTGTCACCGGCTGGCTGCGAACGACCAACTGCGGTGCCGGAACACGACCGGATCGGACCGGGTCAGACAAGCTCACTGCACCACTCCTCGCTAGCGCTCAGGCGCCGGATCACGGCAGCCGCGAATGCACTCACGAGAAGCCAGCGTACGACTGCCGGATGTCCAGCGAATTTCAGCGCCTGTCGCAGCCGTGATCAACGTCGCGTCCCGCGCCCTCTCATGGGTTCACCCATCAGGTTGTGGGTTCTGCACCTGCATGCGGGTACAGAACCCACAAGCTCGTGGGTGAACCCATCGGATGGGGGCGGGGGAGGGGTGCGGGAGACTGGGGTGGTGACCCGCGCCGACTTGAGTAAAGACCCGCATGCTGTGGCCGCCATGTTCGACAACGTGGCGGAGGGGTACGACCGCACGAACGCGGTGGCGACGATGGGGCTGGAGAAGCTGGTCTGGCGGCCGGCGACGCTGGCCGAGATCGCGCCGCGGAAGGGGATGAAGATCCTCGACCTGGCGGCCGGGACCGGCGCGTCGAGCATCAAGCTGCGCGAGGCCGGCGCCGAGGTGGTGTCGTGCGACTTCTCGGTCGGCATGCTCCGGGTCGGCAAGCGGAACCACCCCGAGCTGGACCTGATCGCGGGCGACGCGCTGCACCTGCCGTTCGCGGACGAGACTTTCGATGTCGTCACGATCTCGTGGGCCCTGCGCAACGTGAACGACGTCACTGTCGCGCTCACCGAGATGCTCCGGGTGACCCGGCCCGGTGGCCGGCTCGTCATCCTCGAGCAGTCACACCCGACCTGGAAACCGTTCCGGGTCGTCTACCTCGAGTACATGATGCGCGCCGTACCGGCGGTGGCGAAGCTGGTGTCGACCAACCCCGAGGCCTACGAGTACCTGGCCGAGTCCACCCGGGCGTGGCTGCCGCAGGAGCCGCTGGCCCGGACCATCGAGGCGGCCGGCTGGACCCGGGTGCACTGGGCCAATCTGACCGGTGGGCTGGTGGCCATCCATCGGGCCGTGAAGCCGGCTTAATTACGCAACGAAAAGCGCGCGTAATTTGCTTGTCTGCAAGGGGGTTGGGGCGAGTTTCGTGTCCGCGTCAGGCAGTCCTAGACTGTCGGATGACCAGGCTTAGTGAATCCCTTCACGAGCCATGCAGCCCCCAACTTCAGGTCGGGATGAGATGAGCCAGGACGTGTCGGCAGGGCCCCAGGCCGAGACCGCGGACGTGATTGTCGTCGGCGCCGGACCAGCGGGTTCGTCGGCGGCGTACCACCTGGCGAACGCCGGTCTCGACGTGCTGCTGCTGGAGAAGACCGCGTTCCCGCGGGAGAAGGTCTGCGGCGACGGGATCACCCCGCGCGGCACCAAGCAGCTGATCAACATGGGTATCGACATCTCCGAAGAGGCCGGCTGGATCCGCAACTACGGCCTCCGCATCCAGGGCGCCGGACACCAGTTGCAGCTGGACTGGCCGGATCTGGCCAGCCACCCGAACTACGGCCTGACCCGGAACCGGATGGACTTCGACGACCTGCTCGCGCGGCAGGCGGTCAAGGCCGGCGCGCAGCTGCGCGAGCGGACCAACGTCACCGGCCCGATCCTCGACGACAAGGGCTTCATCGTCGGGGTGACCGCGAAGCCGGTCGACGACAACGGCCGCCGCGACGGCGCCGACATCGAGTTCCGGGCGCCCCTGGTGATGGCGGCCGACGGCAACTCGTCGCGGCTGAGCGTCGGGATGGGCCTGCACAAGCGCGACGACCGGCCGATGGGCGTCGCCGTCCGGACGTACTTCACCAGCCCGCGGCACGACGACGACTACTTGGAGTCCTGGCTCGAGCTGTGGGCCGACGACCCCAAGCAGCCGGACCAGAAGCTGTTGCTGCCCGGCTACGGCTGGATCTTCGGCATGGGCGACGGCACCGTCAACGTCGGGCTCGGCATCCTGAACACCTCCGAGGCCTTCGGCAAGGTCGACTACGGCGACCTGCTGAAGGCGTGGCTGAAGAACACGCCCGAGGAGTGGCAGTTCCGCGACGAGTTCCAGACCATCCCGATCCGCGGGGCGGCGCTGCCGATGGGCTTCAACCGGCAGCCGCACTACACCCGCGGCCTGATGCTGCTCGGCGACGCCGGCGGCATGGTCAACCCGTTCAACGGCGAGGGCATCCCGTACGCGATGGAGTCGGGGATGTTCGCCGCCGAGGTCGCCGCCCAGGCGCTGCACCGGCAGCCGAACCAGCGTGAGCGTGCGCTGTCGGCGTACCCGAAGGCGCTGAAGCAGGAGTGGGGCGGCTACTACTCGCTCGGCCGGGTCTTCGTGAAGCTGATCGGAAACCCGGAGGTGATGCGGCTCTGCACGAAGTACGGTCTGCCGCGCACCACCTTGATGAAGTTCACCCTGAAGTTGCTGGCCAACCTCACCGACCCGCGCGACGGCGACGTGATGGACAAGATCATCAACGGGCTCACGAAGGTTGCTCCGTCGGCCTGACCGGCGGGGCGAGTGAGCTGAGTCACTCCGGTACTGATAACACAGTGTCGGTTGCAACGAACACCACCAACACAGACCACCGGCTGAAGGAGGGAGCACCGAGCGATGCACCCCTACGTACCGATCCTCGCTCTCGGTGTGCTCGCGGCGCTCTTCGTCTTGGGCAGCATCGTCACGAGCGCCTTGGTCGGCCCGAAGCGATACAACCGGGCCAAGCTCGACTCGTACGAGTGCGGCATCGAGCCGACGCCACAGCCGGTCGGCGGTGGGCGCTTCCCGGTGAAGTACTACATCACCGCGATGCTGTTCATCGTGTTCGACATCGAGATCGTCTTCCTCTACCCGTGGGCGGTGGCCTTCGACCAGATGGCGCTGTTCGGGCTGATCGAGATGGTCATCTTCATCGTCACCGTCTTCATCGCGTACTCCTATGTGTGGCGTCGCGGTGGACTGGAGTGGGACTGATATGGGTCTAGAAGAACAGCTTCCGGCCGGCGTACTGCTCGGCACCGTCGAGGGCCTGCTCGGCTACATGCGGAAGGCCTCGTTGTGGCCGGCAACCTTCGGGCTGGCGTGCTGCGCGATCGAGATGATGACGACCGGTGCGCCCCGGTACGACGCCGCCCGGTTCGGCATGGAGGTCTTCCGGGCCTCGCCCCGCCAGGCCGACCTGATGATCGTGGCCGGCCGGGTGAGCCAGAAGATGGCCCCGGTACTGCGCCAGATCTACGACCAGATGGCGAACCCCAAGTGGGTGCTCGCGATGGGCGTCTGCGCCTCGTCCGGCGGCATGTTCAACAACTACGCCGTCGTCCAGGGTGTCGACCACATCGTCCCGGTGGACATGTACCTGCCCGGCTGCCCGCCGCGGCCGGAGATGCTGCTGGACGCCTTCCTGAAGATCCACGACCAGATCCAGCACAGCAAGCTCGGTGCGCACAAGAAGGCGCTGCAGTCCGAGCAGGAGATCGCCGCGCTGACGGCCGCTCCGACGCTCGAGATGAAGGGTCTCCTTCGATGACCGAGCGGAGCGAGGGAACCGAAAAGCACAGTGACCTTGTCGCTCAGAGGCGACGAGCGAAGCGAGGAAACCGATGAGTGACACGCAGCCGGAGAACCTTCCGGCGACCACGCCTGGCAGCGACGCACAGACGCCGGGCGCGGAGATCATCGATCAGCGCGAGGGCATGTTCGGCGTCCGGGGTACTGGTGACACCTCCGGCTTCGGCGGCCTCCGCCGCCAGGTCGCACTTCCCGGCGGTACGCCGAAGCCGTACGGCTCGTGGTTCGACGGCGCCACCGAGCGCCTCGAGGGGCTGGTCGGCGGTGACGCGCTCGAGAAGGTCGTCGTCGAGCGCGACGAGCTGACGCTGCACGTGGCCCGCGAGCACCTGGTCGCGGTCTGCCAGAACCTGCGTGACGACGAGGCCCTGCGCTTCGAGTTCTGCTCCGGGGTCAGCGGCGTGCACTACCCGCACGAGACCGGTCGCGAACTGCACGCGGTCTACCACCTGTTCTCGATCACCCACAACCGGCGGATCCGGCTCGAGGTGTCCTGCCCGGACAGCGACCCGCACATCCCGTCGGTGGTCGCGGTCTACCCGGCCAACGACTGGCACGAGCGCGAGACCTGGGACTTCTTCGGCATCGTCTTCGACGGGCACCCGGCGCTGACCCGGATCCAGATGCCGGACGACTGGCCGGGTCACCCGCAGCGCAAGGACTACCCGCTCGGCGGCATCGACGTCGAGTACAAGGGCGCCGTCATCCCGCCGCCCGACACGCGGAGGTCGTACAACTGATGACTGAGACTCAAGATCCGTACGCGACCACTCGCGACACCACCGAGGGCAAGGTCTTCACCGTCACCGGTCAGGACTGGGACTCGGTCGTCGCCGGCCTCGGTGACGAGCCCGAAGAGCGCGTCGTCGTCAACATGGGACCGCAGCACCCGTCGACCCACGGCGTCCTGCGGCTGATTCTCGAGCTCGACGGTGAGACGGTCACCGAGGCCCGCTGCGGCATCGGCTACCTGCACACCGGCATCGAGAAGAACATGGAGTTCCGCTCCTGGACCCAGGGCGTCACCTTCGTGACCCGGATGGACTACCTCTCGCCGTTCTACAACGAGACGGCGTACTGCCTGGCGGTCGAGAAGCTGCTCGGTATCGAGGAGCAGATCCCCGAGAAGGCCAATGTGATGCGGGTGCTCCTGATGGAGCTCAACCGGATCAGCAGCCACCTGGTCTGCATCGCCACCGGTGGGATGGAGATCGGCGCCCTGACCGTGATGACGATCGGGTTCCGCGAGCGTGAGATGACGCTGGACCTGTTCGAGCTGATCACCGGCCTGCGGATGAACCACGCGTTCATCCGGCCGGGCGGGGTCGCCCAGGACCTGCCCCCGGGCGCGCTGGACAAGATCCGCGAGTACATCACCTGGATGAACAAGCACCTCCCCGAGTACGCCGAGCTCTGCAACGCCAACCCGATCTTCAAGGCGCGGCTGCAGAACGTCGGTTACCTGGACCTGGCCGGCTGTATGGCGCTGGGCATCTCCGGCCCGACCGTGCGCTCGACCGGCTACGCGCTCGACCTGCGCAAGACCCAGCCGTACTGCGGTTACGAGACCTACGACTTCGACGTACCGACCTGGGACAGCTCGGACTCGTACGGCCGCTTCCGGGTCCGGCTGCAGGAGATGTGGGAATCGCTGAAGATCATCTCGCAGTGCGCCGACCGGCTGGAGAAGATGGACGGCGAGCCGGTGATGGTGGCCGACAAGAAGATCGGCTGGCCGAGCCAGCTGGCGGTCGGCAGCGACGGCATGGGCAACTCGCTCGACCACATCAAGCACATCATGGGCGAGTCGATGGAAGCCCTGATCCATCACTTCAAGCTGGTCACCGAGGGCTTCCGGGTGCCGGCCGGTCAGGCCTATGTGGCGATCGAGTCGCCGCGTGGCGAGATGGGCTGCCACGTCGTCTCCGACGGCGGCACCAAGCCGTACCGGGTGCACTTCCGTGACCCGTCCTTCGCAAACCTGCAGGCGATGCCGATCATGTGCGAGGGCGCGCAGGTCGCCGACGTGATCGTCGCCGTCGCCAGCCTTGACCCGGTGATGGGTGGAGTGGACCGATAGATGGCCAACGATCACGCGACTGCGACCAACGTCCCGGTGCCTTACAGCACCGGTGACTCGAGCATCACCGAGACCACGATCGCGGAGATGCGCGAACTGGCGGCCCGCTACCCGGTCGGCCGGTCCGCCCTGCTCCCGATGCTGCACCTGGTGCAGTCGGTCGAGGGCCGGGTCACCCCCGAGGGCATCGAGGCGTGCGCCGAGGTGCTCGGGCTGACCGGCGCCGAGGTCTCCGCGGTGGCGACCTTCTACACGATGTAC
Source organism: Kribbella sp. NPDC058245 (assembly GCF_042882005.1). Lineage (NCBI taxonomy): Bacteria > Bacillati > Actinomycetota > Actinomycetes > Propionibacteriales > Kribbellaceae > Kribbella > Kribbella sp. NPDC058245. The sequence continues at coordinate 392,931 of NZ_JBHVWY010000001.1, forward strand.
AAGCGCCGCCCGGTCGGCGACTACCACGTCGGGGTCTGCACCAACACGCTGTGCGCGGTGATGGGCGGCGACCTGATCTTCGAGCGGCTGAAGGGCCACCTCGACGTCGGGAACGACGAGACCACCGAGGACGGCAAGATCACCCTCGAGCACATCGAGTGCAACGCGGCCTGCGACTACGCACCCGTGGTGACGGTGAACTGGGAGTTCTTCGACGACATGACGCCGGAGTCGGCCACCCAGCTGGTGGACGACCTGCGCGAGGGCACCGAGGTGAAGTCGCCGCGCGGTGCCACCATCTGCAGCTGGCGCGAGGCCGAGCGCGTGCTGGCGGGCTTCCCCGACGGCCGCGCCGACGAGGGTCCGACCGGTGGCAAGGCTTCGCTGGCCGGCCTCCGGCTCGCCCGCGAGCGCAACTGGACGGCGCCGAACGGCAGCTCGTCCGGGAGCAACGGTGCCGCGGCCGAGACCACGGTCTCGCCGGAGGCAGCGGCCGGTCCGCGGCCGTCCGACCAGCCCGGCAAGGAATCCCAAGCGGTCAACGGCGACGATTCGCGGAAGGAGGACTGACCATGCTGACCCCGGTACTGTCCGACAACTGGGACCAGATCAACGCGTGGCAGCTCTCGTCGTACCAGCGCACCGGTGGGTACGACGCCCTCCGTACGGCGCTGGCGATGCAGCCGGCCGACGTGGTCACCGCCGTCAAGGACTCCGGTCTGCGCGGCCGTGGCGGCGCGGGCTTCCCGACCGGGATGAAGTGGTCGTTCATCCCACAGGACAACCCGAAGCCGAAGTACCTCGTGGTGAACGCCGACGAGTCCGAGCCGGGTACCTGCAAGGACATCCCGCTGATGATGGCCTCGCCGCACACGCTGGTCGAGGGCGTCATCATCGCGTCGTACGCGATCCGCGCGAGCACCGCGTTCATCTATGTCCGCGGTGAGGTTCTGCACGTGATCCGCCGGCTGCAGCAGGCCGTTCAGGAGGCCAAGGACGCCGGCTTCATCGGCACGAACATCCTGGGCACCGGCTACGACCTCGACGTCATCGTGCACGCCGGCGCCGGCGCCTACATCTGTGGCGAGGAGACGGCACTGCTCGACTCGCTGGAAGGACGGCGCGGTCAACCTCGGCTGCGTCCTCCGTTCCCGGCGGTCGCCGGTCTGTACGGGTGCCCCACTGTCATCAACAACGTGGAGTCCATCGCATCTGTTCCCGCCATCATCAAGAACGGCGCGGACTGGTTCTCTTCGATGGGCACCGAGAAGTCCAAGGGCATGACGCTGTACTCGCTGTCCGGGCACGTCACCCGCCCGGGTCAGTACGAGGCGCCGATGGGGATCACCCTGCGGCAGCTGATCGACCTGGCCGGCGGTGTCCGTGAAGGGCACGAGCTGAAGTTCTGGACCCCGGGTGGGTCCTCGACGCCGCTGCTGACCGCCGAGCACCTCGACGTCCCGCTGGACTACGAGGGTGTCGGTTCGGTCGGCTCGATGCTCGGTACCAAGGCGCTGCAGATCTTCGACGAGACCGTGTGCGTGGTCCGCGCCGTACTGCGCTGGACCGAGTTCTACAAGCACGAGTCCTGTGGAAAGTGCACCCCGTGCCGTGAGGGCACCTGGTGGCTGGTGCAGATCCTCGAGCGGCTCGAGCACGGCCAGGGCAGCGAAGAGGACCTGGTGACTCTGCTCGACCTGAGCGAGAACATCACCGGCCGCTCGTTCTGCGCACTGGCCGACGGTGCGACCGCGCCGATCACCAGCTCGATCCAGCACTTCAAGGACGAGTACCTGGCGCACTTCACCCATGGCGGCTGCCCGTTCGACCCGATGGCAAGCACTGTCTTCGCGACTGCTGGAGCTAGCGCATGACGATCCAAGCGAACCCGCCGGCTGGAGCCGAGGTGGAGCGGACCGACCTGATCACCGTCACCATCGACGACATCGAGGTCAAGGTTCCGAAGAACACCCTGCTGATCCGGGCGGCCGAGCAGATCGGGATCCAGATCCCGCGCTTCTGCGACCACCCGCTGCTCGACCCGGTCGGTGCCTGCCGGCAGTGCCTGGTCGAGATCACCGACGCCGGCAACGGCCGCGGGATGCCGAAGCCGCAGGCCTCCTGCACGATCACCGTCGCCGACGGCATGGTGGTCCGCACGCAGGTGAGCTCGCCGGTCGCGGACAAGGCTCAGCACGGCCAGATGGAATTCCTGCTGATCAACCACCCGCTGGACTGCCCGGTCTGCGACAAGGGCGGCGAGTGCCCCCTGCAGAACCAGGCGATGTCGAACGGCCGGGGCGAGACCCGCTTCCACGAGATCAAGCGGACCTACCCCAAGCCGATCAACATCTCGTCCGAGGTACTGCTCGACCGCGAGCGCTGCATCCTCTGCGCGCGCTGCACCCGGTTCTCCGAGCAGATCGCCGGTGACCCGTTCATCGCGCTGATCGAGCGCGGTGCGCTGCAGCAGGTCGGTATCTACGAGAAGGAGCCCTTCGAGAGCTACTTCTCCGGCAACACCATCCAGATCTGCCCGGTGGGTGCGCTGACCAGCGCGGCGTACCGGTTCCGGTCGCGGCCGTTCGACCTCGTCTCGGTGCCCTCGGTGGCCGAGCACGATGCGTCGGGTGCCGCGATCCGCGTCGACTACCGGCGCGGCAAGGTGATGCGCCGGCTGGCCGGCGACGACCCGCAGGTCAACGAGGAGTGGATCTCGGACAAGGACCGGTTCGCGTTCAACTACGCGAGCACCGGTGACCGGCTGACCCACCCGATGATCCGCGAGGACGGCGAGCTGCGGCCCGCGTCGTGGCCGGAGGCGCTGACCTTCGCCGCGGAGAAGCTCACCGCGGCGCGCGGCAACGCCGCCGTACTGACTGGTGGCCGGCTGACCCTCGAGGACGCCTACGCGTACTCGAAGTTCGCCCGGGTCGCCCTCGGCACCAACGACATCGACTTCCGGGCCCGCCCGCACTCCGCCGAGGAGGCCGACTTCCTGGCCGCCGCGGTGGCCGGCACCGGCCTCGGTACGACGTTCGCCGACCTCGAGAACGCGGGGTCCGTGCTGTTCGCCGGGTTCGAGCCGGAAGAGGAATCGCCGTCGGTGTTCCTGCGGCTGCGCAAGGCCGTCAAGGCCCACGGCACCAAGGTGTTCACGGTCGCCGCCTTCGCCTCGCGCGGAGTCGAGAAGCTGGGCGGCATCGTCGTACCGGCTGAGCCCGGCACCGAGGCCGCCGTACTGTCCGGCCTGAGCGCCAACGTCAAGGGTGCACTTGGTGCGGACTCGGTGATCATTGTCGGCGAGCGGCTCGCGAGCGTTCCGGGTGCTTACTCGGCCGCGCTTCGGCTGGCGCTCGACACCGGCGCGCAGCTGGTCTGGATCCCGCGTCGTGCGGGTGACCGTGGTGCGCTCGACGCCGGTTGCCTTCCGGGCCTGCTGCCCGGTGGCCGCCTGGTCTCCGACCCGCAGGCGCGGGTCGACCTGCAGGCCGCCTGGGGCGTCGAGGGCTTGCCGTCGGCAACGGGTAAGGACCTGACCGAGATCATCGCCTCGGCATCGTCGCTGGGTGCGCTGGTGGTGGCGGGTGTCGAGATCGACGACCTGCCCGATCCGGCTGCTGCGCTTGCTGCACTGGCTGCGGCGCCGTTCGTGGTCAGCTTCGAGGTCCGCAACTCGCAGGTGACCGAGCACGCCGACGTCGTCTTCCCGGTGGTTCCGCCGGCGGAGAAGGACGGCACCTTCGTGAACTGGGAGGGTCGCGAGCGGCCGTTCCCGGTCGTGCTCAAGGTGCCCGCCGCGATGCCGGATGTCCGCGCCCTGGCCGCACTGGCCCAGGAGATGGACACCACGCTCGGGTTCACCACGCCGGCCGGCGCCAAGCGCGAGTACGACGAGCTCGGCCGCTGGGACGGCGACCGCGCCCAGCAGCCGACGTACCAGGCCGGTCCGGCGCTGGGTGCGTTCGACTCCACCCGCCTGGCGACCTGGCGGATGCTGATCGACGACAGCCGCGCCTGCGACGGCGAGCCGCACCTGACCGCGACCGCGCGCAAGCCGGTCGCCCGGGTCTCGGCCACGACCGCACACCGCGTCGGCCTCGCCGACGGTGACGAGCTGGTGGTCAGCACCGACGCCGGATCCGTCCGGCTCCCGGTCGCGATCACCCCGATGACCGACAACGTGGTGTGGCTGCCGAGCAACTCGGCCGACTCGCACGTCCGTCGTTCACTGCACGCCGATCACGGTTCGATCGTGACGATCGCCGGAGGGAACGCATGACCTTCATTCCGCTGGCCGCGCCCCCGGACGCGGGCGTGGGGCATGACCCGTGGTGGGTGATCGGCCTCAAGGTGCTGATCATCTTCGTGCTGCTGGTCCTGCTGACGCTGTTCAACATCTGGTGGGAACGCCGGGTGGTGGCGCGGATGCAGCACCGGGTCGGACCGAACGTGCACGGACCCTTCGGTCTGCTGCAGTCGCTCGCCGACGGTGTGAAGCTGATGCTCAAGGAAGACCTGATGCCGAAGGGCGTCGACCGGTTCGTCTTCGTCCTGGCGCCGGTGCTCACCGCCGTACCGGCCTTCCTGACCTTCGCCGTGATCCCGTTCGGGCCGACGGTGAAGATCCCGTTCACCGACACCTACACGCGCCTGCAGCTGACGGACCTGCCGGTGTCGGTGCTCTACGTGATGGCGATCGCCTCGATCGGCATCTACGGCATCGTGCTCGGCGGCTGGTCGTCCAACTCGACGTACTCGCTGCTCGGTGGTCTGCGCTCCAGCGCCCAGATGATCTCCTACGAGGTCGGCATGGGCCTGGCGCTGGTCACGGTGTTCCTCTTCGCCGGCTCGATGTCCACCTCGGAGATCGTCGCGGCGCAGAGCACCCACCAGACGGTGAACCTGTTCGGCGTCGACATCCCGATCCCCGGCTGGTACGCGTTCCTGCTCTTCCCGTCGTTCGTGATCTACGTGGTCTCGATGATCGGTGAGACGAACCGGGCGCCGTTCGACCTGCCCGAGGCCGAGGGCGAGCTGGTCGCGGGCTTCCTGACCGAGTACTCCTCGATCAAGTACGCGATGTTCTTCCTGGCCGAGTACATCAACATGGCGACCGTCTCGGCGCTGGCCACCACGCTGTTCCTCGGCGGCTGGCAGGCACCGTGGCCGATCTCGCTGTGGGACGGCGCGAACTCCGGCTACTGGCCGGTGCTGTGGTTCTTCGGCAAGCTGATGAGCTTCATCTTCTTCTACATCTGGTTGCGCGGAACGCTGCCGCGACTGCGCTACGACCAGTTCATGAAGCTGGGCTGGAAGATCCTGATCCCGGTCTCGCTGGGCTGGATCCTGCTCGTCGCCACCGTCCGCGCGGTCGGCCGCGAGGCCTCGACACCGCGGACCTGGCTGCTGGTCGCGGCCGGGATCGCGGTCGCGCTCGCGCTGATCTCGATGCTCTTCCCGGGCAAGAAGACCGACCAGACCACCGAGGTTGCCGAGGGCAAGGAGTTCGACGCCTTCGCCGGCGGGTTCCCGGTGCCACCACCGATCGTCGATACCGCGAGCGAGACAGACAGTCGTAGCAAGGAAGGCAGCCGTGGCTAGCGTCAAAGAAGCTCTCTGGGACCCGGTAGCCGGGTTCGGGGTCACCTTCCGGACGATGTTCCGCAAGGTGTTCACCGAGGAGTACCCGTTCGAGAAGAAGCCGACCGCACCGCGCTTCCACGGCCGGCACCAGCTGAACCGCTGGCCGGACGGTCTGGAGAAGTGCATCGGCTGCGAGCTGTGCGCCTGGGCCTGCCCGGCCGACGCGATCTACGTCGAGGGCGCGGACAACGTCGACGGCGACGATTCGGCACGCTTCTCGCCCGGCGAGCGGTACGGCCGCGTCTACCAGATCAACTACCTGCGCTGCATCCTCTGTGGACTGTGCATCGAGGCGTGCCCGACCCGGGCGCTGACGATGACCAACGAGTACGAGCTGGCCGACACCAGCCGCGCCTCGCTGATCTACGAGAAGAAGGACCTGCTGGCCCCGATGCTTCCGGGCATGCAGGAGCCCCCGCACGCGATGCAGCTCGGTACCACCGACAAGGACTACTACCGCGGCCTGACCGGCGCGGCAGCGACCGACGGCGGTGACGCCAAGTGATTCCGATGGTCGTCGGTTCCCAGGTCGCGTTCTGGCTGCTCGCACCGGTGATGGTGCTGGCCGCGATCGCGATGGTGCTGGTCCGCAAGGCCGTGCACTCCGCGCTGCTGCTGGCCACGGTGATGATCTGCCTGGCAGTCCAGTACGCCGCTCAGGACGCTCCGTTCCTGTTCGCCGTACAGATCATCGTCTACACCGGCGCGATCCTGATGCTGTTCCTGTTCGTGCTGATGCTGGTCGGTGTCGACGCGTCCGACTCCCTGGTGGAGACGATTCGCGGACAGCGGCTGCTCGCCGGGATCGCGTTCCTCGGCTTCGGCATCCTGATCGTCGCCGCGGTCGGCAACGGCATCTACGGCAACCCGATCGGCCTGGCCGACGCGCAGCCGGACGGCAACCCCAAGGGCATCGCGCAACTGCTGTTCGGCAAGTACGTGTTCGCCTTCGAGGTCACCTCGGCGCTGCTGATCACCGCGGCACTCGGCGCGATGATGCTCGCGCACCGGGAGCGGCTGACCAAGAAGCGCACCCAGCGCGACCACGCCGAGGAGCGGATCCGCAAGTACGCCGAGCAGGGGATCCACCCGGGTCCGCTGCCGACTCCCGGCGTACTGGCTCGGCACAACGCCGTCGACACGCCGGCTTTGCTGCCGGACGGATCGATCGCACCCACCTCGGTTTCGCGCGTCCTGCAGGCTCGTGGCACCGTGTTCCCCGAAGCTGAGGAGCGCGCGGAGATCAACACCGTGCTCGAGATCAGCGAAGGCGATCCCGGCGACAAGGTCCGTTCCGATGCCGAGAGCACCGACCAGACCGGATTCGGCAAGGAGGAGAAGCTGTGAGCACCGAGCCGTACATCGTGCTTGCCGCGATCTTGTTCAGTATCGGCGCACTGGGTGTGCTGGTCCGCCGGAACGCGATCGTCGTGTTCATGTGTGTCGAGCTGATGCTGAACGCGGCCAACCTGGCGTTCGTCAGCTTCGCCCGCCAGCACGGCAACCTCGACGGCCAGATCGCCGCCTTCTTCGTGATGGTGGTGGCCGCGGCCGAGGTCGTGATCGGCCTGGCGATCATCATGGCCATCTTCCGCACCCGTCGTTCGGCCTCGGTCGACGACGCCAACCTGCTCAAGTACTGAGGTCTGAAACCGATGAGTCATGAGCTGACGTGGCTGCTGGTCGCGATTCCGGCGGTGTCCGCGGCGATCCTGCTGCTGGGTGGCAAGGCCACCAACAAGTGGGGTCACCTGCTCGGCACCGCGGCGTCGCTGGCCTCGTTCGTCTGCGGTGTCCTGCTGTTCGTCCAGATGCAGGGGCTGGCCGGCGAAGAGCGGTCCGAGACGGTTCGCCTGTTCGAGTGGTTCACGGTCGGGAACGTGAAGGTCGACTTCACGCTGCTGATCGACCCGCTCTCGATCCTCTTCGTGCTGCTGATCACCGGTGTGGGCTCACTGATCCACATCTACTCGATCGGCTACATGGAGCACGACGCCCGGCGGCGCCGGTTCTTCGCCTACCTGAACCTGTTCATCGCGGCGATGTTGCTGCTGGTGCTGGCGGCGGACTACCTGCTGGTCTTCGTCGGCTGGGAGGGCGTCGGTCTGGCGTCGTACCTGCTGATCGGGTTCTGGCAGCACAAGAACTCGGCCGCGGTCGCCGCGAAGAAGGCGTTCGTGGTGAACCGGGTCGGTGACATCGGCCTCTCGCTCGCGGTGATGAGCATGTGGGCCTTGTTCGGCTCCTCGGCCTTCGCGACGGTGAACGCCGGTGCCGAGGGCATGTCGAGCACCTGGGCCACGCTGGTCGGCCTGATGCTGCTGCTGGCCGCCTGCGGCAAGTCCGCACAGGTGCCGCTGCAGTCCTGGCTGCTGGACGCGATGGAGGGCCCGACCCCGGTGTCGGCGCTCATCCACGCGGCGACCATGGTGACCGCGGGCGTCTACCTGGTGGTCCGGTCGCACGCGATCTTCGAGATGTCGGAGGCGGCCTCGACCGCCGTCGTCATCGTCGGTACGGTCACGGCGCTGGCCGGTGCGATCATCGGTACCGCCAAGGACGACATCAAGAAGGCGCTCGCCGGTTCGACGATGAGTCAGATCGGCTACATGATGCTCGCCGCGGGCCTCGGCCCGGCCGGGTACGTGTTCGCGATCTTCCACCTGATCACGCACGGCTTCTTCAAGGCCAACATGTTCCTCGGCGCCGGTTCCGTCATGCACGGGATGAACGACGACGTGAACATGCGCCACTACGGCGCCCTGCGGACGCCGATGAAGATCACCTTCGTGACGTTCGCCTTCGGCTACCTGGCGATCCTCGGGATCCCGCCGTTCGCGGGCTTCTTCTCCAAGGACAAGATCATCGAGGCGGCGTTCGCGCACAACACGGTGATCGGTCTCTGCGCGCTGCTCGGTGCGGGCATCACGGCGTTCTACATGACGCGGGTGATGCTGATGACCTTCTTCGGCAAGAAGCGCTGGGAGAAGGACGTGCACCCGCACGAGTCGCCGAAGGTGATGACGATCCCGCTGATCATCCTGGCCGCGCTCTCGCTGGGTGGTGGCGCGCTCTACTTCGCCGGGCACTGGATCGAGCACTGGCTCGAGCCGATCGTCGGGGCCGAAGAGGAGCACCCGCCGCTGCCGGCGCTGGTGATGACGCTGATCACCCTCGCGGTGGTTGCCGTCGGCATCGTGATCGCCGTCGCGAAGTACCGCAGCGACATCCCGCGCGAGGCCCCGGCCGGTTCGCCGCTGACGGTCCTCGCCCGGCGTGACCTGTACGGCGACGCTCTCAACGAGGCGGTCTTGATGCGTCCGGGCCAGTACCTCACCCGGACGCTGGTCTGGCTCGACAACCGCGGCGTGGACGGCCTGGTGAACGGGCTGGCCGCACTGTTCGGTGGGCTGTCCGGCCGGCTCCGCCGGTTCCAGACGGGCTTCGTCCGTTCGTACGCACTCAGCATGGTCTTCGGCGCCGCATTCGTGGTCGTCGCCCTCCTCGCGGTGAGGTTGTCGTGAAAATCGGTTGGCTGACCCTCTTACTGCTGCTGCCCTTCGTGGGCGCCCTGGCCACCATGCTGGTGCCCAAGGCGAAGGCACTGCTGTCCAAGCAGGTGGCCCTCGGCTTCTCGCTGGTGACGCTGGTGCTGACGGCGATCGTTGCCGTCGGCTACCACCAGAACGGTGCCGGGAAGTACAACGAGACGCACACCTGGATCAAGGCCTTCGGCGCGAACTACGCCCTCGGCCTCGACGGTGTCGGCATCGTGCTGGTGGTCCTCACCGCGCTGCTGACCCCGATCGTGCTGATCGCCTCCTGGAACGACGCCGACAAGGGCCGCTGGTCGGAGAAGTCCTTCTTCGCCTGGATCCTGGCCCTCGAGGCACTGTCGATCGGTGTCTTCTCGGCGACCGACGTGTTCCTCTTCTACGTGCTGTTCGAGGCCACGCTGATCCCGATGTACTTCCTGATCGGTGGCTTCGGCGGTCCGCAGCGTTCCTACGCCGCGGTGAAGTTCCTGCTCTACTCGCTGCTCGGCGGTCTGCTGATGCTGGCCTCGGTGGTCGGCCTGTACGTGATCTCCGCGCGCGCCGGCGACCCGTCGTACCTGCTCAGCGACCTGATCAAGCTCGACATCGGCCAGAACACCGAGCGGTGGCTGTTCCTCGGCTTCTTCTTCGCCTTCGCGGTGAAGGCGCCGATGGTGCCGTTCCACACCTGGCTGCCGGACGCCGCCGGTGAGGCGACGCCGGGCACCTCGGTGCTGCTGGTCGGCATCCTGGACAAGATCGGCACCTTCGGGATGATCCGGTTCTGCCTGGGCCTGTTCCCGAACGCGTCCGAGTGGGCCACCCCGGTGGTCCTGGTGCTGGCACTGATCTCGGTCCTGTACGGCGCCCTGGTGGCGATCGGCCAGACCGACATCAAGCGGCTGATCGCCTACACGTCGATCTCGCACTTCGGCTTCATCGTGATGGGTATCTTCGCGCTGACGTCGCAAGGCCTGACCGGGTCGACGCTGTACATGTTCAACCACGGTCTCTCCACCGCGGCGCTGTTCCTGGTCGCCGGGTACCTGATCTCCCGGCGCGGGTCCGCGCGGATCGCCGACTACGGCGGGGTCGAGAAGGTCGCCCCGGTGCTGGCCGGAACGTTCCTGTTCGCAGGTCTGTCCAGCCTGGCGCTACCCGGTCTGTCGCCGTTCATCTCCGAGTTCATGGTGCTGGCCGGAACGTTCAGCAAGCACAAGGTGATCGCGGTGATCGCGGTCGTCGGCATCGTGCTGGCAGCGCTCTACATCCTGCTGATGTACCAACGCACGATGACCGGACCGGTGCGGGACGGCATCGAGAAGCTCAAGGACCTGAACAAGCGGGAGATCCTCGCGATCGCTCCGCTCGTGATCCTGATCATCGGCCTCGGTATCTTCCCGAAGCCGATCGTCGACATCATCAAACCCGCGGTCGAGTCGACCATGCAGCGTGTCGGTGTCACCGACAAGGCTCCGGAGATCCCCGTGACGGAGGGACAGAAGTGATCGGCCTGATCCTGCCGGCGGCAGACTTCGTCGCGCCGAAGATCGAGTACGGCGAGCTCGCACCAATGCTCGTGGTGTTCGGCGCGGCCTGTGTCGGCGTCATCGCCGAGGCGTTCCTGCCGCGGCCGCTGCGGCACGCGGCGCAGCTGGCGATCACCGTGGTGGCGCTGCTGGCCGCCGGGGTGCTGACCGGGTTCCTGGTCAACGACAACAAGGAACTGATCGCGGCCCAGGGCGCCATCTCGGTCGACGGCCCGGCGCTGTTCACCTGGCTGATTCTGCTGGCGCTGACGCTGATCAGCGTGCTGCTGTTCGCCGAGCGCTCACTCGACGGTGGGCTCTCCGCGTTCGCGAGCCAGGCGGCCGCCGTACCGGGGTCCGAGGCCGAGCGTGAGGGCACGGCGGCCCGGATCGAGCACACCGAGATCTTCCCGCTGACCCTGTTCGCGGTCGGCGGCATGATGCTGTTCGCGTCGGCCAACGACCTGTTGGTGCTGTTCGTCGCACTCGAGGTCTTCTCGCTGCCGCTGTACCTGCTGTGTGGGCTGGCGCGTCGTCGCCGGCTGATCTCGCAGGAAGCCGCGATGAAGTACTTCCTGCTCGGGGCGTTCGCCTCCGCGTTCCTGCTGTTCGGGATCGCGCTGCTCTACGGGTACGCCGGAACGATGTCGCTCGGCGGGATCGCGGACGCGCTGGCCAAGGACACCGGCTCGGAGTCCATCCTGCTGGCCGGTACCGGTCTGATCGGGGTCGGCCTGCTGTTCAAGGTCGGCGCCGTACCGTTCCACTCCTGGACGCCGGACGTGTACCAGGGTGCGCCGACGCCGGTCACCGGGTTCATGGCGGCCTGCACCAAGATCGCCGCATTTATCGGCCTGATGCGCGTCTTCTACGTTGCACTCGGCGGCACCCGCTGGGACTGGGCGCCGATGATGTGGATCGTCGCGATCCTCACCATGGTGGTCGGTTCGATCGTCGCGATCACCCAGACCGACGTGAAGCGGATGCTGGCCTACTCGTCGATCGCGCACGCGGGCTTCCTGCTGACCGCGTTCGTCGGCCTGGCCCAGGCCGGGAACGGTGTCCACAACGGCATCACCTCGACCCAGGCGGTGCTGTTCTACCTGGTCTCCTACGGCTTCCCGACGATCGGCGCCTTCGCGGTCGTCACGCTGGTCCGCGACGCGGGTGGCGAGGCCACCCACCTGTCGCGGTGGGCAGGGCTCGGCAAGAAGTCGCCGCTGCTGGCCGGGATCTTCGCGTTCTTCCTGCTCTCCTTCGCCGGTATCCCGCTGACCGCGGGCTTCACCGGCAAGTGGGCGGTCTTCAGCGCGGCCTGGACGGGTGGGGCGTGGCCGTTGGTCGTCGTCGCCGTCCTGTCCAGCCTGGTCGCCGCGTTCTTCTACGTCCGCGTGATCGTGCTGATGTTCTTCTCGGATCTGCCGGCCGACGCGCCCGACGTGGCGCTGCCCGGCTGGCAGACCACGACCGCGGTCGCTCTCGGTCTCGCCGCCACTGTGGTTCTCGGACTGGTCCCCGGACCGGTGCTCGACCTGGCGGCCCGCGCGGGTGAGTTCATCCGTTGAGTCCGACCCCGCCGCTGCCGGCCGAGAGCCTGGGCTTCGCGTTCGCCGATGAGGCGCTCGAAGCCCGGGTCCGCGCTGGGCTGGAGGCTGTCGAACAGGCGCTGCGCGACTCCACCGAGTCCGAGGCGCCGTTCGTCACCGCCGCCGCCCAGCACGTCATGGTTGCCGGCGGCAAGCGGTTCCGGCCGCTGCTGGTCCTGATCGGGTCCGAGTTCGGTCCATCGCCGGCTTCGGCAGAGGTGGTGAAGGCCGCCGTGGTGGTCGAGTTGACCCACGTGGCGACCCTGCACCACGACGACGTGATGGACGAGGCCGCGCTCCGGCGCGGCTCGGCCACCGCGAACGCGCGCTGGGACAACTCGGTCGCGATCCTGTCCGGCGACTGGCTGTTCGCCCGCGCCTCGGACCTGGTTGCCGACCTGGGACCGGACGCCGTACGGATCCAGGCCCGTACCTTCGGCCGCCTGGTCGAGGGCCAGATTCGTGAGACGCTCGGGGTCGGCGAAGGCCAGGACCCGCTCAAGCACTACCTCTCGGTCATCGCCGACAAGACCGGCTCGCTGATCGCGACCTCCGCCCTCTTCGGCGCCCGCTTCGCCGGAGCCTCCGAAGACGTCCAGGAATCCCTGCGCGCCTTCGGCGAAGAGATCGGCATCGCCTTCCAGCTCGCCGACGATATCCTCGACATCGCCGGTGACTCCGGCCAGTCCGGCAAGACCCCCGGTACCGACCTGCGCGAAGGCGTCCCCACCCTCCCGGTGCTGATCTTCCGCGCCCAGGCCGACCCCTCGAACCCCGACGACGCCAGGTTGTTGGAGCTCCTCGACTCGGACCTGTCCGACGACGCCCGTCTGACCGAGACGCTGGACCTCCTCCGCGCCAACCCCGCCTTCACCCAGGCCGAGGACGACGTCCGCCGCCGAGCCGCCGACGCCCGCAAACTCCTCGCGTCCCTCCCCGAAGGCCCCGCCCGCCAAGCCCTCGACTCCCTCTGCGACCTAGTAGTAACCCGCTCCGTCTAGGGCGTGTCTCTTAACTCCCCGCCTACTGCGCTGCACCCGAGCCCGCCGTACCGCCTCGGGGCTATTTGAACCACAGACGAGGGGTCCGCGCGACTCTAGGGTGCCCCCGAGCGCCCAAGCCCGCCGTACCACGCCGCGCCATTTGAACGGATCTCCCCTGAATGTGCTGGTTCTCCCCTCAAAATTTGAGGGGAGAAGGGTCCAGTTCAACGGAGATCCCGTCAAATGGCGGGTGGCTCGGCGCCGGGCGTGGTCCTCCAATCCGCGAGCGCCCCACCCGGAGGGCCGCTCCGTGCGCAGCCGCGGGTGGTCGACCTTGAGCACCGCTCAGTCGTTCCTGGGTTCGAAACGTGGTTGACGGGTGCACAAGGTCAGCTGGTACGGCGACCTTGTGCACGGCTCAACCGTTTGTGGGCGTGTTCGGTGTTGACGGGTGCTCAAGGTCAGCGGGTACGGCGACTTTGTGCACGGCTCAACCGTTTGCGGACGCGTTATGTGGTCGATGGGTGCTCAAGGTCAGCGGGTACGGCGACTTTGTGCACGGCTCGACCGTTTGTGGGCGCGTTGGGTGGTTGGTGGGTGCTCAAGGTCAGCGGGTACGGCGACTTTGTGCACGGCTCGACCGTTTGTGGGCGCGTTGGGTGGTTGGTGGGTGCTCAAGGTGGTGGGGGCGACTTTGGGCACCGTTCAGTCACGTCTGACCGCTGAATGCGGTTGGTGGGTGCTCAAGGTGGGTGGGGGGACGGTCTTGTGGGGTTAGCGGTTTTGGCGAGGCGCTTGGCGGTGACCGCCTCGCCGGAGAGGTCAAGCCGCCGAGGTCGCCAGGGCTGCGCGCTCGAGGGCGATCGAGCGGCGGCGCCGGTTCAGGCTGTCGAAGGTGAAGAGTGAGAGCGCGAGCCAGACCAGGCCGAAGCCGGCCCAGCGCATCGGCGACATGTGCTCGTGGAAGAGCGTGACGCCGCAGATGAACTGCAGGATGGGCGCGATGTAGTTCAGCAGGCCGAGCGTCGTCAGCGAGGTCCGGGTCGCGGCAGCGCCGAAGAACAGCAGCGGTACGGCGGTCAGCGGGCCGGTCAGTAGCACCAGCACGAAGTACCCGGCGCCGTGATGCGTGACGGTCGACTGGCCTTGCGCACCCAGTACGGCGATCGCCGCGACCGCCAGCGGTACGACGGTCGCCGACTCGACCGCCATCCCCTCGATGGCACCCGCGTCGGCCTTCTTCTTGATGAGTCCGTAGAAGCCCCACGAGAACGTGAGCAGGATCGCGATCCACGGCGGTCGCCCGTTCTCGATGGCCAGGCCCAGAACCGCGATGAACGCGATCGCCAGCGCGATCCACTGCAGTGGCCGCAGTCGTTCCTTCAGGACGACGACACCGAGGAACACCGCGAACAACGGGGTGATGAAGTAGCCGAGCGACGTCTCCACCACATGACCGTGGATCACGCCCCAGATGTACGTCCCCCAGTTCACCGAGATCAGCAGCGCGGCACCCATCAGCGCCCAGCGCTTGCGCGGTTGCCGGAGCAATTCCTTCACGGCGCCGAACTTCCGCAGTACGGCGACCAGGGCCGCGATCGTGAGCAGTGACCAGACCACGCGATGCGCGAGCAGTTCGATCGCGCCGGACTTGTCGAGGAGCCGCCAGTAGATCGGGAACAGGCCCCACATCAGATAGGCGACGAACCCGTAGATGAACCCTTTTCGCTGATCCGGCACGTTCTGCACTCTAAGTCCGAATGTCAGTGGCATCCAAGAGCTTTGCTCATGACTTGAGACGGTGACCGGGATCGCGTGGGCGCCGCTGGCCCGATGAGGTTGGATAGAGGTGTGAACCTGAGGAGGCACCTGTGGGTGTGAGGACCGGTCTGGTCTCGGTGACGTTCCGCCAGTTGCCGGCCGAAGAGGTGGTGGAGGTCGCGGCACGAGCGGGCCTGAAGGCGATCGAATGGGGTGGCGACATCCACGTCCCGCTCGGTGACCTGGTCGCCGCCCGGCGGGTGAAGAACCTGACCGAGCTGCACGGCCTGGAGACCGTCGCCTACGGCTCCTACCTGCGTGCCGGCGCCGCCGACCGCGAGCAGATGCGCGCCACCGTCGCCACCGCCGAGGCCCTCGGCGCCGCCCGCATCCGCGTCTGGGCCGGCACAGTCGGTACGGCGGAAGCCGGCGTCGGTGATCGCATGGCCGTGACCCGCGGTCTCGCCGAACTGTCGGACGTGGCCGCGAGTTCGGGCATCGAGGTCGCCCTCGAGTTCCACCGCAACACGCTCACCGACGAGGTCGACTCCACGATCACCCTGCTGATGGACGTCGGCGCCCCCAACCTCACGACGTACTGGCAACCCCCGGTCGGCATGGACGACGACGAGTGCCTGGAGCAGCTGGATGCGTTGCTGCCCTGGCTGACCACCGTCCACGTCTTCTCGTGGGACCCCGACGGCACCCGCCGCCCCCTGGCTACCAGGGAGCGGCTGTGGCGCCAGGTCCTCGCCAAGCTCGCGGCAGACCCCCGCGAGCTCAACGCGCTGCTCGAGTTCGTCCCCGACAACGACCCCGAGCAGCTCGTCAAAGACGCCGCCGACCTGCACGCCTGGCTCTAGTCCGGCAGATAGATTGCAATCACCAGCGTGCCGCCGGTCGGCTTGCCCTCGGTGAGAAACATCGAGGCCTTGGTGGTCGGCCCGGCCGCGATTGGTGTGCTGGCGAGGCCCAGGTCATCGCCGCTGTTGGCCGCGATTCCCATGCCGCCGGCTGTTGCGGTGCCTACTTGTGCATCGACGGTGTAGGGCCCGGCCTTTCCGAGGCTGGTTCCGCCGTACGCGAGCACGAAGGGCCGGTCGGCCGGAGTATCGATCTCGACGCGCTTCGCCGGGCCTGGGGCGGACTTGACCGTGTCGAGGCGGTAGGTGATGCCGCCGACCTCGATCTGTTCGTCGAGGCTGACTCCGCCCACTACTCGTTTCGGTCCCTGAGCGTAGACGCCGAGGGCGAGATAGCCGTCGGTGGGGAGCGGCGGGCTCTTCTGGTCCGTCGGAATCAGCTGCGCCACCACCTCGACCTCCTGCCCAACCGGCGCCCGATCTTCGCCGGCGACCGTGTCCGAGGTCCCCGCATCGAGCGAACGGGCAGTGCAGGTCATCTCCGTGGCGAGCTTGCCGTTGAACTTGATCTGGATCATGTACGGGGCATTCCCGTTCACCGGGCCGTTGTTGGCGGTGCAGAACGGACGGAGCTTCAATTGTGATCCGTCGGACGTGAACTTGAACCGCAACTCGTTGCTGCCACGCTCAGCGACGCCTGCGCCCAGCAGCGTGTCGCCACCGATCTTCTTCCGATAGAAGATGCCGTTCTGCTGAAAGTCGTCCGGGCCTGGTGCCGGGGCGACTGCGCCACCGACACGCGACGCCTCGGTGGTCGAGTAGATGCCGACCCGGATCGGCTCGATCGCCTTCTGGGGTTTCCCGCTCACCGACTCGACCACCTCGGCGGAGACCGTGGTCGCCTTGCCGAGCGGGGTGGTCAGCCAGAGTGCGGAGTCGGGCAAGAAGACTCCGAGTGCAGTGGTACTGGACTCGTTGGCGACGTCCTGACAGCCTGTGTTCCCGGCGTAGAAGCCGCCGACCGTGATCCGGACCTCCGTGGGGGCCGTGAACCCGACGTCGTCGCAGTTCACGTAGACGGCGATCTTGTCCGTGGTCGGCGTCCAGGCGAAGGAAAACTTGCTCTGGCCGGGGTCGGCGATCCATGCCTTGAGCAACTTGTCGCCGTTGACCATGCCAGGGACCGTTTGGCCGTTCTTGGTGTAGTCCTGCGGGATCTCGTCGGCCGGATCAGGGGTCGACGTGTTGATGACGCCGGGGACGATCGCGACGGCCAGGGCTGCCAGGGCTGCTACCGAGGCGACAGCGGTCGCCGTACGGCGTTGTTTGGTACGGCGGATCTTGTCCCGGACGCCGGGGAGGAGGTCGGGCTGGCGGTCGGCGGCTTCGTCGGCGCGGGTGGTGAGCTCGTCGCGCAGGTTTTGGAGGTTCATCGCGGGGTCTCCTGGGTGGCAGGGGCGC
Source organism: Kribbella sp. NPDC058245 (assembly GCF_042882005.1). Classification (NCBI taxonomy): domain Bacteria; kingdom Bacillati; phylum Actinomycetota; class Actinomycetes; order Propionibacteriales; family Kribbellaceae; genus Kribbella; species Kribbella sp. NPDC058245. Next base: position 410,296 of record NZ_JBHVWY010000001.1, read on the forward strand.
CGGAGAGGAGGGCGGGGTCCAGGCGGAGTTTCGCTACTGCCTTGCTGGCTTGGCTTTTGACGGTGCCGACCGTGGTACCGAGGAGGCGGGCCGTTTCGGCCTCGGTCAGGTCCTCGTAGTAGCGCAGGACGATCACGGCGCGCTGGCGGCGGGGGAGCCGTTGCAGTGCTTCCCAGAGGTCGCCCTGGTACTCGGGTCCGGAGGTCGAACCGGTCTCGGGGAGTTCGTCGCTGGGGATCTCGTGGTGCCAGCGGCGGCGCCACCAGGACGAGTACGTGTTCACCATGATCTTGCGGACGTACGGCTCGGGGTTGTCACCTTCGATCCGGGACCAGGCGAACCAGGCCTTGGCGAGGGCGGTCTGCACCAGGTCCTCGGCCAGCGCGTGGTCGTGGGTGAGCAGGTACGCCGTCCGCAGCAATCTGCCGGAGCGGGCAGCGACGAAGGCGTCGAATCCCTCGCTAGCGGTCACCGGCGGCCCCGTTTCTCCGGCACGCGGAGTCAGCGCGCTGTGCTTGATGGTCACATCTTGCCTGACCAGGTGTCCCCGGGATTTGGTTGCCTGTTCGGCGCAAAGTTTCTAGTTGGGCCTAGGCAACGGGCAGATGTTGCCGCCATGCTGTCGGGCAGACAAGTCCCTTCACCGCCCCGGAGGTTGTCATGTCCCAACTGATCGGCCGTCCGCTCCCGCGGATCGCCGCCCTGCTTCTCCTGTTCGCCGCGATGCTCACGACGACCGTCGTCGCCCAGATCGTCAACCCCACCGCCGCCCACGCCGACGGCTGCTACACCTGGGGCCGCTCACTCGCCCAGGGGGCGACCGGTGCGGACGTGACCCAGCTACAGATCCGCGTCGCCGGATACCCCGGGTACGGCGGCCACCTCGCGACCGACGGCGACTTCGGGCCGGCCACGAAGGCCGCCGTACAGAGGTTCCAATCGGCGTACGGGCTGACGGCGGACGGGATCGCCGGACCGGCGACGTTCAGCAAGCTCTACGCGCTGCAGGACGACGACTGCACCCCGATCCACTTCACGTACGCCGAGCTCGACGACGGGTGCGGCGGATCCGGGTACGACGGTGGTCCGCTCGGCGAGGCGGCCACCAAGGCCAACGCCCTGCAGACCATGTGGCAGCTCGAAGCGATGCGGCACGCCCTCGGCGACCAGCCCATGAACATCACCAGCGGCTTCCGCAGTACGCCATGCAACAACTCCGTCGGCGGTGCCAGCAACAGCCAGCACCTGTATGGTCGCGCGGCCGACCTGGTCGGCTCCCAGTCCCTCTGCACGCTGGCCAAACAAGCCCGCAACCACGGCTTCGGCGGCATCTTCGGCCCGGGCTACCCCGGCCACGACGACCACACCCACGTCGACATCCGCGCCTCCAACGTCTGGGACGCCCCCAACTGCGGGATCTGACCCATTTCGCTGGTTAGCCAGGCAAATCAGGGGTTCTGCACCGTGGTTAAGGGTGTAGAACCCCCAAGGTCGGTGCCTAGCCAGGCAAATGGGGGTCAGAGGAGTTGGCTGACCGTGTGAATGAGTAGACCGACGAGTGCACCGACGATGGTGCCGTTGATCCGGATGAACTGCAGGTCGCGACCGACGTGCAGTTCGATCCGGGCCGACGCCTCGCGGCCGTCCCAGCGGGCGATCGTGTCGGAGATGACCGAGACGATCTCGGTGCCGTAGGTCCGTACGACGTAGCTGACGGCCTCGGTGGCGCGGTCGTCGACCTTGCCGCGCAGGACGTCGTCGGTCTGCAGCCGCTGACCCAGATCCTGGATCACCTTCACACCGCGGACGCGGAGCGTGCTGGCGGGGTCCTGGATCGAGTCGATGAGTGCCGTACGCAACGAATCCCAGACCGCGGTCAGGCTGGAGCCCATGTCGGGGTGGGTGAGCATCCGGGCCTTGAAGGCCTCGAACCGTGCCATCGTCTCGGGGTCGTTCTGCAGGTCGATCGCGAGCTTGCGCAGCAGCCGGTCGACGGCTTGCCGCGCCGCATGATCCTGGTTGTCCCGTACGTCGGCCAGCCACGCCAGCGCCTCGCGATGAATCCGGTCGACCACCAGCCGATCGACCCACATCGGTGACCACCGCGGTGCCCGCGGGCCGACCACGTCGCTGAGGAGTTCGCGGTTGTCGCTCAGCCAGTCGTACGCCTCGATCATCAGCAGATCGAACAGCGCGTGATGCGCCCCGTCGTCGACGACCGACTCGAGGAAGTGCCCCGCGATCGGGCTCAGCGGCTCCTTGACGAACCGCGGCAGCAGCGACCCGCGGACGAAGGCGGTCACATCGTCGTCCCCGAGCTTCGGCAGCGCGGCCCCGATCGTCCGCGCACCCTCGGCGACGATCCGCTCGGCGTGATTACCCGCGGCCAGCCATTCGCCGGCCCGGCGGCTCACGTCGGCCGACTTCATCTTCTCCGCCACGACCTCCTCGGAGAGGAAGTTCTCGGTGACGAACTGCTCCAGGCTCTCGGCCAGCGTGTCCTTGCGCGTCGGCACGATTGCGGTGTGCGGAATCGGCAGCCCGAGCGGATGCCGGAACAACGCCGTCACCGCGAACCAGTCCGCCAGCGCACCGACCATCGCCGCCTCGGACGCCGCGTTGACGTACGCCCATCCGCCGTCGCGGTGCAGCGTGACCACGTAAATCACCGCGGCCAGCACCAGCAACGACAACGCGACCAGTCGCATCTGTCGCAGCCCACGGCGCCGTACGAGGTCGGCGGCGCCCAACGTCACTGTTGCCATACTCCGATCCAACCAGGTGATACCCAGGGATCCCGTCAGGCAGTGACCTGAGTAACCCCTGATTTCGCCGTACGGCGGTCCATCAGGCCGGAGATGATCGCGAAGACCAGCCCGGCGACGGCCAAGGCGGCACCCACTCGGCTCGGCCATTCGTAGCCGTAACCGGCAGTCAGTACGACGCCGCCGAGCCACGCGCCGAGTGCGTTGGCGATGTTCAAGGTGGAGTGGTTGAGGGACGCGGCCAGCGACTGACCCTCGTGCGCGACGTCCATCAGCCGGGTCTGCAGGGCCGGGATCAGGATGCTCGCGGAGAAGCCCAGCGCGAACACCGCGATCAGGGCGGTCGGCTTGGTGTGCGCCATCCACCCGAACACGCCGAGGACGACGGTCACCGCGACCAAACCGCCGTACAGGCTGGGCATCAGCGCACGGTCGGCCAGCCGGCCGCCGACGAGGGTGCCGCAGGTCATGCCGACGCCGTACGTCGCGAGTACGAGCGTGATCGCGGTCGTGGAGAAACCGGCGAGTTCCGTCATCGTCGGGGTGATGTACGAGTACGTCGCGAACATGCCGCCGAACCCGACCATCCCGACGAGCAACGCCATCCAGACCTGCGGACGAGCCAGTGCGCTCAGCTCGCTGCGGACGTTGGTCTCACTGCCCACCGGCTGCGGCGTCACCCAGAACCAAACGGCCACCAGGGTCAGCAGACCTAGTCCGCCGACCGCGAGGAAGGGCGCTTGCCAACCGAGCTTCTGACCGAGGAGCGTCGTGAGTGGGACGCCGATGATGTTCGCGACGGGGAGTCCGACCATGATCATCGACACTGCCCAGGCCCGGCGATTGGTCGGCACCATCGAGGAGCCGACCACCGCGCCGATCCCGAAGAACGCGCCGTGCGGCAACCCGGTCAGGAAGCGCGCCGCCATCAGCATTTCGTAGCTGGAGGCAACGGCCGACAACACGTTGCCGAGGACAAACATCGCCATCAGCCCGAGCAGCAACCGCTTCCGCCCGGTCCGCGCTCCGAGGGCCGCGATCACCGGCGCCCCGACCACCACCCCGATCGCGTACGCCGAGATCACGTGCCCCGCGGTCGGAATCGAGATGCGCACCCCGTCCGCGATCTGCGGCAGCAGCCCCATCGTCACGAACTCGGTCGTCCCGATCGCGAATCCACCGGTCGCCAACGCGAACAGCGCCAGCCCCACATGCCTGGAGGTCCGCTCGTCAGCAGTCACAGCACTAGTCACACCTGAGTCTCCCAAACCCCACCCCGGTCGACCCACAAACTTCCCACTCGATTGTCAGCTATGGGTCTGGCGGGACTTGACGGCCGCCAGCGCGATCACGCCAACGGCGATGAGGGCGAAGACGGCGTTGCCGATCAGGTCGGCGGTTTTGGAGGCGGCGAAGATCGGGGACTCCGGGAAGGCGTGCCAGACGTAGGTGAGGAGCGCGCCGCCGGCCGCTGCCATTGAGTGCCGCTGCGTCCAGCCTGTGCGGCGGGACCAGGTCACGAGCAGGATCGCCCCCAGTACGTCGATCGCCAGCATCGCGGCCGCGTCGATCCAGGCGTTGTGGATGAGGTCGTTGGCCAGCATCCATGCCGAGCTCAGGACGAGCCCGCTAAGCCCCGCCAACCAGACCGCCGGGACCCCGCTGCGCACCTGCGCCTGCGCGCGGTTGCCTACCCAGGCCGCGAGGGCCACCAGTACGACGATCGCGACGGCGACCCCGGCGAACTGCGCCGGCGCGGCGACGAACGGGTCGTTGGAGATCGCGAAGGCGGTGGTCGCGACCACGCCGACGAGGACGAACAGAACGCCGTACACGCTGAGTCCGACCTTGCCGAGCCACGGTTCGCGGGGGCGGCGGGAGATGGACTCCATCAGCACGATCGGGACCGTGATACTCCAGACGGTGTGCAGGCCGAGGACGAAGACCGTCCAGGGTGTGCCCATGCCGAGTGCCGGGAGGTAGCCGGGGTCCAGGAGCCGCAGGTCGGCGTAGTTGGGGTTGAAGAGCGACATCGTGGTGACGCCCTCCTCGAGGACGCCGTACGCGAGGGCGAGCAGGACCATGCTCGGGTAGCCCCAGCCGCGGCGCCGGACGAGCTCGCGGATCAGGACGGCGCCGCCGCCGTACAGGGGAGCCAGCATGAGCAGGGCGTAGAGCGCGGTGATCGGGATGTTGCCCAGCACGAACTCGGCCACGAGCGGCGCCAGGAAGAAGAGTCCGAGGGCGGGGAGCGTTCGCTTCAGCATGTCTCCAGCCTGCTGCTTCGTGGGGTCCGACGTGGATGTGATCCGTCCCGATCCCGCGCTGACGGACGGCAGGATCTGGGGCTGACGGATGTCACGGGGCGCCGGTGCGTTGAGGTCCGGTGGTCGGCGTGAAAGCATCCGGCATGGCCAACTTCGGTGATTTTCAGCTGCAGATCTACCTGCAGGGGATGCTGCAAGGGACCACGCCGGAGATCACAACCGACCTGGCCCGGCTGGAGTCTCAGGCAGCCGCGACGCTGTCCGCCGAGGCGATGGGCTACATCGTGCCGAGCGCCGGCAACGGTTCCACCGCGCGCGCCAACCTGGCCGCCTTCGACCGCTGGCGGTTGGTACCGCGGATGCTGCGGGGGAGCGTCGAGCGCGACCTGAGCTGCACGATCCTCGGTACGGCGATGCCGGCGCCGGTGCTGATCGCGCCGATCGGCGTCCAGACGCTCGCGCATCCGGAGGGCGAGCTGGCAACTTCGCGGGCGGCCGACACACTCGGTCTGACGTACACGCACTCGACGCAGGCGAGTCACGCCATCGAGCAGATCGAGGCGAAGAGCAAGTGGTACCAGCTCTACTACCCGACCGACCGCGACGTCTGCCTCAGCTTGCTGCAACGCGCCAAGGCCAGCGGGTACGGCGTACTGGTGGTGACTCTTGATACCGGCACAATCGGTTGGCGGCCGGCGGATCTCGACCGCGGGTTCCTGCCGTTCCTGAAGGGTGAGGGCCTGGCGAACTACTTCAGCGACCCGGCCTTCCAGTCGAAGCTGGCCAAGCCGATCGCCGAGGACCCGGGTGCTGCGGTCATGCAATGGGCGCAGATGTTCCCGAACGTCGGGCTGAGCTGGGACGACCTCGGATTCCTCCGCGACAACTGGGACGGCCCGATCGTCCTGAAGGGCATCACCGCTGTCGAAGACGCGAAGCTGGCCGCGGAGCACGGCTTTGAAGGTCTCGTGGTCTCCAACCACGGTGGTCGTCAGGTCGACGGTGCCGTTGCCGCGCTGGATGCGCTGCCCACGATCGCGGATGCGGTTGGCGAGCAGATGACCGTGCTGTTCGATTCCGGCGTACGGACGGGCGCGGACGCGGCGAAGGCGCTCGCTTTGGGTGCGAAGGCAGTTCTCCTCGGTCGGCCGTTGATGTACGGCCTGGCGTTGGCTGGTCAGGCGGGTGTTGAACACGTGCTCCGCTGTTTCCTCGCTGAGCTCGATCTCACGCTGGCCTTGTCCGGTTACGCCAACCACCGCGAACTGAACCGCGACTCGGTCACCCGCGCATGAAAGCCGTCATCTTCGACCTCGACAACACCCTCTTCGACCACACCGGTTCCGCCGAGGCCGCCGTACGGGCTTGGCTCCCGTCGCTGGGTGCTGACCCCTCCGACGCCTTGGTGGCAGAGTGGTTCGCCATCGAGGACCGCGTCTACCCCCGCTGGCTGGCCGGCGAACTCACCCACCAGGGCCAACGCCGAGCCCGCCTTCACGAGTTCCTCCCGCTGGTCGATCATCCGGTGCCTGCTACCGAACCCGAGCAGGACGAGTTCTTCACCGGCTACCTGAACCTGTACAAGTCGCACTGGTCCGCCTACCCCGACGCCCGTCCCGCCCTGGAACTTGCCCAAGGCAACGGTTGGCGCATCGGCGTCCTCACCAACGGCAGCACCGTCCAGCAGAACGCCAAACTGGAAACCATCGGCCTAGCCGACCTGGTCGACGTTGTCTGCACCACCGAGTCCCTGGGCCTCAGCAAGCCAGACCCCCAGTCCTACCTGCAAACCTGCGCCCAACTCGGCGTAGACCCCGCCGAAACCCTCATGATCGGCGACAACCTAGCCCTCGACGTCACCGGCGCCCAAGCCGCCGGCCTCACCGCCCGCCACCTGAACCGCCCCGCCGGCGACACCCTCACCGACTTGCTCCACTGATGCCGGACCGCCAACACTCACCAACCTCCGCTTCAGGCGTGGCGCCACGCCTGAAGCGGTTCCTGATCGGCCGCGCACAAGGGTTACTGAGTGGGGGCGGTCCGCGACAGTTGGGTTGCGGGTGGGAGTAGCCATTTGGTGGGTGGGCCTACTGGCTTGCGGGTGGGCTAACCGCACGCGGTGGGCCCTCCCACAACGCGATGGGTCAGCCCACCAAATGGGGTTAGTTGACGGTCCAGGTGTCGGCGCCGGTGATGAGGGACTGGAGGTCGCCGGCGCCTTGGGCTTCGGTGGCGGTGGTGATCTGCTGGCGGACGAGGTCGTCGTAGGCCGGGCGGTCGACTGAGCGGAAGATGCCGATGGGGGCCTGGTGGAGGACGCCGGAGTCGGTGAGGCGGGAGAGGGCGAAGGCGTAGGCGGGGTCGGGGGTGTGGGCGTCGTGGATGACCAGGTCGGCCTCGCCTCCCGGCAAGTCGGCGATCTCGCGGACGGCGAGGGAGGCGAAGCCGTCACGGACGACGCCGAGGTGGCCGTCGGTGCCGAAGCGGATGGGGGCGCCGTGGACGAGCGGGATGATCGCGTCGTCGCGGGTCGCGGGGTCCTTGATGGCGTCGAAGGCGTTGTCGTTGAAGATCGGGCAGTTCTGGTAGATCTCGACGAACGACGTACCGCGGTGTTCGGCAGCCGCGCGAAGCACCGAGGTGAGGTGCTTGCGGTCGGAGTCGACCGTGCGAGCAACGAAGGTCGCCTCCGCGCCGAGCGCCAGCGAGACCGGGTTGAACGGCGTATCCACCGAACCCATCGGGGTGGACTTGGTGACCTTGCCGGGCTCGGAGGTCGGCGAGTACTGACCTTTCGTCAGACCGTAGATCCGGTTGTTGAAGAGCAGGATCTTCAGGTTCACGTTGCGCCGGAGCGTGTGGATCAGGTGGTTGCCACCGATCGACAGCGCGTCGCCGTCACCCGTCACGACCCAAACGCTCAGGTCCGGCCGAGCCGTCGCCAGGCCGGTCGCGATCGCCGGCGCGCGACCGTGGATCGAGTGCATCCCGTACGTCGACAAGTAGTACGGGAACCGTGATGAGCAGCCGATCCCCGAGACCATCGCGATGTTCTCGCGCTTGATCCCGAGCTCCGGCAAGAACCCCTGAAAAGCAGCCAGTACGGCGTAATCCCCGCAACCCGGGCACCAGCGGACCTCCTGGTCCGACACGTACTCCTTGCGGTTCTGCGGTGCGTCCGCGACCGGCACGCCCTTCAGCCCACCGGGGAGTCCGAGATCAACCGTGCTCATCGCACACCTTCCGTCTGCTCAAGCTGGTCGCGGTGGTCCGAGTTCGCCGCCGCGGCGGCCCCCAGGTGGCGGGCGTCGTCGTCGATGCCCTCGGTCTCCTCGACCAGGTTGCCGATCACCTCGGCGAGCTCGGCCGCTCCGAGCGGCATGCCGCGGACCTGTGCGTACGACACGACATCGATCAGGTACTTCGCCCGCAGCAGCATCGCCAGCTGACCCAGGTTCATCTCCGGGACCAGCACCTTGTCGTAGCTCCGCAGCACGTCCCCGAGGTTCGACGGGAACGGGTTGAGGTGCCGCAGATGCGCCTGCGCGATCTTGCCGCCGACGCGCCGCACCCGCCGCACACCGGCCCCGATCGGCCCGTACGTCGATCCCCAGCCGAGCACCAGCACCTTCGCCGTACCGTCCGGGTCGTCGACGTGCAGCGGCTCGATCGTCTGGGCGATCCCGTCGACCTTCGCCTGCCGGGTCCGGATCATCAGGTCGTGGTTGGCCGGGTCATACGAGATGTTGCCGGTCTTGTCTTCCTTCTCCAGTCCACCGATCCGGTGGTCGAGCCCCGCCGTACCGGGGATTGCCCACGCGCGCGCCAGCGTCTCCGGATCGCGCAGATAGGGCAGGTACGTCGGCTTGCCCTCGGCGGTGGTCCCGTTCGGCTCGGTGGTGAAGGCGGGATCGATGGTCGGCAGCGACTCGACCGACGGGATCAGCCACGGCTCGGAGCCGTTGGCCAGATAGCCGTCGGACAGGACGATCACCGGCGTCCGGTAGGTGACCGCGATCCGGGTCGCCTCGACGGCGATCGCGAAGCAGTCCGCGGGGGACTGGGCGGCGAGCACCGGCAGCGGCGCCTCGCCGTTCCGCCCGAACATCACCTGCAACAGATCGGCCTGCTCGGTCTTCGTCGGCATCCCGGTCGAGGGCCCGGCGCGCTGAATGTCGCAGACGACCAGCGGCAGCTCGAGCATCACGCCAAGCCCGATCGTCTCGGACTTCAACGAAATGCCCGGCCCGGACGACGTGGTCACCCCAAGCGCTCCGCCGAACGACGCACCAAGCGCAGCGCCGACACCGGCGATCTCGTCCTCGGCCTGAATCGTTGTCACGTTGAACCGCTTGAGCTTCGACAGCTCATGCAGTACGTCGGAGGCCGGGGTGATCGGATAAGCGCCCAGCACCATCGGCAGCCCGGCGCGCTCGGCGCCCGCCACCAGGCCGTACGCCAGCGCGAGGTTGCCCGAGATGTTCCGGTAGGTGCCGGTCGGCATCACCGCCGGCTTCACCTCGTACCGGACCGAGAACTCCTCGGCCGTCTCACCGAAGTTGAAGCCGGCCCGGAAGGCCGCGATGTTCGCGTCGCGGATGTCCGGCTTGCCGGCGAACTTGGTCTGCAGGAACGTGATCGTCGACTCGACCGGACGCTGGAACAGCCAGGAGACGAGCCCGAGCGCGTACATGTTCTTCGCCCGGGACGCGTCCTTGCGGGACAGCCCGAACTCCTTGACCGACTCGACCGTCATCCCGGTCAGGTTCAGCGCGACCACGTGGTACGCCTCGAGCTCGCCGTTCTCCAGCGGATTCTCGTCGTACCCGATCCGCTTCAGGTTCCTCGGCGTGAAGTCGGCGGTGTCGACGATCACCGTCGCGCCCCGCGGGACGTCCTTGAGGTTCGCCTTGAGCGCGGCCGGGTTCATCGCGATCAGGACGTCGGGCGCGTCGCCCGGCGTCAGGATGTCGTGGTCGGCGAAATGGAGCTGGAAGGAAGAGACGCCCGGCAGAGTTCCGGCTGGTGCCCGGATCTCGGCGGGGAAGTTGGGCAACGTCGACAGGTCATTGCCGAACGATGCGGTTTCCGCGGTGAACCGGTCCCCCGTGAGCTGCATCCCGTCACCGGAGTCACCGGCGAAGCGGATCACCACGCGGTCGAGCTGCTTGACCTCGATGGTCACTGTTCTCGTCATCTCCAAGTCTGCGCTTGGGCCGGCTGTCCCCTCATGAGTTCCAGCCGCGTCCCCCCAGGGCAGGGCGGTAACCCCAATATTAGTTCGCTTTCCGCACGGAACCACGGGCCGGACCCGCCGGTCCACAGCCTGGGACGCGGTGTTAACAGGCCGGTACGTCGCTACCCTCAGCAGCCGCGCGGTTGCGGAGACGGAGCACCACCAGGCACTGTGTCTTCCATGCTTCGTCCCCTGGTCACCGGAACCGCCGCGTGCCTGCTGCTCGCACTCACCGCCTGCACAGCTCCGGCTGCGCCTTCCAGCGGCGAGCTGAGCCTGTCCGGCACCGACAAATCAGCCAGTACGACGTCCGCCGTGCTTCCCGCCGCCGCGGACGCACCGACTCGGGGCGCGAAGATCACCGGGATCAAGACCACCAACGCGACCAGTGGACAGATCACCGTGACCGGCACGGTGACGCCGGCCCCGGCACAAGGGACCCGGATCCGGCTGCACCAGTGGATCCCGACCACGAAGAAATGGCAGGAGATCGGGTACGGCCTGTCGTCCGGGACCGCGGTGACGATCAAGGTCACCCAGCCGGGATCGGTTCGCGATTACCGCCTCAACGTGTACGCCCAGGCGCCGTACCCGGCGGCGACGTCGAAGCCGATCACCTTCCAGCACTTCGTCTGGCGCGGGCTGTTCAAGCGTGGCGTGCTGGCCTCGGGCGGGAAGGCGAACCCGCAGTTCACCGTCATCCCGCCGAACGAAGGCCCGCGCCGCTCCGAGGCCGACCTGCTCGCCGACAAGGGCGGGTTCGTCTGGGGCGAGGTCGACTCGACCGGCTGCCGTGCCTTCAAGTCCTGGCTCGGCAACCTGACCGACGGTACGGCGCGCCTCTCGATCCACAACGGCCCGCGGGCGAAGGCGATCGCCTCGGTCCGGCAACTGCAGGAGACCGAGGGCAACCTCGCGGCCAAGATCGACGGCGTCACCCGGCTCCGGCTGCAGGCCACCGACATCAAGTCCGGCTACGGCCCCTACATCTCGGTCGACTCCTACCTGCTCTGCACGAACTAAGCTTCGGCCTGTGTCGGAGAGCTATGGCGTTGTCGCCGCGATCGTCGTCCTGGGTCTGCTGGGGCTGATCGGTGCGTTCGCGCTGAACAAATCCCTGACCGTCACGTACCCGACGGCCGGCAAGCTCACGACGTACGAGTCCGGTGTCGACCCGGTCGGCGAGGGCTGGGCGCAGGTCCACATCAGGTACTACCTGTTCGCCTATCTGTACGTCATCTTCGCCGTCGACGCGGTCTACCTGTTCCCCTGGGCGACCGTCTTCGCGAAGCTCGGCGTCGCCACGCTGATCGAGATGTTCGTCTTCCTCGCCTTCGTCGCGGTCGGGCTGCTCTACGCCTACCGCAAGGGCGTTCTCCGCTGGACCTGAACCGTTTTCGGTCGCGCTCCGTATTCGTTGTACGGTACGTCTCGTTTCGGTAGAGGTGACAGAAAGTCACCCTTCGATGCCATCTCTGTCGTTGCTTGATCACCGTATGTATTTGCATCAGGCAACGATTGGGACATGATCGCGATGCTCGTTACGGAATGCGTCCACACTGTCGCCAAACCGGTTGTTTCGTGGTTATCGTGACTACGCCGGGGTACCACACAGGTAGAGGGTGGTGAGGCGATGATTTGGCAACTGTGGGTGGCGATCGGCATCGTCGCGGCCGCCCTGCTGCTGTTCGCTGTGACCCGGATGCGGCACGCGCAGCACGTTTTCGACGACATCACGCAGGTCGAGCGTCCGGCCGCCGCCGTGCACGTCGACGAGCTGGAGCACCGCCGGTCCCATCGGTCCGCGCACGAGTCCGCCCGGCATCGGAAGCACGGCTGACCCCAGAGTCCGGAATGTCCCGGTCCCCACACCGGGCTCCGCCCAGCACCGCTCATGATCGACGGCCCGCACAGCGCCGATCGTGAGCGGTGCACTCTGTGTCGTAGGTCAATCGTTCGACGAAGCAACAGTCCGTGCTGGATCAGTCGCTTGTTGAAGGCAACTGTCTGTCGTGGGTCAGCCGCTTGCTCCGCAACGTCCGAAGCAACGCAGTACGTGGTCGGCGTGTTTTCGGACGCTAGAAGGGCTCAGTCGAGCAAGCCGTCTCGCCGCGCCACCGCGGCGGCTTCGGTGCGGGAGCGGACGCCGAGCTTGCCGAGGATGTTCGACACGTGCACGCTGACCGTCTTCTCGCTGATGTAGAGCTCGCGAGCCAGTTGCCGGTTCGTCCGGCCTTCGGCCAGCAGCTTCAGCACCTCGGTCTCCCGAGCGGTCAGCGCACCACCGCCGAGCCCTGGCCCTTCGGCGCCACCGAGCTCGTCGAGCAACGGCTTGGCTCCGAGCTGCCGCGCCGTCTCCGCCGCCAGCGTGACCTGCTCGTTCGCCTCGGCGACCCGACCGGCCGCCCGCAAGGCGTCGGACAGTCGCGCCCGCGACCATGCCTGCTCATGGACATTCCCGTACCCGAAGGACTCCATCGTCCGCTGCCACACCGCGACATGCTCCTCGGGTGACGGCGGATCGATCCCGGTGAGCCAGCGCAGTCGCTCCCACTCGGCCTCGAGCCGCGACAGCCAGGACAGACCTTCGACGCCCATCAGCCGCCCCGGCGGCAAGCCCTTCTCGGCGGTCGCATGACCGGTCGCGACCAGCTCGGCGCCCTGCTCGACGAGGTCCTTGGCCGCGGACGGCTCCCCGACCGCGCGGTGACAGAGCAACTGCAGCCCGAGCGTCGAGAAGCGGACCCGGCCGGTAAACCACTCGGTTTGGAAGATGTCTTCGCACAGGGTCGTAACATCCGCGATCAGCTTCTGCGCCTCGGGGATCCGGTCCAGCCGCCGGTACGCGTCGACCGCGGGCTGCAGCCCGATGATCGGCGTCATGATGTCGAGCTCCCACCACTTCCGCAACATCTCGAGCTCCTCAGCCACGGCGTCGTCTCCACGACCACTGCGCACGTTGAACTCGACCGCGCGCAACGCGGCCGACGACGCCATCGGCGTACCGGCATCGACGCGGGTGGTGACCGTCGACGCGTCCCACTCGCCGAGGATGAACTGCACCAGCCCGAGCATCCGCCGGGCATCGAACCCGTACGCCGCCCACTGCCGCCCGAGCTCACCCGCCCGCTGACAGGTGGAGGCGAAGGTGGCCTTCGCGGCCTGCAGATCGCCTTCCTCGTACTGGATCGAGCCGAGCAGGAACCGGCTGCGCACCTCGGCTGCGGCATCACCCGTCAGCTGAGCCCGTACGGCGGCCTCCTCCATCTGCCGGGTGGCAGTCGCCGGATCACCGGCCCGGCGACGGAGCTGCGCGAGCGTGATCCCGGCGTCGCCCGCGGCCGACTCCTCGCCGGCCTCCCGGGCGATCTCGAGCGCCTTGTGCGCCCAGCGCTCGGCCTCCATCGAACGACCCAGGCCGGCGGACACCCGTGCGTACAGCGTGGCGATCTGGGCCTTGAAGACCGTCGACGGCTCGTCCGCGACCAGCTTGAGCGCCTGCGTGGCCGCCTCGTTGGCCTCCTGGTCCTGGTCGATCACCAACGCGATGTCGGCCAGCGGCAGCAACAACTGAGCACGCTGGATCTTGGGTGCGTCGGAGGGCAGATCGGCGAGCGCCTTGCGGAGCAGCTTGAGTGCACGCAGGTGCTGCGACGACAGCGTGGCCGCCATCGCGGTTTCGGCGATCAGCCAGGTCTTGTCGATCGTGTTGTCCGGAGCCGCATTCGGCAACAGCTCCAGCGCCATCTCGTAGTGCTTCAACGCCTCCTGCGGCGCGGCGACCGAGATCGCCTCCTCGCCGGCCCGGACACGAGCTTCGAATGCGGTCGCCAGATCATGCGAGCGGGTGGCATGCCCCGCCAGCTCAGCCGCCGTACCCGCGACGGTCTGGTCCTTGAGCGCCTGCACATACGCCGCGTGCTGGCGAACTCGCTCACCCGGCAGCAGATCGTCGTACACGGCCTCGGCCAGCAGGGCATGGCGGAAGTAGTAGCTCGCATTGCCCGGTACGTCGATGATGTGCGCGTCGATGAGCTCACGCAACGCGAGGTCGAGCTGACTGTCCGGAAGCCCGGCAACGGTGGTCAGCAGCGTGTGCGGAACCCGGCGCCCGGCGACGGCGATCACCCGCGCGACCTGACGCGCCTCGTCGGACAGTGGGTCGAGCCGAACGAGCAGCAGATCGGCCAGATCAGGCGGTACGGCGGCTGAGTCGCCCATCGAGGATGCGGCCACCAGCTCCTCGGTGAAGAACGCATTGCCACCGGCGCGGTCGAGAATCCGCCGTACGTCGCTCTCCGGCAGCGGCTCGGTGAGCAGCGAGTCGAGCAGTGAGCGGGACTCGGTGGCGTCGAGCGGGAGCAGGTTGACCCGGCGGACGCGCGGGTTGCGCGACCACTCGGCGATCGGGCGACGGAGCGGGTGCCGGCGGTGCAGGTCGTCGCTGCGGTACGAGACCACGAGCGTGAGGCGCTGGGCGGTCAGCCGGGTGATCAGGAAACCGATCAGGTCCCGGGTGGAGTCGTCGGCCCAGTGGGCGTCCTCGACGATCACCAGCTGGGGTTCGCTGGTCGACAGCGCGGTGAAGGCGCCGAGGACGGCGTCGAACAGCGCGGCCCGATCGAGCGGCCCGTCCTGTGGGGTGGGCTGGGCGCCGATCAGGCGGTGGGTCGGGAGCAGGCGGCCGATCGCCGGGAAGTTGGTGAGCACGCTCTCGACCAGATCCGGCCGGTCACCGGCCAGGCGGCCGAAGATCTCCGAGAACGGCAGGTAGGGCAGGCCGGCGTCGCCGAAGTCGGTGCAGTGCCCGACGAGGACGCCGAAGCCCCGCTCGTGCGCACCGGTGGCCACCTCGTCCAGCAGCCGGGTCTTGCCGACGCCCGCGTCACCGGACAGCAGAACTGCACCGGCGCGACGCGT
The DNA here is from genome assembly GCF_042882005.1 of Kribbella sp. NPDC058245. Taxonomy (NCBI): domain Bacteria; kingdom Bacillati; phylum Actinomycetota; class Actinomycetes; order Propionibacteriales; family Kribbellaceae; genus Kribbella; species Kribbella sp. NPDC058245. The sequence continues at coordinate 425,484 of NZ_JBHVWY010000001.1, forward strand.
TTTGGCGTCGTCGACGGCGCTGAGCAGGGCGGCCATTTCGGTCGAACGGCCGACGAGAGGTGTCGAGGTCCAGGGCACGTCGTCCATCTTCGCCCCTGGAGCCGACACAAATCGACGGCATTCCGTCCGATGAGCGCCACCGGCAACAAGAAAGCCGTCCCTGACCTGGACAATCGGGTCAGGGACGGCCACCACGGCGCTCATGCGGCCGTGGTGAAGGACCGGCGGGCGTGCCGCGGGGCGGCGGCCTTGGCGGCCTCCTCCGGGCGCGTCCGGCGGGTGAACCTGCGGAACTCACGCTTGGTGCGCTCCTGGCGGTAGGCAGTCTCTGCCTGAACGATCTGCGGTGTGATGAACATGGTGTACCTCCCTTCAGGCTTTCCGGCCGAACAAGTGGGTGAGGGTCCGGCGAGCTCCGGTGCTGCGGTGCTGCCGGTAGTCACGGGTGAGGCGCTCCCTGCGGTAGGCGACCTCGGCCTTGACCGTTTCGTTCGTGTACATCGCGTTCTCCTTTGTCGTGCCGGCTTCCTGCCGACATCAGTAACTCTGGTCTTCTGAGGTAGCTCCGCACATCGGAACTCCTCCCTATCCGGACTCCCTAGGAGCTCCTAGGGAGTCCGGACACTGCCTAGGGAGAGGTCACATCGCTGGGCGGGCGCGGAGTTCAGGGGCGCAGGGCTCAGGGCGCTGCGTCTTCGGTTTGCGCTGGAACCAGAGCGGGCGCTGGTACGAGCGCCGGAGCTTCTCCTGGCGGTACCGGGCCTCGGCCTGGATTGCTTCTGGCGTGTAGAAGGACATGACCAGAGAGTGCTCGTCTGAGGAGGCGGGCCACATCGGCACAACTCCCTATCCCACGCCCCGCCGTCTCATCCACACCCTTACGACCGCCCTAGGGATGCCCCGCCCGCGTCTCGTACGACCCCGCGGCGTCTCCATTTGGTGGGTCAGCCCATCGGGTTGTGGGTGGGCCCATGGCATGCGGTTGGCTCTGCCACAACGCGGTGGGTCAGCCCATCAAATGGGGATTCAGTGGGGCCGGCCTGCGTGGTTAGGGGGTGCCGTAGTCGAGGGTTAGCTCGAAGTAGGTGGGGTCGAGGAGGCACTCTGCGTGTTCGGCGAAGCGGTCGTCGGCGGTCCAGCTGGTGCGCTCGGTGTGCAGGAACCAGGAGCCGGTACGACGCTTGAGCAGCTTGGCCTCGGTTGGGTCGAGTGCACGGCCGCGGAGGCGTTGGCGGCAGTGGTCCGGGTGGAGGCCGGCGCGGGTCAGGGTGAGGGCGATCGAGTCGTTCACGAGGCCGCGTTTCGGCAGGTCGCGCAGGCTGTCCAAGGCCGGGACCCAGCTGCGTTCCCAGGCGATCGGTTTGGTGCCTGCTACCTGCAATCGCTCGATCACGATCAGCTGCATTGACCGCCACGCTCCGCGCGGCGGGTCCTGGGGCTTTGACCCCCGTCCTTCCCTCGTCACTCCAGGCGCTTCGCTCCCTCCGCTCCTCAGTCCAGGCCGGAGGCCCCAGGCCCGGTCAGTTAGGTCTGATCGGTGCGAGGTGTGTTCGTGGGCGATGCGGAGGGTGCGGAGCTCGACCTCGAGGTCCGGGTCGGCGGGGGTGTGGGTCCAGCCGAGGCGGCCGTCGAGGGGACGGCCGTCGAAGGTGACGAACGAGCCTTTGCCGGAGCGGGTGGTGATCAGGCCGTCCTCGATCAGCTGGGACAGGGCCGCGCGGACGGTGTTGCGGCTGACCGCGAAACGGCGGGCGAGTTCGACCTCACCGGGCAGGCGGGCGCCACGTCGTACCAGCCCGGCTTTGATCTCTCTGGTGAGAACAGCCGCGACGCGTTCGTGCTTGAGGCCATCTGTTCGGGGCGGTGGGGCGGGGGAGGCATTGGATGGCATCTAAGCGACGGCCTCCTGGCGACGGACGGCGCTGGCACCGGCGAATCGTTGGACGACGAAGCCGAGGACCAGGGCGACGAGAACGCCGAGGTTGGCGTAGGCCCAGGCGCCCTCCTTGCCGCCGATGGGGCCGAGAAGGTAGCCCTGCCAGCTCAGCCAGGACGCGTACGTGTTGACGACCAGGCCCCAACCGATGCCGGTGGCAACGATCATGGTGAGGACCGGCAGCCAGCGGATGTCGCCGTACCGGCCGATCCGGTCGTAGAGATCGCGCTCGGCGTAGTCGCGGCGGCGGGTGGCGATGTCGGCCAGCATGATCCCGCACCAGGCCGCGATCGGGACGCCGAGCGTGATCAGGAAGCCCTGGAACTGACCGAAGAACTCGGTGCCGAAGAACACCACGTAGATGGTCCCGGCGATCATCACCACGCCGTCGATGAGGGCGGCGACGTACCGCGGGGCCGGCAGGCCGATCGAGAGCAGGGCGAGGCCGGACGAGTAGATGTCGAGTACGGCGCCGCCGACCAGGCCGAGGACGGCGACGATCACGAACGGAACCAGGAACCAGGTCGGCAATGCGGCGGCCAGGGCACCGATCGGGTCGGCACCGATCGCCTTGCTGAGGTCTGCGGAGGAACCGGCCAGAAGCAGACCGAACAGCAGCAGTACGACGGGTGCCACTGAACCACCGAAGGTCGTCCAGCCGACCACGCCCTTGCTCGACGAGCCGCGCGGCAGGTAGCGCGAGTAGTCGGCGGCCGCGTTCACCCAGCCGAGGCCGAAGCCGGTCATCACGAAGACGAGGGCACCGATCAGTTGCTGGGTCGAACCGTGCGGGAGGTGCGAGACGGTGCTCCAGTGGATCTTGTCCGCAACCAGAGCGATGTAGACGACTGTGAGGACGCCGGTGACCACGGTGATGATCGTCTGGGCGCGCATGATCAGGTCGAAGCCGAGTACGCCGCAGGTGACGATCAGTACGCCGACCACGAGCAGCGCGATCACCTTCGTCACGGCGCCGCCGCCCCAGCCGAGGCGCTCGAACACGGTCGCCGTGGCGAGGGTCGCGAGGATGGTCAGCACGGTCTCCCAGCCGACCGTCAGTACCCAGGAGACGAGTGACGGAAGTTTGTTGCCCCGGACCCCGAAGGCCGCGCGGCTGAGCACCAGCGTCGGGGCCGAACCGCGTTTGCCGGCCAGGGCGATCAGCCCGCAGAGCAGGAACGAGAACGCGATCCCGATCGCGCCGGCCACGACGGCCTGCCAGAACGAGATGCCGAACCCGAGCGCGAAGGCGCCGTAACTGAGCCCGAGCACCGACACGTTCGCCCCGAACCACGGCCAGAACAGCTGGCTCGGCCGGCCCTTCCGGTCGGCGTCGGCGATCACGTTCAGCCCGTTGCTCTCGACCGCGAACCCGCGGGACTCCACCTGCTCGGACACTTGGCCTCCACCCGCTCTATGACTGACCGCGCTCCGCGCGAGGGAACCTGTTCAGTCCTGTTCAATCACGGTAGATCAGAATGGGGCGTATGCGAAGCGCTGCGGTGGACGGATTCGAACTCGAGTACGACCGGTCCGGCGAAGGCCCGGCGGTGGTGCTGCTGCACGGCTGGCCGGGGGACCGGACCGATTACCGGGTGCTCGCACCGATCCTGGTCGAGCGCGGGTTCGAGGTCGTCGTACCGGATCTGCGCGGGTTCGGCGGGTCGTACGTCGCCGGCATCGATCCGACAGTTGTCGACTCACCGGTCGCTGTTGATCCGACCCAGTACGGCGCTGCCGGGCAGGCGCGGAGTGTGATTGGGCTGATCGAGGAGCTTGGACTCGACCGGCCAGTGCTTGCCGGGTACGACGTGGGCAGCCGCGTCGCGCAGGCGATTGCCCGGAGCAACCCGGAGTTGATCGACGGACTGGTGGTTGCGCCGCCGCTGCCGGGAATTGGGAAGCGGGTGTTCTCCGAGCAGGCGCAGCGGGAGTTCTGGTACCAGTCGTTCCACCGGCTGCCCCTGATCGAGGAGCTGATCGACGGCAAGCCGGATGCGGTCCGGTCGTACCTGAACCACTTCTGGCAGCACTGGTCCGGGCCGGGCTATGTCCCCGAGCTGGATCACCTGGTCGAGGTGTACTCGGTCCCGGGTGCGTTCACCGCCTCGCTCAACTGGTACCGCGGTGGTGCCGGGGCGGTCGCCGTGTCCGCGGCCGAGACGGCACCGGCGTCGTACGAGCGGATCAATGTGCCGACGGTCGTGTTGTGGCCGGAGTTCGACCCGCTGTTCCCGCGGGCGTGGTCCGACCGGCTCGACGACTTCTTCAGCGACGTCCGGCTCCGGACGGTCGACGGGGTCGGACACTACGCGCCGCTGGAGTACCCGGAAATCCTCGCGGAGGAGATCGCCGGACTAGGGTAGGTCCATGTCCCAGACCGACCTGCCGTTGCCGGCCGTGCGCCCGGCCGTTGGTGCGCTGGCCAAGCTCGCGCCCACGCCGGTCCGGTACCTGCTGAACTGGGGCCGGAAGTACTCCCTGTGGGTGTTCAACTTCGGCCTCGCCTGCTGCGCGATCGAGTTCATCGCGGCCTCGATGGGACGGCACGACTTCATCCGGCTCGGCGTCATCCCGTTCGCGCCCGGCCCGCGGCAGGCCGACCTGATGGTCGTCTCCGGCACCGTCACCGACAAGATGGCGCCGGCCATCAAGCGGCTCTACGACCAGATGCCCGAGCCGAAGTACGTGATCTCGTTCGGCTCCTGCTCGAACTCCGGCGGCCCGTACTGGGACTCGTACTGCGTGACCAAGGGCGTCGACCAGATCATCCCGGTCGACGTCTACGTCCCCGGCTGCCCGCCGCGCCCGGAGGCGCTGCTGCAGGGCATCCTCAAGCTGCAGGAGAAGATCGCCGGCGAGAAGCTGGCCGACCGGTACGACGAACCCTCGGCCGCCGCCCTCACCCGCGAGCTGGTGCTGCCGGAATGAGTGCTGGTGCTGGATCGAGTGATGGCCTCGACGCGCTGATCGCCGCCGGGATCGAGGCGATCGCCGCGGACAGCTTCGGTCCCACGGCAATCGACGTACCGGCTGCTGCTTGGGCCGCTGCGCACGAGGTGCTGCGGGACGGGGTCGGGTTCACATTCTTCGACTTCCTGTCGGCGTCGGATGAGCTCACCGACGGCTTCCGGGTCGTGACGCACCTGGCTGACTTCTGGGGCGGTGCCCACGTCGACCACGTGCTGGTCCGCACGCTGATCCCGCGCGACAAGCCGCAGCTCCCTACTCTGTCCGACCTGTACGCCGGGGCGAACTGGCACGAGCGCGAGACGTTCGAGATGTTCGGCATCACGTTCGACGATCATCCGAACCTCGTCCCGCTGCTGCTCCCGGACGGCTTCGAAGGCAACCCGCTCCGCAAGGAGTTCATCCTCGCCGCTCGGGTAGCGAAGCCCTGGCCCGGCGCGAAGGAGCCAGGCGAGTCCGACGCCGCCGGCGCCCCGAGCCGTCGTCGCACCCTCCCGCCCGGCGTCCCCGATGCGGAGTCGTGGGGTCCCCGCCCACCAGGCTCCCCGGACCCAGACCCACTCGCTCCCGCCCAAGCCGCCGCAGCACCAGCCCGACCACGCCGAGGCGCCCCGGGCGAACGCCGTACCAGAAAACAAGCCGAGCCCGCGCCGGCAGCTCAAGCCGAGCCCACGCCCGTCGTACCGGCTGAACCCGCGCCACTGCCCGCTGAACCGACCCCACCCACTGATCCCGCGGCACCCGAGGATCCGTCCGCCTGAGGTTCGCCCGCGCCACAACTAGTGGCAGGAGACCGCTTGTCGGAGCCGGAGACCCGAAGCAACAGGTCTCCGGGCATCAGTTCCTGTCTCGTGCCTTCAGTGGTGGCGCGGGCCGAGTTGATGACCCTGTGGAGGGCTGAGGATCTTGGATATGAGCATCACTGCGGCTGAGTTGGCCGGCTTCACGCTGGAGCGGCAGCATCCGCTGACGCGCACCTGGGTGGACGACGAGACTCGGTTGCGGTTGCTGACCGAGATGCACGAGGACCCCGACGTACTGCTGGCGAACTCCCAGGAGATCGCCGAGCTCCGGGCCGAACGGTTCGCACCGGGCCAGCCGGTCGAGTCGATGCTCAACTACTGGCTCCCGTCCGGCGAGCTGCACGCGATGTTCAGCATGCGCTTCGAGGGCGGCGACACCACCAAGCCGTTCGTCGACGCCACTCCGATGACGCGCTCGCCACAACCCGAAGACCTCCCAGCGCTCAAAGCCTCAGCGCTCGAGATCTACGGCATGCACCACCCGCGCTACCTCCGCCTCTGGAGTGCCGACCCCGAGCTCCCCGGTACCGAGCCCGACCGTCGTTTCCTCGCCGCCCCGATCAGCGAGCTCCGGCCCACCGACGTACCGGCTGGTCTTGAGCTGCGGCAAGCGACGACCGTCGACCACTACGACGAGGCGATGCAGGCGTACGACGATGTCGACGCGGACCACCCGCACCACGTCGAGGAGGCGAGCGTCCAGGACCGCGAGGACCTGCAGGAAGCGGCCGACGAAGGACTGCTCTTCGACGTCACCGTTCACGACGAGTGGGCCGGCTATGCGGGCGCCGTCGTCAAACCCGAGGACTCGCTAGGCCTTCCCGCCTACGTGGTCCGCGAGATCATCCTCAGCAAGAAGCACCGAGGCAACGGCTACGGCCGCCACCTCAGTCAGCTCCTGGCGCAGTCCCTGCCCGACCCCACGCACATCCTCATCGGCACCATCCACGCCGCCAACCGAGGCGCCCGCACCGCAGCCCTCCAAGCCGGCCGCCACGAAATCGGCGCCTGGCTCCAACTCCCACTCGGCTGAGCTCCCCGGCGCCCGAGGTGTACCAACGAACGGGTAGTGGTGCCTGCCAGCGCCGCGCGGCCGCTCGTCGCACGCGTGCGCAGCGGCCAACCATCTAACGACTACCCGTTCATAGGTACGCCGGGTCGCAGGCGCCAGGCTACGGAAGTCGGGGCGTGCTCGGCGGCATTGGCGCCTGGCTCGTCCTCCCCTCGGCTGACCACCGTGCAGAAGGACTGTAGTGCGCTCACCCGCAGCGGACCGTTACCGGGATCCAACGCTCCCGTCCGCCGGTGTACGCCGCCTATCACCAGTCCTTATGTTTCTCGCTCCGGCCGCCAGTTGTGGCCGGGGCCGGTTGGGGCGAGCGCCCTCGCCATGGTGCGCACCCCGCCGCCTGACCTGCTCCCCATCCCGCTCCGGCCGCTAGTTGTGGCCGCCGGCCGGTGGGTGAGTGGCTGGGGTTGGGAAGGCGGGTGCTTCGCCGCACCGGACCGGCCGGTTGCGAACGCGGTGGCTGATCGCCGCTGCGGCCGATTTACAGAGGCGGGTGGCGGAGGTGGGCGCGGGGCTGAGGGGGATGGTTCGGTTGGCGATCGGCTTCCCCGTTGTCTATGGCTGACGGGCTTCGGTTGCCGCCGACAAGGGCGGCGGCGACTTCTAACCCCCTGTGCTTCCAGGCCCCGGCAACCACCCCGGTCGCCGGGCCTTTCCTTTCCCCGGTCGCCGGGGCCTTCTGTTTCCCCCGGTCACCCTCCCCCTCCCCTCCGCTTCTCCCTCCCCCGCGAACATTTGAGGGGATCTCCCCTGAAGTTCCCTTCTCCCCTCGAAATTTCAGGAGAGAAGGGACAACCTCGAGGGGTATCCGTTCAAATTGCCGGTGGGGGAGAGGGGTGGGTCGGGTTGCAGGCTTCGGTGCCAGGGACGGCAACCGAAGCCCGTCGGCCATAGGCGGCGTTCAGGTTGGTCGCCGAGCGCACCATCTCCCTCAGCCACGCGCCCAGCTCAGCCACCCTGTCTTTGATCGGCCGTCGCGGCGACCAGCCACCCGCAGGCGTTGTCGGCCGAGTCGCCTGCGGAGGGGCGCGGGAGGGTGGTGACGGGGAGTGGCCGGTGGGGGTGGTCGGGGGACGCGCCGTTACGGAGAGCGAGCGGGTGGGTGCGGCGGAAAGAATGAGGGCGTCCCGTTCAGAGGCGTCGCCTCACCGGAATGCGGCGGCGTGTTCGGTGGCCCAGGCGCTGTAGGTGAGGGGTGGGCGGCCGGTGAGTTGGGGGACCGTGGTGGTTACTGGTTCGGGGGTGTGGACGAGGGAGGACCAGTAGGTGACGGCGCTGTCGGCGATGAACGGGTCGGCGCCTTGGGCGAGCATCTCTTGGCGGGCGTCGTCGTCGGTTAGCGGTTCGATGCCGATCGGTTTGCCGATGACCTGGGCGATCGTGGCGACCTGGTCCTCCTGGGTGATGGCTTCGGGACCGGTGATCTCGTAGGTCTGCCCGATGTGCTGGTCGCCTAGCAGAGCCAGTACGGCGACGGCCGCGATGTCGCGCTCGTGGATGAGGGATCGGGCAGCCTTTGGATAAGGCAGCCGTACGACGCCGGTCGCGCGGATCTGCTCAGCCCACGCGAGCGTGTTGACGGCGAACCCGCTTGGGCGGAGGAAGGTCCAGTCGCGGTCTTTCAGCAACTCCTCGATCTCACCCCAGAACCCACCCCCGTTCAGCGTCGACAGGTATACGACTCGCCGGGGCAACTCCGCGACCACGGCCGCGGCGCCCTCGCTGGTGAACCACGGCCACAGCAGGAATGCCGCATCCGCCCCCGCGGCAGCCCGTCGTACGGCGTCTGGATCCGTCAGGTCGCCCTCGACCAACTGCACGTCCGCGGGCAGGTCGGCGTGGTCCGGCGTACGGACGAGGGCTTGGACGGTGACCCCTGCGGCGAGGAGGCCGGCGACGACGTGGCGGCCGGTGCGACCGGTGGCTCCGATGACGAGAACTGTGCTCATGAAGCCCAGCCTCTGACCTCAACGGTGGTTCAGGTCAAGCTGGAGTCGATAGGGTGACGGTCATGCTGGAGTTCGTGGTGCGGGTGGTCGGCGTGATCGTCGCCTTCCTGGTGGCGCCGCTGGTGGTCGGTCAGGCCGAGCACAAGGTGATGGCGCACATGCAGTCACGGCTCGGCCCGATGTACGCCGGCGGTTTCCACGGCTGGGCGCAACTGGTCGCGGACGGGGTCAAGTTCGTCCAGAAGGAGAGCGTCGTACCGGCCGCGGCGGATCGCCGGATCTTCGAGTGGGCGCCGTTCGTCGCGATCCTGCCGTACATGGCCGCGCTGGCCGCGATCCCGATCGCGCCCGGCATCGTCGGCGCGGACCTCGACTCCGGGCTGTTCTTCGTGCTCGCGGTGATGAGCGTCGGCGTCCTCGGTTCGCTGATGGCGGGCTGGGCCAGCGGCAACAAGTACAGCCTGCTCGGCGGCCTGCGGGTCGCGGCGCAGCTGATGAGCTACGAGCTCCCGTTCGTGCTGTCGGCGGCGAGCGTCGCGGTCGCCGCCGGTTCGCTGAGCCTGACCGGGATCGCCGACGCCTGGAACCCCTGGTGGTTGCTCTGGCAGCTCCCCGGCATGATCGTCTTCTTCATCGCCGGCCTCGCCGAGTTGCAGCGCCCGCCCTTCGACATGCCGGTCGCCGACTCCGAGGTCATCTTCGGCCCCTACACCGAGTACACCGGCCTCCGCTTCGCCCTCTTCCTGCTCGCCGAGTACGCCGGAATTGTCATCCTCTCCGCGTTGACCGCCGTCCTGTTCCTCGGCGGCTGGTCCGGCCCCGGCCCCGACTCGATCGGCTGGATCTGGACCATCCTGAAGACCGCCGTGGTCGCCTTCGTCGTGATCTGGGTCCGCGTCTCGTTCCCCCGCATGCGCGCCGACCAGCTCCAGAAACTCGCCTGGCAGGGCCTCGTTCCGGTGGCACTGATCCAGCTCGCCATCACCGGTATCGGCGTCGTCGCCTCCTAATGAGTCGCCAGGGCCTCCGTGGGGGAGAGCCGGGCGGCCCGGATCGCCGGGTACAGGCCGGCTAGGCCGCCGATCACCAGAGTGGCCGCCACCCCGCCGCCCAAAGCCCAGGCCGGGATCACCGCCAGCCAGCCCTGGTACGACGCGTAGGCCGCGGTGACTGCGGATCCGAGTAAGGCGCCGCCTAGACCTCCGAGGGCGGACAGCAGCAGGGACTCGGTCAGGAACTGGAGGCGGATTTGGCCGCGGGTTGCACCGAGTGAGCGGCGTAGGCCGATCTCGGCGCGTCGTTCGAGGACCGAGATCACCATGATGTTGGCGACGCCGACTCCGCCGACCAGCAGGGCGACCGCGCCGAGGCCGAGCAGCAGGCCGGTGAAGGCTTGGCCGGCGGCCTGTTTGGCGGCGAGCGCGTCCGACGGCCGCGAGACGTCGACCTCGTTCGGCGCCTCCGGGTTGGCCGTTGCTCCGAGCACTGCCCGCACTGCCTCGACCTGGGCGTCGTCGGACCGGGTGTAGATCCTGGTCGGGTGCCCGTCGAAGCCCAGGGTGTTGCCGGCAGCCGGCCAGCCCAGTAGGGCCGCGGCGTCCAGCTCCGGTGCCAGTGCGGCCGGTTCGAGGATGCCGAGCACGGTGAACCAGGTGTTGCCGATCAGCACCTGGGTGTCCGGACCGGCGCGGGTGATGCCGAGCCGGTCGGCCGCGGCGGCGCCGAGCACGGTCGCCGGGTAGTGGCCGGTCGCCGCGTCGAGCCACTTGCCGCTGCGGATCGTCGCGCCGATCGTGTCGAGCAGGTTCGTCCGTGCGGCGTACGCGACGATGCCGTTGGTCTCGATGACCGGGATCTTGTTGCTGCGGTAGACCGCGGCGCCGTCCACGGTACCGATGGCCGACTCGGCCCGGACCGGCGCGATCCGGCCGACCATCGACTCCGCGGTCAGCGGTAGCTGGGCCTGCTCGCCGGTCAGCCGGACGCCCGGCGTGACGGTGAGCAGATTGGTGCCCAGGGCATCGAGTTGCCCGTCGAGCTCGGCCCGCGAGGACGACGAGATGCCCACCACCGCGACCATCGCGGCGATCCCGATCGCGATCCCCAGCGCCGACAGGAACGCCCGCATCGGCCGGGTCCGCAGCCCGACCGCCCCAACCCGGACGACATCGCGCAGTCCGAGACTCGCCGGTCGCAACTCACTCATGTCTCCTCCAGAATGACGCCGTCACGCATCCGGACCTGACGCGGCAGCGCCGCCGCGATGTCCCGGTCATGGGTGATCACGACGACCGTCGTACCGGCCGCATGCAGGTCCCGCAGCAGCTCCATCACGCCGGCTCCGGAGACGGAGTCCAGCGCTCCGGTCGGCTCATCGGCCAGCAGTACGGCGGGTTCACCCGCGACTGCTCGCGCCACGGCCACCCGTTGTCGCTCGCCGCCGGACAGCTCGTGCGGCTCGTGATCCATCCGGTGGCCGAGCCCGACCCGTTCCAGCGCGGCGGCAGCGCGCTGACGCCGTACCGATGAGCGCAATCCGGTGTAGAGGAGACCGTCGGCGACGTTGTCGATCGCCCGTACGCCGGACGCCAGGTGGAACTGCTGGAACACGAACCCGATCCGGGTCGCCCGCAACGCGGACAGACCCGCGTCGGACAGCCGCGCCACGTCGTACCGGTCGATGCGGACCGTGCCGGAGCTGGGGCGGTCGAGCGTGCCGAGGACGTTCAGCATCGTCGACTTGCCGGAGCCGGACGGCCCGACGATCGCGACCAGCTCGCCGCGGTCGATGCGCAGGCTGACACCGCCGAGGGCTTTCACACCACCCGGGTACACCTTGGTGACTTCGTGCAGCTCAATCATTTGGGGACCCCTACCGTGGTGCCGGCCTTGATTCCGGCGCCGCTGATCTCGACCTGACCGTTGGCGAACAGGCCGGTCTTCACCGGCACGTAGTGCGACGACGTGCCGTCGGTGACCTCGACGCCGAAGCCGCCTTCACGTAGGGCGACCAGCGCGGCCACCGGGACCGTCAGCACGTTCTTGCGTTCCGAGGCGGTCAACGTCACGTCGACGGCGGCGAGCGCCCAGGCCGTCACCGCCTTTTGGTTGTCGATGGCAACAACTATCTCGATCTTGGTCTCCGGATCCTTGGCCGGATCGGTGGCCGGGATGATCACCGTCGACACCTTCTCGATCACGCCGGACACCGTCTTGCCGTCCGGAAGCGTGCAGGTGACCTTCGCCTTCAGCTTCGCCAGCCGCTGGTCGGCGGCATCCAGTTGCACGGTCACAGCCTTCGTCGTACCGGTGTAGGTGAGGACAGGCTGGTTTGGCCCGAGCGGCGCACCGTCCTCGGCCTGCACGCTGTGGATCCGGATCCGGGCCGGTGCGTAGAGAACAGCCCCCAGCTCCACCACCCCGGTCTCGTCCAGGCCGAGGTCTTCCTGCCACTCCTCGACCGCCTCGGCAGTGCTCGAGGTGTAATCGTCGTCGACGGTGAAGCCGGTGTAGCCCAGCGCACGCAGGTTCTGCTCCAGTTGCCGGACGTCCGCGCCCTCACTCCCGTTCGCGAGACGCCGGTACGACGGCAGTGCGCCGTACAGCAAGGTGGTCGGTTTGTTGTCGATGCTGTAGACGGTGTTGCCGCGGTGGAGCTCCTGCCCGCTGTCCGGCAGGCTGGTGATCGTTCCGGCGGAGCGGCTCACCGCAGTGGACGTCGTACCGAAGCCAAGCTCGCCGTCCTCGGTCTCAGTGTCCTTGAGGCTCTGCTGGGTGACCTTGGCCGTGTTGACCGGCAATGCCTGAGCGGTCTGGTTCGCGGCCTGGCTGGTGTCGCCCCGGTTCACCAGGAACGCGCTCATCGCGCCCCCGGCGGCCAGGACGACCACGGCCGTCAGCACTCTGCGCATCAGCGCCCCGCCAGGATGCTCTGGCACGCTTCCTGCGCCTTCGGGAAGTCGGGGTCCTCCCCGACCTCGGGGCCGATCATGATGCCGCGCTGGCCCGGCTTCGGGTCCGGGAACTTCTCCACGCCGTTCTTCCGCATGCATTCGGCGTGCTTGCGGCCGTTCTCGTCCATCTGCGGGTCGGCGGCGCCCTCGCCCTGCGGGCTGTACTGCTGGCAGGCATCCATCGCCTTCTGGACCTTCTCCGGTGGGACCCCGGAGTCCGGGCCGAACTTGAGGAGTGGCGGCTTGCCGGGCTCCGGGTCCGGCACGTTCAGCCCGTTCTCGCGCAGGCACTGGGTGAACTTGACCGCCTTCTCGTCCCGGCTCAGGCTGGGTGCCGCACTGGTCGGAGCGGTGGTCTGTGTCCCCGATCCACTGGCGACCTGGGTGTCTGGGTCATCGGTGCCACAGCCGGTCATCAGTACGACGGCCGCCAGCGCAGCGGCGGCCAGGGTGGTCTTGCGCATCACGTCTCCTCTTGCTCGGTGGTGGGCAAGAGCTTTCGCCGTACGGCGTTTCCTGACGGTTTCCGAAGCCGATAACGCGGAGGAAACCTGGCGGTCAGGGATCATGGGGAGTGTGCGGGTACTGGTGGTCGAGGACGAGCCGTTGCTGGCAGGGGCGATCGCGGAGTGGTTGCGCGACGAGGCCCACGCCGTCGACGTGGTCGGAGACGGTGGTGCGGCCCTGGAACGGCTGGCCACGAACGAGTACGACGTACTGGTGCTGGACCGCGATCTCCCCGTCGTCCACGGCGACGAGGTGTGCCGGCAGGTGGTGGAGTCCGGGTCGGTGACCCGGGTGCTGATGCTGACGGCGGCCGCTGCGGTGACGGACCGGGTCTTCGGCCTAGGTCTCGGCGCAGACGACTACCTGACCAAGCCCTTCGCTTTCGCTGAGCTGGCTGCGCGCGTGCTGGCGCTGGGCCGACGGAGCCGTCCGGCCGATCCGCCGGTACTGCGTCGCTCCGGTGTGACGCTGGACCCGGCGCGGCACGAGGTGTTCCGGGACGGCCGCTACGTCCCACTGTCCAAGAAGGAGTTCGCCGTACTCGCCGAGCTGCTCAGAGCCGACGGTGCGACCGTGTCGGCCGAACAACTGCTGGAGAAAGCATGGGACGAGCACGTGGATCCGTTCACCGGAGTGGTCCGGCTGACCATCCTCAAGCTGCGCCGGAAGCTGGGAGAACCAGGGCTGGTGGAGACCGTCACCGGCGTTGGCTACCGCATCCCCTGACGCTCCGAGGCCGGCTGACCCTCCTGTACGGCGGGCTGTTCCTGGCGGCCGGCGCACTACTGCTCGGACTGACGTACGTGCTGTTCAGCAGCAACTTCGGTCAGCAGTACCGAGTGATCGTGCAGGGGACCTATCTCGACCCGCCAGCGGCAGGTGCGACAGCGAAACCCCCGCTGCCGAACCAGGTGTTCACGACGACCAAGGACGGCACCGTGCTCACCGGTCCGGCGGCCGAGCAGGCGATGCAGCAGCAGCGCGAGCAGGTGCGGCAGGCGGCGACCAAGTCGCTGCTGACCCAGGGCGGCATCGCACTGGTGGCAGTCGGTGCACTGGCGGCCGGCTTCGGCTGGCTGGTCGCTGGACGCGTGCTGGCGCCGCTGCACCGGGTCACGGACACTGCCCGCCGGATAGCCGCCTCACCGGCCGCACTGCACGAGCGGATCGCGCTGCGAGGACCCGACGACGAGGTGAAGAACCTGGCGGACGCCTTCGACACCATGGTCGAGCGGCTGGACCACTCCTTCGACGGACAGCGTCGGTTCGTCGCCAACGCCTCGCATGAGCTGCGGACGCCGCTCACGCTCGGCCGCGCCCTGGTCGAGGTCGCCATGCATCGCCGGACGGCCTCCGCGGACGTGCAGGAACTGGGGGAGAGCCTGCTCGCCATCAACGCCCGGCACGAGCAGCTCATCGACGGACTACTGATCCTGGCCGACTCCGAGAAGCAGCTGACCACGGTCTATCCGGTCAACCTCGCGGACGTCGTCGACCACGTTGCCGGCCAACTGGGTGGCGAGGCCGCCGCAGCCGGTGTCGAGATCATCCGCGGCCCCGGCGACGCCCCGACCCAAGGCGATGCACTGCTGCTGGAACGCCTTGTCCACAACCTCGTGCAGAACGGCATCCGCCATAACCTGCCCGACGGCGAAAGGTGGGTCCGGGTGCTGTCCCGAGCAGCCGGTCAGCAGGTGCAGATCGCGGTGACCAACACTGGCCCGGAGATCCCGCCGTACGAGGTGGAAGCGCTGTTCAAGCCCTTCTACCGCCTCGGCGCCGAACGCCTGGTCACCGGCAAGGGCGCCGGTCTCGGCCTCTCGATCGTCCGCTCCGTCGCCGAAGCCCACGGCGGAACCGTATCCGCCACCCCTCGCCCAGGCGGCGGCCTGGAGGTCGTGGTCTCCCTCCCGATCGACCCAAGCTAGTCAGGATCTGGCGAGGAACGGCGCGGGGTCGCCGTACCCGAGATCGGTCATGCCTGCCTTTTGGAACGCGTCGACGACGAGCATCCGCCGTACTGCGGCGAAGGTGAGCACGTGGGCGATCATGCTCCCGTAGCTGGAGACGGTGGGCGGTGCGCAGGTCGAGTCGACGAAGGTTTCGTCGAAGGTGTTCTCGGCGCTGACCCGGCGGACCAGGTCGAGGAACCGCGGGCCGGCCACCTCGTAGCGATCCCGCAGCTGGCCGAGCGAGACTGCCCGGCCGCTCTCCGGGAACTCGAACGGTTCGGCGGCCACGGCGGCCAGCCACATCTCGAGCTGCCAGACCATGCGGTCCAGCATCCGTCGCGGCGTGATCGGCGGCTCGTCCAGATCGGGTGCGGGGATCGGGCCGTCGAGGACCTCGGGGGAGATGTCGCGGGCGCGGTCGATCAGTTCGCCGAGCAGACTCACGTGGTGATCGGCGAGACCGGTGACGATGTCCATGCTGGTGACCTTTCGTCGGGCCGGCAGGCGGAGGCCGGCCGGTGGATGGAAATGGACCCCGCTCGGTGCGTCGAGGAAGAACGGATGGGTCGGCTGCCGGCGCCACTGTTTCGGCGTCGTCCCGTACGACCGGGAGAACGCCCGCGTGAACGCCTCGTGCGACCCGAACCCGGCGTCGACCGCGATGTCGAGGATGCCGCGATCGGTGCTGGCCAGCTGGTACGCCGCCCGCTCCAGCAGCAACCGCCGTCGGAGCGCGATCGGTGTCTCGCCCGCCACGGCTGTCGCAATCCGGTCGCAGTGGAACCGCGAAAGGTGCAACCGCCGAGCCAGTTCGGCCCCGGATGCGGACGGGTCGTCGAGGCTTTCGCCGACCACGTCCACCAATGCCACGAACAGATCCATACCTAGATCCTGCCGATCCGCGGCCGGCTGAGTCTTGACCGCTTTTGCTCACTGTCTTCTGAGATTCACCTCCGCGCCACTGCTGAGCCGTTGATCTCGCGCGCCCGCTTTGATTGATTGGTCCGGACCAATCAACTGCCTTCGGAGGAGCCCGTGAACCGCCCCCTCGCCATCACAGCTTTGGCCATCGCAGCCGCGACCAGTCTTCTCGCCGTCCCCGCCTTCGGTAGTGCGGAGGCACCCGCCGCCCGTCCGCAGAAGGTGCTGGTGATCGGCATCGACGGCGCGCTGCTGAGCAAGATCCAGGCCTTCGACACCCCGGCGCTGAAGAGCCTGATCAGCTCCGGCTCGGCCGCCAAAACCTCCTTGTACGCCTCGCCGTTCGCGCCGACGCTCTCCGGACCAGGGTGGGCGACCAACGCGACCGGTGTCTGGCCGGACAAGCACAAGGTGAAGAGCAACAGCTGGGGGACGGGGACGAACCTGACCCAGTACCCGGACTTCCTGACCAGGTTGGAACGCGCCCGCCCCGAACTGTCGACGTACGCGATCGCCGACTGGACGCCGCTGACCACCAACAGCGCCGGGCAGGCGATCTTCAGTGACG
Organism: Kribbella sp. NPDC058245; assembly: GCF_042882005.1. Taxonomy (NCBI): domain Bacteria; kingdom Bacillati; phylum Actinomycetota; class Actinomycetes; order Propionibacteriales; family Kribbellaceae; genus Kribbella; species Kribbella sp. NPDC058245. The sequence goes on from NZ_JBHVWY010000001.1 coordinate 442,112, forward strand.
CGGTGCAGAAGAAGGTCACGTACGACGGTGACGCCCTCGGCTGGGCCGCTGCCGACGCGCGGATCGCGACCGAGGCAGCGGCGTATCTGAAGGACACCGGCCCGGACGCGTCCTTCGTGTACTTCGGCGATGTCGACATCGCGGGCCACACCTGTGGTGCCGCTGGTGCCTGCTACCGGACCGCCATCGAGCAGACCGACAAGCACGTCGCCACTCTGCTGTCCGCAGTTCGCGCGCGACCGACGTACGCGAATGAAGACTGGACGATCGTCGTCACCGCCGACCACGGTCACACCGAAGCAGGCGGTCACGGCGGCAGCTCGGTGCCCGAGCGGTCGTCGTTCATCATCCGCAACGGCCCCGGTACGACGCCCGGTACGCCGGCCATCGCGCCGAAGAACGTGGACATCGCGGCCATCGTGCTGAGCCGGTTCGGGCTGACCGTGCCTGAGCTCGACGGTGTGGTGACGCCTCCTGCGGATCCGTTCGACTCGCTGGTTGGCTCACTCCAGTCGCGGCTCGACGAGACCGGCGTACCGGCTGACGTCAAGGGCTGGACGCACAGCGCGCCGTCGGGCTGGACGATCGACAACGCCGGCCTGGGTGCTGGCGGCGTCCGTGAGTGGCAGGGCTGGTCGTTCACCACGGACGACTTCTGGACCCGGGCAGCTCCGGACCAGCAGCGTGAAAGCAACGTCCGCGCCCGCGGGGTCTTCGCCGTCGCCGACTCGGACGAGTGGTCCGACAAGACCCGCAGCGGTCTGTTCAACAGCAAGCTGGTCTCACCGGCGTACGACGTCACCGGTGCGACCAACGCGACAGTGAGCTTCTCCTCGCACTACCTGAAGAGCGGCAACGAGACCGCCACCGTCCTCGCCGCCTTCGACAACGGCACCCCGAAGCCGATCCTCACCTACACGACGGACGTCATCGCCAAGCAGGAACGCCTCACCGTCCCTGTCCCCGCCGGCGCCCGCACCCTCAAGCTGACCTGGTCCCTCACCAACGGCGACAACGACTGGTACTGGGCCATCGACAACCCCCAGATCGGTCGCTAGCCACTCCGACCGCCACCACCGACCAACCTCGTCTCGTTGGGGTCGAAAGCGCCCGGCTGAGCGTGGCGACCGGCATCCTGCCGGAGTTGGTCGGTGGTGCGCGTCCGTCTCGTCGATCTGAGGCCACCCGGTTCGTATAAGGGGTGAGACTAGGGACCGGGAGGTCACGATGACGCAGTACTTGTTGAGCATCTATCAGCCGGATGGGCCGGTGCCGGAGCCGGAGGCGCTGGCGAAGATCATGGGTGAGCTGCAGGTGGTGAACGAGGAGATGCAGGCGGCGGGCGTGTGGGTGTTCGCGGCCGGGCTGCATCCGCCGGAGACGGCGACCGTGGTGAAGGCTGCCCGCGGGGAGGTGCTGGTGACCGATGGGCCGTTCACCGAGGGGAAGGAACACCTGGGTGGGTTCACGGTGATCGAGGCCGAGGATCTCGACGCGGCGCTGCATTGGGCGCGGAAGATGGCGGCGGTGCTGGAGCCGTTGCCGATCGAGGTGCGGCCGTTCCAGGGATGACCATTGCCGAGGTGTTCCGGGCTGAGCACGGTCGCGCGGTGGCCGTGCTGACCCGGGTGTTCGGCGATCTCGAGATCGCCGAGGACGCCGTTCAGGACGCGTTCGCCGCGGCGCTCGAGAAGTGGCCGGAGACCGGCGTACCGCCGAGTCCGGCCGGCTGGATCATCACGACCGCGAAGAACCGGGCGATCGACCGCCTGCGCCGTGAGGACAAGCGCGACGACAAGCATGCGCAGGCGGCGCTCGTCCACGCGCAGGCCGAACCGGAGGAGGTGGGAGCCGTGTATGACGAACAGTTGCGCCTGCTCTTCACCTGCTGCCATCCGGCCCTCGCACTCAACGTCCGGGTCGCGCTCACGCTGCGGATGCTCGGCGGGCTGACCACGACCGAGATCGCCCGGGCCTTCCTGGTACCCGAGCCGACCATGGCGCAGCGCCTCGTCCGGGCGAAGACGAAGATCCGCGCGGCTGGCATCCCGTACCGAGTCCCGTACGAGGCCGACCTCCCCGAACGCGTCCGAGGCGTGCTCGCCGTCGTCTACCTGATCTTCAACGAGGGGTACGCCGCCTCATCCGGCGAGACCCTCGTGCGCGACGACCTCGCGGTGGAGGCGATCCGGCTCGGCCGGGTCCTGGTCGACCTGATGCCCGACGAACCCGAGGCCCTCGGCCTTCTCGCGCTGATGCTCCTCCAGCACTCCCGCCGCCGCACCCGCGTCGACGCCGACGGCTCCCTCGTCCGCCTGGCCGACCAGGACCGCTCGCAATGGGACGCCGATCTGATCACCGAAGGCCAAAAGCTGGTACGGCGTTGCCTCCGTCGCAACCAGCCTGGTCCGTACCAACTGCAGGCCGCGATCAACGCCGTCCACAGCGACACCCCGCCGACCGACTGGACCCAGATCCTCCAGCTCTACAACCACCTGCTCACCCTCGAGCCAACCCCGATCGTCGCCCTCAACCGAGCCGTGGCCCTGGCTGAGGTTGAAGGCCCGGCCGCGGCGTTGAGCGTGGTCGATCAACTAGACCTGACCACCTACTACCTCTTCCACGCCATCCGAGCCGACCTCCTTGCTCGCCTCAACCGCCCCACCGAAGCCCGCGAGGCCTACCAAACCGCCGGGACGCTGACGGACAACGCCACCGAACAACGCTTCCTGGAAACCCGCGCCGCAACTCTCCCCACCACCTGATCGACCCGAGCAGGCGCCCACTCCCTGAAACTCCAGCTCACGCGCCCGCTCGATCAGTAGGGTCTGCGGCATGCCGGGATTCGAGTTGATCTGTGAAGTGGAGCCGCCGACGCGCCCCGACCTCAAGAAGGTTCGGCACCAGATCGGGGTGATGAGCCCGATCGCGGACGCTTTCCTGATTCCCGACAACCACATCGGCCGGGCGACCGTCTCGAGCGTCGCCGTCGCCAACGAGGTGCAGGCGATGGGCTCCCGCGGGATCGCCTGCTTGAACTCGCGCGACCGCAACCTCCTCGGTTTCCGCCGCGACCTGCTCACGGCAGCGGCGTACGGGGTCGAGCAGTTCCTCTTCGTGCATGGCGACGACCCCGCCGAGGGCGCGCGCACCAGCCAGCTCACGGTTCGCACGATGATCGAGCAGACGCGGGCGACGTCGTACCCGGGTCTGAACCCCTTCCAGGTCGGCGCCACCACCCGCCTCCGGCCGATCCCGCGCTGGAAGGCCGAGGCCGACTTCCTGTTCGTGCAGATCAGCTACGACGTCGACGAGCTCCTCCGCTGGCGCGACACAGTCGACCTGAACATCCCCGTTTATGCCGGGGTGATGGTCCTGGCCAGCGCGACCATGGCCCGCAACCTCGCCGCCCTGCCTCAGCTCACCATCCCCGACAGTTTGATCAAGGCGGTCGACCAGGATCGCGACGCCGGCATCGACCACGCCTGCGAACAGATCCTCCGGATCCGTGACTCAGGGGCCTTCGACGGCGTTCACCTGATACCGGTGAGCCGCTATCGCCAGGTCGCCGCCCGCCTGGAAAAGGAGTTGTGAGAATCAGGAGGGGTGTATAGTTAGGCGTATGCCAAGGATGCAGATCTATCTCCCGGACGACCTCTACACCGAGGTTAAAAGCCGCAAGCTGCTTGCGTCCGAGCTGCTGCAAAATGCGATCCGGGCCGAGATCGACCGCGAGGACAAGATCATGGCGATGGCTCGGTTCGTCGAAGACTCCATCCGCGAATTCGGTGAGCCATCGGACGAGGCTCTCGCAAAGGCCGAGGAGCTTGTGGCGCGGATCAAGGCGCACCTTCAGCCTCCGGCGGCTGATGAGACCGCCCGCAGCGATCAGCACGCTCCGAAAGCGAGCTGATCGGTGCCCGGATTGATTCTGGATAGTGGCGCCGTCACCTTCCTGTCGAAACCCACGGACCTATCGAATGCCGTGCTGGCCGTGCTGAGCTCCGAGTTCGAGTGGCCGCCGATCGTGCCGTCGCTGGTGCTGGTGGAATGCCTGACCGGACATGCCCAGAAGGATGCTCGGACGAACCTGTTCCTCAAGGGGTGCATCGTGAAGGGCGTGCTCAGCGAGTCGACTGCCCGGCGTGCTGCACAGCTCAGGACGGCGGCCAGGCGCGGGTCGGCAGTTGATGCGGCCCTGGTGGCCCTCGCCGAGCCTGGAGGCGTCGTGCTCACCGGCGACAAGCATGACCTCACTGCGCTTGCCTCGAACGCCACCGGGGTGCGAGTCGAAGCGATCTGATCGACGCGTTGGCGCGGGATCGGGGCGGAACCGACTAGTGTCCTGCTAGGACAGGATCTCGACGGGGAGGTGGAGCGTGGGCGTACCGGGTAAGGGTCTGATCGATGGGCTGAAGGTCACCGCGAAGACCTTGGGCCGTCGGTCGGTCACCGAGCAGTATCCGGACGTGCAGCCGGAGCTGCCGCCGCGGTCGCGCGGAGTGATCGCGTTGATGGAGGAGAACTGCACCTCGTGCATGTTGTGTGCGCGGGAGTGCCCGAGCTGGTGCATCTACATCGACTCGCACACCGAGACCGCGCCGTCGGTCGGTGAGCAGGCGCGCGAGCGCAGCCGGAACGTGCTGGACCGCTTCGCGATCGACTTCAGCCTGTGCATGTACTGCGGGATCTGTATCGAGGCGTGCCCGTTCGACGCGCTGTTCTGGTCGCCCGAGTTCGAGTACGCCGAGACCGAGCTCCGCAACCTCACGCACGAGAAGGACAAACTGCGCGAGTGGATGTGGACCGTCCCGGCGCCGCAGCCGATCGATCCGGGCCCAGCCGTCACATCCGTGGGGGATGAGGCGTGACCACTGCTCTCTTCGCTGTCGCCGGTGCGGCGGCGGTGGCTGCCGCTGTGATGGTGGTGACCTCGCGCCGGATCGTGCACGCGGCCTTGTGGCTGGTCGTCACGCTCGGCGCGGTGGCCGGCTGCTTCGGGGTCCTGCATGCCGAGTTCGTCGCGCTGGTGCAGATCCTCGTGTACGTCGGCGCGATCGTCGTACTCGTCCTGTTCGCCCTGATGCTCACCAAAGCGCCGACGAACCCGCTGCCCGATCTGACCACCGGTCGCAGCCCGTTCGCGGCCGGCGTCGCGGTCGTTCTCGCGCTGCTGCTCGGTTCCGGCGTAGTGCTTGCCTTCGGCAACCAGAAGATCAAGCCCGTCCCGGCCGGTTCCGCCAACGCCCTCGGTACGTCGATCTTCACGACCTGGGTGCTGCCGTTCGAGATCCTCTCCGTGCTGCTGCTGGCCGCGCTGATCGGAGCGATCGCGTTGTCCCAGCGGAAGAAGGAGGACTGAGATGCCACTGGTCCTCCCGCTGCTGCTGGCGGTCGTCCTGTTCTGCCTCGGCGTGTACGGCGTCCTGTCTCGCCGCAACGCGATCACCATCCTGATGTCGCTCGAGCTGATGCTGAACGCGGTGAACCTGAACCTGGTCGCGTTCGACGCCTGGCACCTCGACGGCCTGGCCACCGGTCAGACCCTCGCAGTCTTCGTGATCACGCTGGCCGCTGCCGAGATCGGGCTGGGCCTGGCGATCGTGCTGCTGCTGTTCCGCGGCCACGGTCACGTCGACGCGGACGCCGCCCGCGACCTGGTCGAGCACGAGGAGTCCCCGACGTGATCGCGACCGTCTGGCGGGTGCTCGGTGTCGGGTTCTCGCTGCTTCTGCTGCTGATCGCCGGCCTCCTGTACGGCGCCGCTCCGGACCAAGCGTCGTTCCTGAACTCGCAGATCGGCGACCTGACGATCGGGTTCGCCGTCCGCACCGACGACCTGACCGTGCTGCTGCTCGCGGTCGTCGGGGTCGTCGCGACCTGCGTGCAGGTCTACTCGCTCAGCTACCTGCACGAGCGCGCGGCGTCGTACCACGCGCTCGTCACGCTCTTCACCGCCGCGATGGCGACCGTGGTCGTATCGGACAGCCTGTTCCTGCTGCTGATCGGCTGGGAGGTGATGGGCGCCTGCTCGTACCTGCTGATCAGTCACTACTGGGAGCGGCGCGAGGCCCGCTCCGGCGCGGTCAAGGCGTTCCTGATGACTCGCCTCGGCGATGTCGGCTTCCTGTTCGGCATCTTCGTCCTCGGCGTCGGCGCCGGTACCTTCCGGATCTCCGAGCTCGACCCGGCCCGGATCTCGCCCGGCGTACTGACCGCCGGGACGCTACTGCTTCTGGTCGGGGTCGTCGGCAAGTCGGCCCAGGTCCCCTTGCAGACCTGGCTTCCGGACGCGATGCCCGGTCCGAGCCCGGTCAGCGCGCTGATCCACGCGGCGACGATGGTGGCCGCGGGTGTCTTCCTGATCGCCCGCCTGTACGACGTTTTCTCGGCCTCCGCGACCACGATGACCGTGCTCACGGTGATCTCCTGCGTGACCATGCTGTTCGCCGCGTTGTGTGCGATGGCTGCGGTCGAGGTGAAGCGGGTGCTGGCCTGGTCGACGGTCAGCCAGCTCGCGATCATGTTCTCCGCGTTGTCGCTGGGCACGCGGGAGGGACGGCACGCCGCGCTTTTCCACCTGGTCACGCATGCGGCCTTCAAGGGTCTGCTGTTCCTCTGCGCCGGAGTGCTGCTGCATCAGGTCGGCAGTGCCGCGTTCGTGGTGCTCCGCCGATACACGCGCCGCGGGAAGCTGCGGAACACGTTGCGGGTGACCTTCCTGACGATGACGGTCGGCCTCGCGGCGTTGGCCGGCGTACCGGGGTTTGCGGGGTTCTTCTCCAAGGACACCGTGCTGGAAGCTGCTTGGGATCACGCGCATGAGGATGGCTCGGCGATCGGCTGGGTCGTGCTCGCGTGTGTCGGGCTGACGGCGGCGTTCACGGCCTTCTATTGCACGCGGCTCTGGCTGTGGGTGTTCTTCCGGACGCCTGCGCTGGCTGGGGCGATAGGTGCGTTCGAGCAGGACGACCCGATGGCTGACCTTGAGGATCCGGACACATCGAAGCTCAAGGACGCGCCCTGGCTGATGCTCGCACCGCTGGTTCTGCTGGCAGTTGGAGCGATCGGACTCGGGTACGTCGATGGTCTGCACATCAACTGGGTGATCGCGCTCGGTTCGACGGTTCTCGTGCTGTTCGGCGTGCTCCCGGCGTACTCGCTGTGGTCACGTGGCGCGGACCCGCGGCCGGCTGTGCTGGAGCGTGAGTTCGGGGTGGATCAGGCGTACCACGGCCTGTTCGTGGTGCCGGTGCGGTGGATGTCCAAGCTGGCTGTGTTGGGAGACCGCGACGTGATCGGTGCCTACGTGCGAGCCGCCGACCGGACCGGGACGCTGGCCTCCCAGGGGCTGCGGTTGCTGCAGACCGGCAACGTCCAGACCTATCTGACTGGAGCCGTCGTCGGTGTCGTCGCTCTCGCCATCCTGGCCGGGGTGATCGCTCGATGATCACGGTCCACACCGCACATGACAGCTTCGAGGTCGGCGTACTGCTCGCGATCCTGATCCTGCCGCTGCTGGCCGCGCTGGCGCTCTGGGCGCTGCCGATTCAGCTCGGCGATCGGCTGGCGGCGTCGTACGGGGCGGTCGTATCCGGGCTCGTGCTGGTCGGTTCGATCCTGCTCTGGCCGCGGCCGGGCGGTTGGTTCGCCTACACCAGCGGCGACATACCGTTGTCGGCCGGAGACACGATCCGGCCGCTGCGGGCGGTCACGGACGTGCCGTGGATTCCGCCGCTGGATGTGCGGTTCCACCTCGGCATCGACACGATCTCGCTGCCGCTGATCATCCTCACCGCGCTACTGACGTTCCTCTGCTGCATCTACTTGCTGAAGATCACCCCGCGAATCGGCCGGATGCGTTCGCTGATCGCGTTGCTACTGGTGATCGAGGCGGGCGTGATCGGCGCGTTCTCCGCGATGGATCTCGTGCTGTTCTTCGTCTGCTTCGAGATCGTGCTGATCCCGATGTGGCTGATCATCGACATCTGGGGCGACGACCACGACCCGGTCGGGCGCAAGCGGGCCGCGACGACGTTCGTGCTGATGACGGTGTTCGGGTCCGCGCTGATGCTGCTCGGGTTCCTGCTCATCCACCGGCAGGCCGGGACGTTCGACATCGCTCAGCTGACCAGTACGCCGGTCCTCGGTGCGCACGGCGTACCGCTGGCCGCCGCGCTGCTGGTCGCGGTCGGGCTCGCGGTCAAGGTGCCGTTGTGGCCGCTGCACATCTGGCTGCCGGATGCGCACGCGAAGGCGCCGACGGTCGGCTCGGTGATCCTGGCGGGTGTCCTGCTGAAGCTCGGGACGTACGGCCTGATCCGGATCCTGGTTCCGATCCTGCCCGACGCGACGGTGACGATCGCGCCGTACCTGGCCGGCTTCTCGACCGTCGCGATCATCGCGGGATCGCTGGCCTGCCTCGGCCAGACCGACATCAAGCGGCTGATCGCGTACTCGAGCGTCGGCCACATGGGCTTCGTCGGCCTCGGCATCGCCTCGCTCTCGGACGCCGGGATGAAGGGCGCGCTGTTCGCGAACATCGCCCACGGCATCATCACCGGCCTGCTGTTCTTCCTGGCCGGTGCGATCAAGGACCGCCACGACACCAGCGACCTGCGCACGATCGGCCGGGCCCTGTACGCACGGTTACCGCGGATCGGGGCGTTGCTCACGTTCGCCTGCCTTGCGTCGCTCGGTCTGCCAGGGCTGGCCGGGTTCTGGGGGGAGATGCTGGTCCTGCTCGGTGCTTACGACCCGGCGGACTCATTGCCGCGGGCAACTTACTTGGTCTTCATGGCGGTCGCCGGCATCGGGACAGTGCTGACCGCGGCCTACTTCCTGCGGCTGGTCCGCAACCTCTGCCAAGGCGATCCTGCTGAGAATCCGGCCAGCGCGTTTGCGGTTGATCTGAGCCGGATCGAGCTGATCACCTGGACGCCGCTGATCGTGCTGACGGTGCTGCTCGGGGTTTGGCCTGGTCTGCTTCTGCACCAGTGGGGGAGCCTGTGACGCTCACGTGGACCGACTGGCAGGCGCTCGCCGTACCGCTGGTGCTGGCGATCGGCGCGGTCGCCGTGCTGCTCATCGACGCGTTCTGGCGCAGTGCTTCGGCACAGCTCCGGCATACCGTCGTCAGCCTGCTGACCGGTGCGGTGATCCTGTTCGGACTGGTGTTCGTCTGGGCGCAACGCGACGACTTCAAGCCGGCCTTCTGCCGTCCAGTGGTCGAGGGCCCGGCTGAGTGCAGTCTGGTGTTCGAGCCGCTGACCGCCGGGCTGTGGGGAGTCCTGCTGCTCGGCGGACTCGGGGTCGTCGGACTTTCGGCGTACCGGCTGTTGGCCTCGGACATCCCCGTCGGTGAGTACCACTTCCTGCTGCTCAGTGCGCTGGTCGGCGCGACCACGCTGGCCGGGGCGCGCGATCTGGCGACGGTGGTGATCGGGCTCGAGGTGGTCTCGCTGCCGAGCTTCGCCTTGGTCGCCTTGAGGCGTGATCGTCGCGGGTCTGAAGCGGCGCTGAAGGCGTTCCTGGTCTCGGTGTTGTCGACCGCGGTGATGCTGTTCGGCATTTCCTACCTGTACGGCGTGACCGGGTCGCTGTACCTGACCACGATCGCGAATCGGCTGACCGGGCTCGACCCGGACCTGCGGCGGGTCGCCTTCGCCGCCGGGCTGTTCGTGGTCGTCGGGTTCGCGTTCAAGATCGCGGCGGTGCCGTTCCACGCGTGGCTCCCGGACACGTACGTCGGTGCGCCGATCGAGGTGACGGCGTTCCTGGCGGTCGTGTCGAAGTCGGCGGGGGTCGCCGGACTGCTCGTGCTGGTGGTGACTGGGATCGCGCCGGCTGGTTCGGACCTGCAGTTGGTGATCGCGATCCTGGCGGCCGTGACGATGACGATCGGCAACCTGGCCGCGCTGCGGCAGCGTGAGGCCGTGCGGCTGCTCGCATGGTCGTCGATCGGTCAGGTCGGCTTCCTGCTCGCCCCGCTCGCGGTCGGCGACGCCCAGGCGGTCGTCGGGTATCTGGCGGCGTATGTCGTCGTGACGCTCGGCGCCTTCGGAGCGGTCGCGATCGTGCAGCGACACCGGCCTCGCGGACTGCTCACGGACTACCGCGGCATGGTTCGGTCGGAGCCTGGGCTCGCGGTCGCGCTGATCTTCTTCCTGGTCGTGCTTGCGGGTCTGCCGCCGGGGCTGGCCGGGTTGTTCACGAAGTTCGCCGCGTTCCAGGCCGTGATCGACGCACACCTGGGCTGGCTGGCGATCGTGATGGCGATCAACGTGATGATCGGCCTCGCGGTCTACCTGCGCTGGGTCGCCGAACTCTTCCTGCTCCCGGCCGACGACCCGTTCTCGGTCGACATCGAGACGCCGGCGGTCGTGATGGTCTCCCTGTTCACGGCGGCCGCCGTCGTGGTCTCCGTACTACCCAGCACCCTCTTCGCGCTGGCGACCTAGCGCGCCGGTGGGTTACCCGGTGAGCGCCATGACGTGCGTAACGTCCGAAGGACCGGAGACGGGCCCTCCGGTTTTTCGGACGTTAGTGCAGGGCATTCGTTAACGTCCGAAGGACCGGAGACGGGCTCTCCGATCGTTCGGACGTTATTGCGGGTTCACGGCCCCTGATAGCTGACGCTGACCTCGTGACCGTCGAGCTTCAGCTTGCCCAGGACGCCTGCCAACTGACCGGTTCCCGAGCCTGGGACGAACTCGTAGTACAGGGTGGTCTCGCCAGTCATCGTGCCGAACTGCTGGAGGACGACGGTGCCCTCCAGCCCGTCGATCCGCCCGCTGAACACCTCAAGGGCGACGTAACCCGCCGTACCGGTTGACGGATCGCCGGCCGACAGCATCAGGCCGGTGCTGGTACCGACCATGCCGCCGGTCCAGTTCTTGGTGAAGTCGAAGCGACCGGTTGCCTCCAGCAACGGATCGGCGGGTTTGAGGTCGATGGTGAATGCTGCGGTCGTCTCGGGCATGGCTCGAACCCTAGCCGGGGCTCGGGGTTGGCCGCTTGTAAGAACGCGACAGATTATCCAGAGGCGGCGTTGGCCTTCGCGAGGAAGTCTTCGTACTGCGTCCACACTCGGCGCCATAACGCGTCACGCTGCGCGGCGTCGTACTGGGGAAGAGGGAGGTGGAACTCGTCGGCGAGGATCGCGAAGTAGTCGGCCGGGGTCTCGATGATGCTGTTGTCGACGCGGTCGGCGAAGGTCTCCATGCGGCCGACCGAGCGCAGTACGACGATCGACGCGGGCTTGCGACGGAACGCGGACGCCGTACGACGGAACGGGGACTCCGGATTGGTCGAGAGCTCGGTGTGCTTGGCGGCGAAGGCGTCGAGCGTGACCGGGGTGTCCTCGAAGTCCATGCCGATCAGGCCGGCGCGGGGGTCGTGGTCGAGCCGCCAGCCGATGGTTTTCTCGGAGCGGCGAAGCTGCAGGTCGAAGGGGTCCTGGTGAGCGCCGCCGACCTCCAGCGGGATCGGGCTCCTGAGGCCGTCACCGAGGCCGGCGTCGGCTACCCAGAAACGCTCCGGGTCTTCGGCCAGGCCGCGCACGGTGAGGACCAGGTGGCTTGCGTCGACCTCGCCACCCCGGTTGACGGTCTGGACGCCACCGCGATGCATGCGGACCTCGTAGCCGAGCTCAGTGAGGAGCAGCCCGAGGACGCCGTTCAGCTGGAAGCAGTAGCCGCCGGCCTCGCGGGCGATGATCCGGCGGGCGGTCTCCTCGAGATCGAGCGGAGTACCGGGTTGCAGCTGGTACTGGATCGACTCGTACGGGACCTGGTCGACGTACGCCTCGTGGAGGCGCGACAGGGCGTCCAGGCTGGGGTGTCCGTCTCGTTCGACGCCGATCCGGCGGAGGAGGGCTTCGGTATCCACGAGGTCGAGGTTATGTCAGGACTCCTTGAGGTGATCGGCCCTCGGGATCGGCCCTCGGGATCGGCACTGTGGTGTGGACACCGGAGTGCCGGACATTGACTGACCTGGCAGGGTATGGGTTATGACCTCTGAGCAGATCTATGTCGGCAGCTACACCAGCCAGCCGGGGGGCGGCGAGGGGATCGGGTTCGGTTCGCTGGACGGGATCGCGGTGGCGGCGACGACCGCTGACCCGTCGTTCCTGGTTCGGTCCGCCGACGGACGGTTCCTGTACGCGACCAACGAAGAGGACACGGGCCGCGTGAGCGCGTTCGCGATCCAGGCCGATGGTGGGCTGACGTTCCTGAACGACCAGCCGACCGAGGGGCTGCACCCGTGCCACCTCGGCATCGACCCGACCGGCAAGTACCTGCTGTCGGCCAACTACAGCTCCGGCTCGATCGCGATCCACCCGATCGGCGACGACGGCTCGCTCGGTACGGCGACGCAGATCCTGCAGCGCGAGGGCACTGGCCCGAACCCTGATCGCCAGGAGGGTCCGCACGCGCACCAGGTCGTCTTCTTCGGTGACTTCGTCTTCGACGTCGACCTCGGTACGGACACCGTCTACACGTCCACGCTGACCGGAGCCGGTCGCCTCGAAGCGGTTGACCTGCTGCGCGTCCACCCCGGCGCCGGTCCGCGACACCTCGTGTTCCACCCGGGCGGCGGCGCGGCGTACGTGATCAATGAGCTGGACTCGACGCTGAGCGTCTGCAGCTACGACGACAGCAAGCTGCAGGTCGTGCAGACGGTCTCCACGCGACCGGCCGACTCACCGGGGGAGAGCTTCCCGGCCGAGCTGCTGATCTCCGCCGACGGCCGTTTCCTCTACGGCTCGAACCGCGGCGACGACACCATCGCCGTCTTCGCCGTCGCTGCGGACGGCTTTTCGGTTGAGCTCGTGCAGACCATTGACTCCGGTGGCAACTGGCCCCGCCACCTCGCGTTCAGCCTCGATGGGACCCGCCTGTACGCCGCCAACGAGCGCTCGGACACGATTGCCACCTTCGCCATTGCCGACGGCCTCCTGACAGTTTCAGGTGACCCGACGAGCTGGCCGAAGCCGGTCTGTGTCCTGCCGGTCTAACCGGTGATGTCGGCGGCCAGTTTCTTCGCCGAGTCGCTGGTGAAGTTGCCGGTGATCTGCACCTGGCCGCCGCTGATCACGCCGTTCACGTACGGCGCGGACACGACCTGATCGTTGACCACGATCGCGAGCAGGTTGGCCGGGTCCTGCTGCTTCACCAGGTCGGCGGTCAGGGCGGCGAACGTTTTGGTGCCTTGGGCATCGAGCGTCAGGTTGACGACCCAGCCCACGCCCTGGCTGCTGGCCGCGGCCTGCACCTCCGTGACGTGCGTGCCGTCCAGCTCGACCTTGCCAAGCGTGTACCGCGTTCCGTCCGAGCTGCACCGCACGTTGGCCGTGGTCGGTGCCTTGGCACAGGCGTTCGGCTCCGCCTTGACCACGCGCCGGAACTGCAGTGTGCCGGCCGCCGCGTGCTTCGGCTCGGACGGATCGTTCGCCGTACCGTTCGGTCCGTTGAGCACGATGAGGACGATTCCCACCACCGCCACGACCAGCACGACCACCAGGACCAGGAACAACACCACTGGCCCACGGCTGCGCTTAGCGGGTACTCCGAGCTGCGGGGGTGGGTACGACGAAGCCATGGCACCGGATGCTAGCCGGTGCCATGGCTCAGATCGCTCAGACGAGCTTCTCGAAGAAGAACTCGTGCTTCAGGAACGAGACGTCGTACTCGTGACCCGGCTGCGGCGGCAACAGCTGTGCTGCCTGGAACAGCCGCCAGCCGTCCTTCAACGCATCCAGCCCGGTCGCGTACGGCGGTACGTCGCTGTCACCCGTGGTCGGAGACGTCTCGCCAGTCCCGTCGTACGTCGACCAGCCGACGACACGTGCGTCCAGCGCGGAGGAGGCCAGGTACAGCACCAGCACCTGCTGCCTTAGGGTCTGCTGGGCTGCTTCAGCGGCCGTTGACGTCATGCGATCACCTTCTTGGCGTGGGGGTTGACGCTGCGCTGGGAGACCACGCGCTGCGGGCGGTTCGACACCCGCGTCACCCAGAAGTCCGGGTCGAAGGTGTCATCACCGGTGAGCGCCTGCCAGAGCTTGACGCGGTTGTAGATCTCCAGCCGGCCGGTCGCGCCCTCGTACCAGGGGAAGGTCTGGCTGAGTTCACGCGCCACCTGCTCGTCGTACAGGTCCTCGAGGTTCCAGAGGCGGACCTGACGCACGGTCGGGTTGAAGCGGATCTTGAACATGTACCGGTCGATCGCACTGTCGTTCTTGCGGCCGCCGTGCCAGATGCCGTGGTGCAGGAACTGGACGGTGCCGGCCGGGCAGACCAGTCTGGTCTGGCCGAGCAGGTTCTGATAGCGGCCGGTGTCTGACTCATTGGTGCGGCGCAGATGGCTGCCCGGGATGCTGAGCGTGCCACCCATCTCCAGAGTGACGTCCTGCGGGTAGTACATGAGCTGGACGTCAAAGGCATCCTCGCGCACGTCGATGATCGCGTCGCCGTGCAGGTTCTGCGCCTCACCCTCGTTGGCGCGGCGGATGTGCACGGCGTGGTGGTCGACCGTCGGCTCCGGGCCGACCAGGCTGTGGATCGCCCCGGCCACCTCCGGCAGCTGCACCAGGCGCTGGACGAATTCGCTGTCTACGAACGCCTCCGACAGCGGGGTGCCGTACGGGACGCCGGGGATGCCGTTGTCGAGGACCTCGATCGCCTGCCGGTTCATCTCGTCGGGCACGACGGCGTCCATCCGGAGCGCCCCCGTCGCCACGAAATGCGCCATCTGAACCGAGCTGAGCAGGTTCTTCTGATGCGGATGAGGCATGGTTCTCCCTCTCGGGGTGGTGGTTGCTACTCCACAACGCTAGGTCCCTTGTTCGTGCTGGCGCGTGGGTTGTGATCACCACTGGTGGTAATTTTTCACCATGATCGCGCTGCCGTTAACCGCGCCGCCGGAGGTTGTCAACGTCGGCGTCGGGATCCACGGCACCCGATCGCTGCGCGACGTCTTCCTGATCCCGGACCTCTGGCAGCTCCACCTCTACGCCTACTCCTGCGACCTCACAGTCGCCGGTACGACGTACGCGGTGGCGCCGGGCTACGTGTCACTCACTCCAGCCGGCGCTCCGGTGCAGTTCGACTACCGCGGTCGGTCTGAACACCTCTACGCCCACTTCCGGCCCTCCCTTGGCGGCGAGCCTTCGTACCTGCCCGTCGTACAGGATGCGGGGCAGACCGCTCCGGTGCTGACGGCGTTGATGCGGTCAGCCATCGAAGCCTCACCGTCGGGCTCTTCCAGGGTCGCTGCCGAGATCTGGACGGTCCTCTGGCGCATCGCCGACCTGGCCGCGGCCACGCCCGCTGGTGACCCACGGCATCCAGCGGTCGCGGCGGCAACGGCGTACATCGAGGCCAACCTCAGCCAGCCTCTGAGCGTCGCTGGGGTGGCGCGGGTGGTTGGCGTCTCCCACAACCACCTCACCCGGCTCTTCCAGGCCGAAACCGGCTCCACCGTGATCGGCTACCTCCGGCGCCGTCGCATGAACCGAGCCCGGCACCTGTTGGTCGCCTCAACCCTGTCGATCCCCGCGGTCGCGGCCTCCGTCGGCATCCCCGACCTTCAGGCCTTCAACAAGACCTGCCACCGCGAACTCGGCGCCTCCCCCCGCGCCATCCGAAATGAGATGACCGCGGTCGTCGCCGGCCGCTAGCGTGCAGAAGGTGCTGATCCCCGCTTCCGACGCTCCGCAGTACGACGAGGAGGCCGCCGTCCGGTTCGCCGAGGGCTGGCCCGAATTCATCTTTCACGACGCTGAGGCGTCGATCTGGAACGCGCGACGATCGCAGTACTTCGCCGACTGGGAGTTCTACTACGCGGTGAACGACCGTCTGCTCGCTGGCTGCTGGGGAGTGACGCTCGCTTGGGACGGCACGGTTGCCGACTTGCCCGATGGGTATACGGACGCGCTCGGGCGGTCAGTGACGTCGTACGAGGCAGGTGTCGTCCCGAACACCTTCGTGCTGATGGCGGCCGCCGTACTGGCCGGGGAGCAGTCCCGAGGCGTCGCTGGTGCCCTCATCACCGCCGTCCGCGACCGGGCCGTGGCAGCCGGCCTGACTCAGGTGATCGCCCCACTCCGTCCCACCTGGAAGCCCCGCTACCCACTGACCCCCATCGAGACCTACATGGCCTGGACCCGCCCCGACGGCCTCCCCTTGGACCCCTGGCTCCGCACCCACACCCGCCTAGGCGCCACGGTGTTGGCTCCCGCCCCCACCTCCCAAACCATCAAGGCCTCCGTCGCCGACTGGGAGTCCTGGACGAAGATGTCCTTCCCCTCAACCGGCCCCTACGTAATCCCCGCCGGCCTCTCCGTCCTGGAGATCGACCGCTCCACCGACACCGGCACCTACGTAGAACCCAACATCTGGGTCCGCCACGCCTAACCCCGTCGCCAAGCACACGTACTAGTAGCCGATCCGAGCGAGCCCGACCCGCCTCAAGCGCAACCACCGGCCGGCCGTCCCACTACCTCATGTCCTAAACCGACAGTCCCGGCCGGGCCGCCCGCCCCGCCACCCAACGTCCGAAGGACCGGAGAGCCCGTCTCCGGATTTTCGGACGTTAGCTCCGCCATGTACGCAACGTCCGAAGGATCGGAGGGCCCGTCTCCGGATTTTCGGACGTTAGCGTCCTGCTACTCCTCGTCGTCGTTCTCGACCGGGCGTCGTCGTTCACCTTCGGGGGTGAACCGCAGCGACTCGACGAACAGCCCGCCACACCGCCCCGCCAGCACCACGTCGTCGTTTCCGGTGTGAAACCACACGATCGGCTCACCCGGCCTCCCATATCCGAGCACCTGGTCGCCGCTGCCCCCGATCCGCACCGACGGCTCTCCAAACCGCGCGACCACGTCCTCCCGAACCCGATCAACCGCACACCACTCGGCGAACCCGTCCCGCATCGCGCCGTACTCGTCGCTCGTCAGCACCCGGTCAAGCGCCAGCCACCCGTGCTCATGCGCGTAATCCGCATACACCGACGCCGCCGCACGCTGCTCGGTCCCTGGCATCAGCCGCATCACCCATCCGCTGACCCCGATCGACGTCCACGAGCCCCTCGCCTCGAGCGCTGCGTGCCACGTACGCCGATCGCCCGTCTCCATCACGTACACGACGTCGGTGAGTGTGTGATCGAGACCGATCTCGCCCGGCCCGAACATGCCCGGCCGCCGGATCGCATGGTTCAGCATCTCGATGAAGTGCTGCTGAATCTGCTCAACGGTCAGCACCTACTTCACCGCCAACGCGGCTAGCCCGCCGGTGAGGATGCCGCGGGTGATGGCGATGCACTCCTCCCGGTCCGGGCCGGTGAGGGCCTGGTGCGACCAGCCCACCACGTCTTCGCGAGCGCGGATGTGCCGGTAGTAGCGGATGGCATCGTCGTCGAGCAGGTGCGGCCCGTAGCCGCGTAGGAATGCCTGGACCTGCTCCGCGTTCGTCGTACCGACGTCGCCCATCCCACCGAGCATGAACATCAGGTCCTGCTCACGAGGAGCCAGGATCACGTCGTCCCAGTCGATGAGGTGCAGACCGTCCCGCCCGACCAGCACGTTGCCGAGATGCGGATCGCCGTGGCAGACCACGCGCGGTCCCTCAGGCGCCGGCGGATCCCCAGCCAGCAGTACGTCGATCGTGTCCGCGTACTCCGCCCAGAGCCCCGCCAACTCCGCCTCAACGTCATCCTCCGGCGCTCGCAGCCGCTCCCGCACCTCAGCCGCCAGCCCCGGCACCCGAGCATCAATATGACTGTGCCGCGGCAACGCCTCCCGCAACCGCACCGGCGGCTCCGCGTCATGCACGCGCCGCAGCAGTACGCCGTACTGGCTCCACTGCTCGACCGTCAGCCCAACCTCAGCCGCCCGCGGGCCGTCGATCCACGGCGTCACCGTCAGCCGCTTCTTCTTCCCATGGAAGGTCCACAACCCGCCCTCCACCGTCCGCACCGCCTCCGGAACCCCCGGCAGCCCACAATCACCCAGGTACGCCGCCACCTGGTGCCCGGTGTTGGTCCCGGCCCCACTCCACTTCACGGCGTACGCATTGGTCGCCGTCCGAGCCCTCCACACCTGCGCGGCCAGGTCCGCCCCGTGCCCGACTGGTGAGAGTTCCACCACATCCAGCCCGAAGTCGTCGTACAACCACCGCCGCAGCAACGTGTCACCCACGCCGCCCAGCATGCCCGCCCCAACCAGCCCGCGGCGACCCGTTAACCGGGTCGCCGTCCGGCCTGCGTCAGCGGTAGTTGACGAACTGCACCGCGAAGTCGAGGTCCTGACCCTTGATCAGCGCCTGCACGGTCTGCAGGTCGTCCCGGCTCTTGCTCGAGACCCGCAACTCCTCGCCCTGGATCTGCGCCTTGACGCCCTTCGGCCCCTCGTCCCGAATCAGCTTCGACAGCTTCTTCGCGTTCTCCTGCGTGATCCCGGCGTCGATCGTCGCGGTGATCTTGTAGATCTTCCCCGACAACTTCGGCTCGTCCGCGTCCAGCCCCTTGAGCGAGATCTGGCGCTTCACCAGCTTGTCCTTGAACACGTCCAGTACGGCGTTCACCCGCTCCTCGGTGTTCGCCTCCATCGCGATCGACTCCCCGGACCACTCGATCTGAGCGCCCACGTTCTTGAAGTCGAACCGCTGGCTGATCTCCTTCGCGGCCTGGTTCACCGCGTTGTCCACCTCCTGGCGCTCAACCTTGTTCACAATGTCGAAGGAGGACTCCGAAGCCATGGCACTTCCTTTCCGATTTGCCGTTGGGGGCACCTACTGTTGTATCGTCTCCCACGCTGGTTCACGAACCGGCAGCACCCTGGCGGGTTGCCCGAGTGGCCAAAGGGAGCAGACTGTAAATCTGTCGGCTTATGCCTACGCAGGTTCGAACCCTGCACCCGCCACAGGCGTGTGGTAGTACGAAAGTGGTCCCTGATCTGCGGAAACGCAAGTCAGGGACCACTGTCGTTGCGGGGGTCAGTGTCAGCGGCGGCCGCGCAGTACGAGGGCCGCGAGCGTGGTGGCTGCCAGCATTACGGCCGCGGTGCAGAAGGCGACCCGCAGGCCGACGATGAACTCGCCGCGGTCCACGAGCATGGCTCCGAAGACGGCCACTGCGAGCGCGCCGCCCGTCTGCCGGAAGGAGTTCAGGATCCCGGCGGCCGTTCCGGCGCGGTCTGCGGCGATGTCGTTCAGCAGGACGGCGGTCAGGGAGGGGACGACCAGGCCCAGGCCGACGCCGACCGGGATGAGCATCGCCGCGATCACTGGTCTGCTGGTCCCCTCGTCCATCCAGAGCAGGCCGAACATCGCCAGGGCGAAGATCGCTTGTCCCACGGCGATCGGCATCCGCGGCCCGAAGCGTGCCGCGGCCCTGGCCGAGGCGAGGTTGGCGCCGGCGATCACGGCCAGCATCGGTAGGAACATCAGCCCCGTCGCCATGGCCGAGAGGTTCAGAACGTTCTGGAAGAACAGACTCAGCGCGAACACCGATCCGTAGAACGCGGCATTGACGACGAAGCCGATCGTGACCGAAGCCGTCACCGTGCGCGAACGGAAGACGTCGAGTGGGACTATCGGCGCGGCAGTACGTGCCTCGATCATGATGAACGCGGCCATGGCGACCACTGCGAGCCCCAGGCAGCCCAGCACCAGAGGTTCGCCGAAGCCGTTCTCCCCTCCGTCGATCACTGCGAAGGTGAGCATCGCGAGCGCGACGATCGCCGTGAGCTGGCCGTACGGATCGAGCGGCGTGGGACGGCGCGGCGAGCGCTCCGCGCGGGTCAGCACCGCGAGGATGGCGATGCCGACGGGGAGGTTGACGACGAAGATCGCCCGCCAGCTCAGGATGCTGGACAGCACCCCACCGACCACTGGCCCGGCGGCGACCGCGACGGCTCCGCCGGCGGTCCACAACGCGATAGCCCGTGCCCGTTCGGCCGCGTCGGGGAAGGCCTGCCGGACGAGGGCGAGTGAGGAGGGCAGCATGATCGCCGCCGCGCTCCCCTGCAACAGCCGGGCGGCGATCAGCTCGCCCAGCCCCGGTGCCAGTCCGCAGGCCGCCGAGGCGACCGTGAAGACCGCGACGCCGGCGCCGAACGCGCGGCTCGCCCCGACACGGTCGGAGAGCGCACCCGCGGAAAGCAGGAGTGCGGCGAACATCAGCGTGTAGGCGTCCACGATCCATTGCAGTCCTGCCATGCTGCCGCCGAATGCCCGCCCGATCCCGGGCAGCGCGACGTTCATCGCCATGGCATTGAAGTTGAGCAGAAAGATGCCCATGAACGTGGTCGCCATGGCGAGCTTCGGTGCGGCCGTGCGTTGCCGGGCATCCCGTGGCGCGCGGGGTGGTGCAGGAGTGGTCATCCGTCCAGGCTGGTGAGGTTCGCGAACGCTAGGCAGACCGCGATCTTCCGGGCTGCGCCGTAGGGGGGTGTGACACGGCCATGCTCCCGGCTGGAGTCGTGACCATACGCTGGCAAAATGACGACATGACCGAGTTCGGGAGGTTCCTGCTGGCTCGCCGCGGCGACCTACGTCCGGCAGACGTCGGGCTACCCGCCGGAACCGGCACGCGCCGTACGCCGGGTCTGCGCCGGGAGGAGCTGGCGGCGCTGGCCGGTGTGAGCATTGACTACTACGTACGTCTGGAACGCGGCAAGGAGACCCATCCGAGCCCCTCCGTGGTCGAGGCGCTGGCCGACGCGCTTCGCCTCAACGAGGAGGAGCGCGGCTTCTTGCGCGAGCTGGCGGCGCGGGCGGCGCGGCGTGCGCCCGAACCACGTCCCCTGCCGTCGCGGCGGATACGTCCGACCGTCCTGCAGCTTCTGGAGACGCTCCGGCCCAACCCGGCGTACGTCGTGAGCCGCACCAAGGACCTGCTTGCAGCCAATCCCGGCGGGTTGCGGCTGTTCCACGGCATCACCGACTGGCCGGAGCAGCAGCGGAACACCGTCCGATACGTCTTCCTGCATCCGGCCGCTCGCGAGCTGTGGGTTGACTGGGAACAGAAGGCCAAGGGGTGCGTCGCCCAGTTACGGGCGCTTGCCGGCACCGATCCGGATGCCCCGGATCTCGCCGCACTGGTCGGTGAGCTGATCGTCAAGAGCCCCGACTTCAACCGGCTCTGGGAGCGGTACGAGGTGCGCACGATCGGCGACGGCGAGAAGACGCTCCGGCACCCGGAGGTCGGCACGATGACGCTCTCGCATGAAGGGATGTCGCTGAACCGCGCACAAGGCCAGCGCCTCATCGTCTACATGGCGCCGCCCGGCAGCCCGGACCACGACGCGATGACGCTCCTCGACCTCGCCGCTCCCGGTTCGTCCGGCGGTTCCGGGCAGGCGTCGCCCGTCTCACCCTCCCGGGGACAGATCTAGGTGGCTGCTGTTATAGGCCCGTCGTCGCGTATCGCTAATACAACCGTCACCAAGGAGGCCGTGCCATGGAACCCGTCACGTTGATCACCGGCGGTTCGAGCGGGATCGGTGCGGCCACTGCCCGCGCCTTGCTCAAGCAAGACCACTGTGTGGCGATCACCGGCCGCGATGCCGATCGCCTGGCTGCGTTCGCCGCCTCCGCCGGAGCGGGTGAGCGGCTGCTGACCATCACCGGTGACGCCAGCGACGAGAACCATGTCGCCGCTGCCGTGGGTCAAGTCGTGGGCTTGTGGGGCCGGTTGGACACGGTGATCGCGAACGCTGGGTTCTCCCTGCCCGGCACGCTGGAGGACCACGAGCCTGCGGACATGCGTGCCATGGTTCTCACCAACATCCTCGGCCCGGCTCTGCTGGTACGCGAGACGCTGCCACACCTGAGGGCGTCAAAGGGCCGGATCGTGATCGTCGGCTCGGTCGCAGGCATCAGGAACACGCCCGGCAACCTGTACTCTGTCACCAAGTGGGCCGCACACGCCCTGGCCGAGAACGTGCGGCTCCTCGTGGCCAAGGACGGCGTCGGCGTCACCCTTGTCGCCCCAGGGGTTGTGGACACCCCGTTCTGGGACGAGCGCGGTGGATCACCCGCAGCGGCCCCGACGCTGACCGCCGAACAGGTCGCCGAGGCAATCCTGTTCGCCGTCAACCAACCCGACGGCGTAGACATCAACCACCTCGTCACGCGACCCACCGGCCAGGTCAACTGATCTCGATCGCACGCCGGCCGAAGCGTTCAAGATCAGGCCCGGTACGTCGAAGTTTCCTACGACCTGAATACGCGTAACTGATGCTGATCACGCTCGACGAATCCCATCGCCAACTCGTTCATCAGGTCCGCGACCACGCCGGCGAGTGGCTGGCCGCGAAGGGAACCGATCAGTATCGCGGTGGCCTGGACATGGATCAGGTCCACGCCAACATCGATGCCGACTTCGACCGCTTCCCGTTCGTCGGTTGGGAGATCGACGGTCGGGTGGCGGCGATGATGGCGATCATCGACCCCGAAGAAGACTTCTGGACGCCTGAAGAGCTCACCGAATCGCAGACCTACATCAGCCGCTTCTTCGTTGTGGAGCACGGCAAGGACTATGGCTCAGCCCTGCTCGAGGCAGTCATCGACCGCGCAAGGCAAGAGGGCAAGCGGTGGATGCGCCTCAACTGCTGGAGCACCAACACCAGACTTCACGAGTACTACGTCAGACACGGATTCACGCATGTGCGGACCGCTGATGTTCCCGGCCGCATGAGTGGCGCCCTCCTTCAGCGCGACCTGGTGAGCTCAGACGTCGCAGAACGGGCGGGCGAGGATGAGGTCGGCGTCTACTCGGCGTAAGCCGTCGAAGCCCCAGGTGTTGATGCCTCCAAGTCGACCTCGTCGCGGATGCGGGCGGCGAGGTCGCGTAGGGAGCGGGCGAGCCGGGCGTACTCAAGGTGGGTGGGGTCAAGTCGCTTTGCGCCGTACGCCTGCAGGAAGCGCACAGTGCCGGGTTCGCAGAAGGCGACGAACGTCGGCTGGTGTGCGGAGTTCCTGTCCTCTTTCCGCCCTGAGGAATGGGATTTAGGGTCGTTGCGTGGATGTTCAGACGCTTGATGGTGTCGATCTGACGGCGCTGGTTGCCGACATGTCTGCGGAGGACGCTGCGCGGATGCGAGTGGCTGCGCGGCTGGTGGATGAGGTGCGCTTGCCGAAGGACACCCTGCGGTGGGATTGGTGGCCGGAGAACCTGCAGGTGGACCCGGTCGACAAGTGGGTCCAGTCGCTCGTTCTGGGGACGACGCTCGTGCTGTACGACGACGCCGGCGACAGGCTGGAGTTGAACCTCTACGTGGTTCGCGAGCAGCGGCCGAGGCTGACGGTGGCCGCGACGCTTGAGGTTGCCTGCTGGTGCGCTACGGATCATGGGATGCATGTTCTCCGTCTGGAAGAGCAGCTCGTCGGTACCGCTCGGCCCTTGGCCGAGGCTTTTGAGACGGGCGCGGATGCGGTCGTGCGGTGGGCTGCTGGAAGTCACGACCCGGTGGCCCAGAGAGCTGCGGCCGGGTTGTGAGCGGCCTCATGGGCCTGTCGGTGCCGCGTGCGGCATGGGTAGTTTCGGGGGATACGTGCGTCGCGCGTCGGGGTGGGGTTAGGCGGAAATGAGTGGCGAGCCTGTACGGCGGCCGCTCACGATGGGGAGATGTTGAGTGACGGGCAACTGGAGGAGTTTGCGCGGGACGGGATCGTGCGTTTGCCGGGGGCGTTCGGGGCTGAGGATGCGGCTCGGATGCGGGACGGGCTCTGGCGCGAACTCCACGAGCTGTACGGGATGCGGCCGGACGATCGCCGTACCTGGGAACCGTGCAGGCCAACGCGATTGACGGCGAGCAAGAAGGATCCGGCTGCGGCAGCGATTCTGGGGCCGGCGCTTCGGGGCGCGCTTGACCAGTTGCTGGGCGAGTGGGTTGAGCCTTCGCATCAGGGGCAGGTGCTGGTGACCATGCCGACGGGTGAGCCTTGGGTGGTGCCGTGTCGGCAGTGGCATACAGATGTCGGGTACGACGAGGTGCCGGTGGGCGTGAAGGTATGGGCGCTGCTCGGGGATCTTGAGGCTGGGGGCGGCGGTACGCCTCAGGTCGCCGGCTCGCATCGGGTGATTGCTCGATTCCTCGAAGGCACGCAGGAGCGGGAGTTCACGACGGTTCGCGATCAGGTGCTGGCGTCGTACGAGTGGTTTCGGCAGTTGACTCGTGAGGACCGCGAGATCGATCCCCTGTGCGAGGCGGACGTGGACGGGATTCCGGTGCGGGTGGTGGAGCTCACGGGGAGCGCCGGGGATGTCTTCGTCACGCATCCTTGGGTGCTGCATTCGATCGCGGCCAACGCGCGCGAGACGCCGCGGATGATGCGGAGCCGGATGATGTGGCGGAAGGCCTGAGCTACTCGCCGACGACGCCGTCGATGGATTCGCGGAGGAGGTCCGCGTGGCCGTTGTGGCGGGCGTACTCCTCGATCATGTGGAGGACGATCCAGCGGACCGAGGGGGTCTCGCCGTCGGGGAAGCTGCGACGGGCGAGCTGGTCGAGGCCGCCGGCAGCCAAGGTGTCGGCCAGCTGGGTGCGGGAGCGGTCTACCGCGTTCTGCCAAATGTCGTGGAGGGCTGCGGGGGATTCATGGATGGCCCACACCTCTTCGGGGTTCAGGCCGGACCACTGGGGATGGCGCTTGTTGCCCTGCATGCAGCGCGAGAACCAGTGGTCCTCGTAGTAGGCCAGGTGCTTGTGCATTCCGCCCAGGGTCATGGTCGAGGCGCCCACGGTGGCCGCGAGGCCGGCCGCGTCCAGGCCGGCGCACTTCCAGGCGAACGTTGCGCGGTGGTACTCGAGGAAGCCGATCAACGACTCCGTCTCGTTGGCTGCGAGGGGTGGTTCGGGGCGATTCATGGACGTGAGCTTAAGAGATCGCCGCAGAAGGCGCGGATGGCGCGGTTGACCTGCACCGGGCGTTCCCACGGGAGGAAGTGGCCGGCGCCTTTGACCCAGAAGGGACCGACTGCGTTGGGGAAGGCCAGGGCGCAGCGTTCCTCCAGACTGTTGCGGACGGTGATCTGGTCGGTGCCGACGAGGGTGAGGGTCTGGTGTTCGATCGGGCGGTCGGTGAGTTCGGGGGCTGACAGCGGGCGGGTGCCCATGACGACCTCGTAGTCGGCGAAGGACGCGCGGAGGCGGGCGGCATCGCCGTACGGCGCGGTCAGGAAGTCCAGGTCTTCGGGGGAGAAGGCGTCGGGCGGGCACCAGAGACGGTGGCCGTAGAACTCGGCGATGTAGCGACGCCGTTGCTCCGGTGTCGCCAGTTCGGCGACGAGTGCGTCAGCACGAAGACCCTGGTTGCGGACGTAGTCGTAGACGGCCGGTTTGGGGTCGATCGGCGGCAGCCCCGGGAAGTCGAGCTGGGGCATGGAATCGTCGAGGATCACCAGGCGGTCCACCCGATCGGGATGGCGGGTGGCGAGGTCGATGGCGATCATCGCGCCGAGGTCGTGGCCGGCGACGACCGCGCGGTCCCAGCCGAGGTGGTCGCAGAGGCCGATCAGGTCGGTGTTGAACGCGTTGAAGTCGTAGAAGCCGTCCGGTGCGAAGTCGGAGTCGCCGTACCCGCGGAGGTCCGGCGCGACCACGTCGAAGCCCGCCTCGGCCAGCGGGATGAGGTTATGCGACCAGATCCGGCTCGTGCAGGGGAACCCATGGACGAGCAGGAGCGGTACGCCGCCCGCCCCACGACGCCGTACGGCGAGGTGATGTCCGTGCCTAACGTCGATACGTAACGGCGTTACGAGTTCATCGGGAAGCGCCATGCCTCCGGTCTACACCGCGTTCCGGACGGTCTACCTCCGCAATGTCATGAAGACGTCGACTGGGTCTTCGGAGTCGACGGTGAAGCCGTGGCGCTCGTAGAGGCGGCGGGCGGCGCTGCCTTGGAGGACGTTGAGGCGGATGGTGCCGGGGTGCTCGGCCAAGACCTGCGACAGTACGGCGCTGCCGAGGCCGCGTCCCTGCAGTGACGGGAGCAGGAAGAAGTGCTCGAGCCAGTGCACGCCGTCGGCCGGGCGGAGGGCTATCGAGCCGGCGAACACCCCGTCGATCTCAATGATCCGGGCGTGGGTGGGCTCGAAGCTGTCACGGAAGCGCTGGCGGACGCGGCGGTCGTCGTACCGGCCGAGGCGTTCGAGGTCCGGGCGCAGTACGACGGCGCGCAGCTCGGCGATCTCCTCGAGATCGGAGTGGGCGGCCGGGCGGAGGGTCCAGGCGGGGAGCACGGACAGAAGCCTAGGGTTGGGAATACCGGCCGGGCGGGGCAGGGTTGGCGTTGGTGAGCACAAGTGTGAGAGGGATGGGATGAAGCCGACTGAGTTCGTGAAGGTGAACGCGCAGTTCTGGGGGGAGCACCTCCGGGAGATCAGCGGGCATCTGCCGGTGAGCCACCGGCGGGAGCTGGCCGGTCCGCTGCTGTATCCGCGGATGCTGGTCCTGACGGAGACGCCGGACTGGAACATCGTGGAGCTGGTCGGCATCAGCCGGGAGTACCGGAGCCTCGAGGTACGGCGGCAGAAGGTCGCCAGCGTCGAGGAGTACTTCGGGGTCGGCGGTGGTTCCGCGGTGGTGACGCTGCCGGGCGAGAACCTGTTCAAGGACGCGACCGTGGCGACGCACGACGGGCGGCGCGAGCTCGAGGCGCGGTTCCCGGGGGTGCGGTCGATGATCGGGCAGGAGTTCTCCGGGCCGGGTGACGACCTGCTGAAGTTCGCGCCGGGCAACTACTCGACCTTCGACCGGACGCTGCTGGTGCACTCGGCCGGGTCCGCGCTGCGGGCGCACTGGGTGTTCTTCGCGCTGGCGATCCACCGGTCGGAGCCCGCGGAGAAGTACCTGGACTTCCTGCGCAACTTCGCCGCCGCCGCGCCGCACACCGACCCGGTCGGGACGCTGAGCGTGCCGCGGGCCGACGACGGCGCCGACCTGAAGGGCGCGGTCTTCGCGAGCGGCTACCTGGCGCACGACGTACCGAACTCGACGGTCGACCAGTTCCTGAGCGCCAACGAGGACTTCCTGCTGACCGCGTTCGACGCGACGAAGCTGATCCGGCAGCCGCACCTGGAGTGGCAGTCCGGCGACGAGGCCGCCCTCACGCCCGACTTCATCCTGGAGCGGGCCGACGGGTCGCATGTGGTCGGTGACCTGCGGCTTCCGCTGGCCGACGGGGTCAAGGGCAAGAAGCACCGCCGTACGACGGAGCTCGCGGACGGCGTCGCCGGGCTCGGGCGCATCACGGAGTACTTCGACAACGCGGACAACCGTGCGTTTGCGAACACGAAGTACGGCGTGGAGATCACCGCGCCGCGCAAGGTCGTGGTGATCAGCTCGCAGGACGTCATCGACGCTGCGCAACTGAAGGCGGCCGAGGGCGTCGAGGTGCTCGACTACGACACCATCCTGCGTCTGCACCTGGCCGCGACGACCTCTTAACCCGCTAAGGTCCGATCCCGTGCAGTACTTCGTGTACGGACGGGATCGGGCCGGCGCCGGCGAGCTCAAAGAGAGCCTGACGCCGGAGCACTGGACGTTCATGGACGGCTACGCCGCGGAGCTGATCGCCCGCGGCCCCACACTCACGCCGGATGGCGAAGACACGACCGGCAGCCTGCACATCGTCGACCTGCCAACCTTCGAGGCGGTCAAGACCTTCGCGTACGACGAGCCCTACTATCGCGGCGGCGTGTTCGACGACGTCCTGATCTGCCGCTTCCAGAACCACACTGGCGGCACCATGTGGGACTTCGCCAACGCCGTCGACGGGCTCAACCGATACCTCGTCCACACCGACGACGCCGCGCGCTCGCTGAGCTCGCCGCACATCATCCTGTACGGCGACCTGTCCGCCCTCGACTCGGATGAGCACCTCGGCCGCGCCGTACTGCTCGAAGCCCCCGACCCCGAGTCCGCCGCAGTTCTAGCCCAAGCCGCCCCCGCCCAAGTCCACCCCTGGACCTTCGGCGGCCGCCGCTAACTGTCTGTTTGCCAGCTCGCTCTTCGTCGGTGCTTTGACGGAAGGAGCAACGATGACAGTCATCGTGGCAGGCAGCGTCTGGGTGGACCCAGCCGGAAGAGACCCGTACGTCGCCGCGCACCAAGTGATCGTCCGCGCGGCCCGAGCCCACCCCGGCTGCCTCGACCTCGCCATCTCAGCCGACCCGATCGACCCAGGCCGAGTGAACATCTACGAGTACTGGGACTCCGAAGCAACCCTCAACACCTGGCGCGCCCAATCCCCACGCCCCGAGCCGACCACCGCCTCCATCACCTCCCAAAACGTCTTCCTCCACGAGGTCTCCGCCTCGGGCCCACCCTTCAGAGCGACGAGCTGACCGTCTCGACAATGTGCCGGACCTCAGCGGTGTCCGCGCCCAGCGAAGACCCGGCATGGTCGAGCCCCTCGAACTCCAGGTAACGGCAGCCGATGCCCTCCAGGACCGGTCGCAGTCGCCGCAGCGACCGGATCGCCTGGTCGGCCGTGCCGATGTAGACGACCTTCGTGCCGACGAAGGTTCTGAGCTCGTGGTGCCAGTCGTACGCGCGATAAGCACGCCAGAACTCCAGCGGTGGACGCGGCAACCGAGGTTCACGCTCGAGTCGGCGCATCTCGCTGTCGCCCGGGAAACCGATCGGTGGCAGGCCGCCCATCACGAGCGCGGTGGCGCGAGCCGTCGTCCGCGCGACCATCGCAGCCATGGCGGCGGTCTGCGAGAACCCCCACACCGCAAAGCGATCGAGACCCTCGTGGTCGAGAACCGTCAGTACCTGCGCGCCGATCGAGCCGAAGTCGTACGTCGTCGGCCGGTCGCTCGCGCCGAAACCGACGGGGTGCACCTCGACGATGCGGAACCGATCGGCCAGCCAGCTCACGGCGGGGAAGTCACGCGGTTGCCGATTGTTCTTGAGGAGGACGAGGGCCGGACCGCTTCCGCTGACCTGGTACGCGACCCGGGCACCGGCGTGCAGAACCGTGCGCATCATCGGTCAGGCGAGGTTGAGGAAGGCATGGAGGGCGTCGGTCAGTTGGCGGCGGGTGGTGGCGGGGAGGTGGGCGGTCAGGGTTTTGATGCGGGTGGTGACGGCTTGGTGGGCCTGGTTGGCGAGGGCGCGGCCGTCTTCGGTGAGGTGGATTTCGCAGGCGCGGCGGTCGGTGGGGTGGGCGGTTCGGGCGACGAGGGTACGGCGTTCCAGGCGGTCGACCATGTTGGTGAGGGTGGAGCGTTCGATGCTGAGGGTGCGGCTCAGGTCGGTCATGCCTTGGGGGCCCATCAGCAGGACGCAGATCAGGTGCGCCTGCTGGGGGGTGAGGCCGAGCGGGCGACTGGTTTCGGCGTACAGGTCCTGGAGGAGGTGCATGGTCTGCACGAGGGCACCGGTCAGGTCGGTGTCGCGTGCCGTCGTCGTCGCCATGTCACCACTGTAGTCGGGACCCCTGATACTTCGTAGGGCTACTATTTAGGTCTACGAACTAAATCAGGAGGTCATCATGTGGTTCGGATATGGCTCACCCGCCGGCGTGCGCGACGTCAGCACCGTGCTGGAGCTCGCCGAGCGGGCTGATCGGGACGGGCTGGATCACGTCAGCGTCTCGGATCATCCGTACGTCGCCGACCTGCTCGACGGGTACGCGACGATCGGCGTACTGCTCGGGCGGACGACCCGGCTGTCCGCGTTCGTGAACGTCACCAACCTGCCGTTGCGGCCGGCGCCGGTGCTGGCGCGGACGGCGACCTCGCTCGCGGCGTTGTCGGGCGGCCGGTTCATCCTGGGGCTCGGGGCCGGCGGGGCCTGGGACAAGATCACCACGATGGGCGTGCCGGAGCTGCGCCCGGCGGCCGCCGTACAGGCGTTCGAGGAAGCGATGCAGCTCGTCCGTGGGCTGTCGGATGGTGGTCAGCCGCAGCCCACGAAGCACTATCCGATCGGCAAGCTCCGGCCTGCCGCGGTCGCCGCGCCGCTGATTTGGACAGGGTCGAACGGGCCGAAGTCGCTGGCCGCGACCGGTCGTCAGGCCGACGGCTGGATCCCGGGCCACGCGGCCGACTGGCTGAGTGAGCGCTACCGTTCGTCCCGCCCGATCGTCGACGAGGCCGCGCTGTCCGTCGGTCGCAAGCCCACGGACGTTGCCACGATCTACAACTTCCCCGGCGAGATCACGAGCTCCCCGGTACGGCGTACGCGCGGCGACGACGGGATGTGGATCGGTGGCTCCAGTGACCAGTGGATCGAGGAACTGACCGGCGCATTCCTTGAGCACGGCGCTGGCGGGTTCACCCTTTTCCCGCGCGGATCCGAACCATTCGACGTACAGCTGGCTCGGTGGAGCAACGAGGTCGTCCCAGCCGTCCGCGCGGCTGTCAGTCAGTAAGCGTCGCGAGCTCCTCTGGCGTGAGTTGGATGGCGCCGGCAGCGACGTTCTGCTCGAGATGCGGGATCTTGCCGGTGCCAGGGATGGCGAGGATGTTGGGGGAGCGCCGCAGGGTCGCCGCCAGGCGCACCTGTTGCGGACTGACGCCGTGAGCGTCGGCGACGGCCTGTACGGCGGCGCTCGACGGACCAACGATCGAGGAGAACGGCACGTAGGCGATGCCCTGAGCCGCGCACAGATCGATCAGTGGGTCGTCAACGGAGTAGCTGTTCTGCACACAGACCACCGGCGCGATCCCGACAGCCTCCTGCAGTTGCTCAACGCGGACGTTCGAGACCCCGAGATGCCGGATCAACCCCTCGTCGCGCATCCCAGCCAGTACGGCGAACTGGTCGGCGAGGGAGCCGGAGTCATCGGGCACGCGGAGGTTCACCAGGTCGAGTACGTCGACGCCGAGCACGCGCAGGTTGTCCTCGACCTGCGCGCGGAGCTCGGCGGCGTTGGTCGCGTAGTAGAAGCCGCGCTCCAGAGAGGTGCCCGGGCCGACCTTGGTCGCGATCAACACCTCCGACGGGTACGGCGAAAGCGCCTCCCGCAACAGTTCGTTCGCGGCGCCATAGAACTGCGCCGTGTCGAAGTGGTCTACTCCGAGCTCAACAGCACGACGCAGTACGGCGACGGCGGTCGCCGGGTCGAGCCGCATCGCGCCGAACCCGATCCGGTTGACGGTGTGGTCACCAAGCTTCCAGGTGGTCACTCTTCAATCGCTCCTTTGACCGCGCGCAGGTGCTGCCGGAACGTCAGCGACGGATCGGCCGCGCGCGCCGTCAGGTACTCGGCGAACTTGACCTGCTCACGCAACGAACGCCCGGCGCGAATGTCCTCGGACTGCTTCCGCTCGGTGTCGCGGATGGAGTCGGCCAGGTCGAACAGCTCCTCGATCCGGTCGGCCGGCACGAAGATCACGCCGTCCTCGTCGCCGAGCACGATGTCGTCGCTGGTCACGGTCCACTCGCCGATGGTTGCCTTGAGCAACGCATCGGCCGGCTGCGGGTCGAGCCGGAGCGGGCCGGTCGGCATCGCACCGAGACTGAACACCGGCAGCCCAATCGCCTGTATATCAACGGTATCCCGGTGCAGACCCCAGATCACGATCCCACTGCAACCGGCGCCCTGTGCCTCGGCGGCGACCAGGTCTCCGGCACACGCCTCGTCGCGCCGCCCGCCGTTGTCGATCACCAGCACATCGCCCTCGGCCGCGTTCTCGAACGCCTCCAGGTAGACGTCCACACTGCCCACATGCTGAACAGGCAAGACCCGCCCAGCCACGCGACCCCGGACCACAGCCGTGAGCGATACCGTGCGTACCGGCAGATCTGCACGTAGGCAAGCGTCCGCCACGTGCGCCGTCGTGAGTTCGTCGAACCGTTCCAGCATCCCCACACCCCTTATCGGTCGAGTCACCGACGACAGTAATAGGTGCCTAGGACAGAAACTGAACGACCTCTGCGAACGACGGGTTGTAGTCCTCGACCGAGGTGTCGATGGTCAGGCTCGGTACGGGCAGATCCACGGCCTGGAAGGCGTTGTGGGTCCGCAGCCGCGCGTCGGCAGGGATCTGGGCGTCCTCGTGGGCGGCGCGGCGCGGGTCGTTCGCGGACCGTGCGGTGATGCGCTCGAGCGCGACCTCGGCGGGAACCGTGCAGTGCAGGATCCGGAGGTCGGCCCGACCGAGCAACGGACTCAGACCAGGTGTCCAGAGCCGGTCCTGAAACGCTGCCTCGGCAACAACCGTCGTACCGCGGCCGACGAGCAGACCGATCACATCGAAGAACGTCGACAGTGTCCGCATCGTGAGCGGATCACCCGGTCCGGGCGCGAACCCAGGGGTGGCATGGGCCATCCCCTCCTTGATCTCGTCCCGGCAGATCGCCGGACACCCGATCGCGCTCGCCACCCGATGCGCCAACGTCGTTTTCCCGGTCCCCGGTGGACCACTCACGACAACCACCAAAGGCTTCGACTGCACCGCCGCACCCTAGCCATCTCCCGCCCGCCACGCCACCCAGATCCTCCCCAAACCGCTTTGGGGAGGATCCAGGACGGATTCAGGGGGTAAATCCTCCCCAGACGGCCTGTCCGGGGGAGCAAACTCTCCCCGAACCGGTTTGGGGAGCCATAGCGGAACAGGCCTGGATGGCAGTGGGACTCCGCTGATCTGCGTGCTGGGGCGACTCGGCCGCAGGCGGCCGACTGAACCTTCGGGTTGCGGTCGTAGGTGGCTGGGCCGGATGGTGCGGTCGGTGATCGCGTGCGCGTTGCCTGGGTCTGACGGGCTGTGGCTGAGGCCGGTGGTGCGGTCGTCGTATAGGTGACCGTTTGCTGCGGTTGGGGAGGATCCAGGACGGATTCAGGGGTGAATCCTCCCCAGACGGCCTTTCCGGAGGAGCAAACGCTCCTCGTTGCGGGGTCCGGCCGCATCCGAGCAACGGTCGAGGTCGTTGGGGATTCGGGGGTGGGCGAAAGGGGTGGCGGGGGAAGGTGGGGTGGCGGAAAGTGTCGGTGGGGGTGGTTAGCGTCGGGGCATGAGTGGGAGGGCTTGGGACTGGGGATGACGACTTATTCGGCGGTGCGGACGACGGGGATCTACTGCCGCCCGGGGTGTGGGGCGAAGCCGCTGGCGGAGAACGTGCAGACGTTCGAGCTGGCGGCCGCGGCGGAGGCGGCGGGGTTTCGGGCTTGTCTGCGGTGCCGGCCTTATCGAGTGGCGGGGACGGTGGCTGATGAGGCGCCGGAGTTGGTGTGCCGGGCGGTGCAGCTGATCATCGCGGGGGTGATGGATGCGGCCGGTGAAGAGGTGCTGGGGCAGCGGATCGGGGTTTCGGCGCGGCATCTGCGGCGGATGTTCCATGAGCATCTGGGGGTGACACCGGATCAGTTCGCGCGGTCGCGGCGGGCGCACTTCGCGCGGCGGTTGCTGGATGACTCCGACCTGGGCATCGCGGAGGTGGCGTTCGCATCCGGATTCGGGAGTCTGCGGCAGTTCAACCGCGCGATGCGGGAGATCTTCCGGGCGTCTCCGAAGGAGCTGAGGGAGCGGCGGCGGAAGACGGATCGGCTGACAGCCGATGGCGGCCTGGTACTGCGTTTGCCGTACACCCCGCCGTACGACTGGGAGGCGATGAGCGGCTTCCTGGCCGCGCACGCGATCCCGGGCGTCGAGTCGGTGCAGGGTGGTGTCTACCGCCGGACGATCACGCTGGACGGTGAGCCGGGGCTGCTGGAGATCGGGCCGGGCGGGCCGGATCACCTGTTGCTGCAGGCGCATCTGCCGTTCTGGGAGGGCGTCATCCACGTGGTCGATCGTGCGGCGTGCCTGGTCGGTCTGGAGACGGACCTGAGTACGGCGCGGGAGTTCCTTGGTGGTGATCCGGAGGTTGGCCCACTCGTCGCGTCGCGGCCGGGTCTCCGGGTGCCGGGCACGTGGGGTCCCTTCGAGGCAGCGGTCCAGGCAGTCGTCCGCAACCCGCCAGAAGACACAGATCCGGTACGGCGGAAGCCGGGTGCCGCGGGTCAGCACGCGGACGCGGATGAGGTGCTGCGGAAGATCGTCGAGGTGCACGGCATCGCGGTGCCGGGGTTCGGGTATGGGCTGACGCATCTTTTCCCGGCGCCGGAAGCGCTGACCGGGGTGGAGCCGGTGGCCGCGCTAGCGAGGGAAGTTGCTGAGGGCAACATCATCCTCGACTGTGGCCGGCCCGAGGAGCTCGCCGCGGAGCTGATGCAGATTCCGGGCGTGAGCAGGAAGGCTGCGCAGCAGACCGTGATGCGCCTCGGGGGCCGAGATGCCTGGCCGCTGGATGGCGACGCGGAACATCTCAGCCCCTGGAGGTCACTGGCTGCCTTCCACCAACTGATGGACGGTTATGCGAGAGCGTCGTAGGTGCCGCTCTTGAGGAGCTCAGTGGCGGCGGCCGTGGCCAGGGCGTAGGCGCGGGCCGTGATGGCCGGCCCGACGCTGACCCGGGCGACGCCCAACGAAGCCAGTTCGGCGACCGGTGGTGCACCGGGACCGGCCATGATGTTGAGGGGAAGTGGCGAGTCAGCAGCGAGCGTACGGATGGTGGGCGCGTCGACCACGGCAGGGACGAAGAGGACGTCCGCCCCGGCTTCGGCGTACAGGTGAGCGCGGACGAGTGTGCCGGTGCCGTCGCCGAACATGTACGTGTCCGTGCGGGCGTTGATGACGAGATCGATGCCGAAGGCAACTGCAGTCTCGCGAGCCGCGCGGATGCGGCCCGCGTGGACGATCGGGGTGTCGAGCACACCGCCGGTGCTGTCCTCGAGGTTGATGCCGACCGCGCCGGCTTCGAGGACGGCACGCACGGTCGCCGCCACATCGCCGTACCCGGCCTCGATATCGACCGTGACCGGTACCGAGACCGCGGCGACGATCGCGCGGATCGCGCCGACCGCAGCCTCCAGCGAGAGCCCGCCGCCGTCGGCGACGCCCAAGGACCAGGCGACACCGGCGCTCGTGGTCGCGATCGCCGAAGCTCCGGCGGCCTCGATGGCGCGGGCAGAGCCGGCGTCCCATGCGTTCGGCAGGACGAGCGGCGGCTGCGCGTGGAGTGGGCCCAAACCCCCAGCCCTCTTCGTCCCCGTTGTTCCCAACTTACCCAGAGTTCCTTGTCTTGCTCGCAGCACTCCACCA